>NZ_JALUYR010000049.1 GCF_027012695.1 Thermococcus sp.
TATCACCAAAATGGAATAAGCGGGGAGGTTAAAAACCTCACCCAAAGTCGTAGCCGTAGCCGGAAACCGTGAAGCCATAGACCTCGCAGTGGTATTCGTTGCAGGCCTTTACCGTCACGCGATAGGTTGTCTTCTCCCTTCTCGCTTCAATTTCGGCCTCGTTGGCGTACTGGACGGCTTTTTCGGTGACGTAGTCGAAGGTTTTGTCAACTAACTGCTCCTTCACCCAGTCCAGCAGGCCCTCCTTGAAGGCCTCACGGTCAAAGCGCACCGAGTCGGGAGTTTCAACCCCATTTGTCTTAGGCATTTCCTCGTCCTCTGGAATGAAGGCCTCAACGCCCCCGACTATTGTCTTCACTCCCTTCGCCAAAGCCACCATACCGTAGGTTATCTTCGCGCCAACGCTCCTCGCCTCGACCATCTTGGCGGTTAAGATGCCTATGTCCTTTCCAGTCTTGAGGACTTCAACGCTGTTCTCATACCTGGTGTAGATAACGCCGACGTTCTCTTCCCCAGGCAGTTCGTAGCGTCTCGGGACTAGCCTCGCGTAGAAATACTTAACCGGCCTCGTCGAGCCGAAGTCTATGATTCTCTTGACCTCTCCGTTGATTAAAGCTCCCGGCGCACTTATCGTGACGTTCTTGCAGTGGTGGCACTCGAAGTAGAGAAGACCAGCGTCGGTGCTGTTGAGCCACTCGGAGCTTACGAGCATCACCTCGGGCTTTGCCCTGTACTTCGCCTCAATGTTGAACTCATAGGTGTAGGACCTCTCCTCGCTCCCGTCGGGGAAGGTGAGCTCCACCGTGAAGGAGATGAAGACAAAGCCAATCTCCGTGACGTTCGGCAGGTTGAGCTTGTATTCAGTCTCGCTTACCTTTTCCAGCTTGTCCCTGTCGTCACCCCGTACTGACACCCGCGTAAGCTCGTAATCCGTTTCGTTTCCGTTCGGCAAAATTACCGTTATCGGGTCGGCCTTTATCTCGAAGCTGACCGAGTCACTATCAACGACCACGGTGATGAACTCGTCTGGTTTAATCTTCTTCCCGTCCAGAAGGAACTCGATGTGTTTGCGAACCTTCGGCCTTGGTGTTTCCCTGAGGGCGGTGTCCACTTTCCTATATTCCGGCTTTTCCACAGATGGCGGTTCTGAAGGCTTCGAGTTTGGACTTCTTGGGTCAATTCCCACTTTGACCTCCTCAAAATCCGTGAAGCCGTCCCCGTCGGTGTCCTGCACGAGGGGGTTAGTACTGTACCAGAAGAGCTCCCCCCAGTCGGTAAGGCCGTCGCCATCTGTGTCTGGGTTTGTCGGGTCGGTCTTCGAACGGTTTTCCACCCAATCCGTAACGCCGTCCTCGTCGCAGTCCGTTGTGAAGGCACAGGCGTTGTCCTCTATCAGACCATCGTCATCAAAGTCGTAATGAGCGGGAACCGGGTCGCTCCCATCAGGGATTCCATCGCCGTCCGTGTCAGGATTGGTCGGATCGAGGACTATCGGGTTCCCTTCGAGGAGGTACGTGGAGTTGCTCTCGCGGTTGTAGACAGCGTAGAGGTATTCAAAGTGAAGCTCCTTATAATCGCTCAAACCGTCTCCATCGGTGTCTGGATTATCTGGGTCCGTGGCCGGTAGAATGAAGCACACCCGACCATCGTGCTCAAAGGTTTTTCCCCTGAAAACGTCCTCGGGAATGCTATAACGAACGCTCAAACTCTTCTCGTCAGGGGAACAGAAGAGGCTCCTTCCCCACCTGGCCTGGATGATATAGTACTCAAGGTATTCTGAGAGGTTCATTTCCGTCTCACTTACCCCGTCCCAGATTTTTGTTTCTTTGAGGTTCTCCGGTAGCCACGATGGAACTCCACCACCAAGTTTCATCTCTACCAGCTCTGGCATAATCTCCTCAATGTCGCTTAGTCCATCGCCATCGGTGTCCCCCTTGAAGGGGTTACTGCCGAGCTTGACCTCCCAGCCGTCCCAGAGGCCGTCACCGTCTGTATCTCTCGCATAGACGAGTGTTCCGAGTACCAGCTCCTCCCCGTCGCTTAGACCGTCGCCGTCGCAGTCGGGACTCAGGAAGCATAGGTAATAGGCTGTGTTGAAGAGCGGGCTCGGTGGAGGAGACATGCCAGCCTTGTAAACTATGGCATCCTTCGGGTATCTGCCATCATAGCGGTAGAGCTCTTTTCCATCCGGAATTCCGTCGTCATCCCAGTCCGGATTGGTGTAGAACGGCTTCTCCTCATTGCCAAAGAGGTACGTGAGAACCCTCGCTTCGTAGTAGTCGTCAAGGCCATCTCCATCGGTATCTGGATTTGTAGGGTCACTTGGAACCCCTTTTTCCACTCCCTGAACGAGGTACCTCCCGGTGAGCTCGTTGTAGTCGGTAAAACCGTCCCCATCGGTGTCATAACTCCTCGGATTCGTCCCGTACTTGAAGATTTCTTCCCAGTCGGTTAGATGGTCTGCATCACTATCCTGCCGATTTGGGTCGCTTCCATAGAGAAACTCAAGTCTGTCACTCAACCCGTCTCCATCGCTGTCGGGACTGGCAGGTGAGCTACCTTGAGACCTCTCAAAGGCGTCGCTCAGTCCGTCTCCGTCAGTGTCGAGGTTCTCCAAATCTACACTGGTCCCAGCCGAGTTTATCAGGGGAGCGGAGAAGATGGAGAGCACCAAAAGCCCCGCGAGCAGAAGTGGAGCGAGCTTCATCCTTCCGCCTCCGTCCAGATTATTTTGCATCTGTCCCCCGAAAGAAACGTTACGTAGTCCCTTTCGATGTCCCTCTGTTGCTCATCCTTCGTGATAACCGCCGAGTAATGGTATCTGCATGCCACGAGCTTCGTACTTACTGGAAAGCACTCCAGGTTTTCTATCTTCAGGTCCTTGAAGTCAACCGCCCCGTAGAGTGCCTGATGGAGTTCAGTCAAAGAACTTTCATCAACCACCGAAAGGTCAAAGAAGCCCGAGACGTTCTCCTCTCTCCTGACGACATTGTAGTAGCCCTCTATAACGGAAGGCGCCTTCTCCGAGCATTCCCAAGTAGCGTCGGGAACCATGGTGGCGTTTATCACGACCGTGCGGTTGAGTAGCCTGTGGGTTTGTATCCCCTCTGGATGTCTGGCAGTTGTCGTCGAGGTTTCACTTGCTCCCGTCTGGCGTGATTCAGCTCCTTGTGTTGGAGTGTGGGAACTCTCCGCTGGAGAACTTGAGTGCGTTTCCCCACTTGGGTTTGTGCAACCACTCGCAAGAACAAAAAGCACCAAAAGCGCCACGATGATGAGTTTTCCCCACTTCAAATCCCATTACCTCCAGGAGCATCGCTAAGATTTGAGCGCATAATCAACGGAAAAAAGAAAAGGAGCATCATCCCTCCTTCGGCTCGCTTATCTCAAGGTTGTAGAACGTTCCATCATCGCTGAGCCCCAGAACCTTTATCCACTTCCACTCCGGCCTGTAATCCGTGTAGAGCTTCACCAGCGGAACTCCAGGGTCGTAGCCCTTGGCAAGCTTGAAGACGTAAGCCCTTTTCGTGTTGTCCCAGACGTAATCGTAGACCAGCAACTTTCCATCAGAGGTGGAGACGACGAAGTACGGCTCCTGTGAGTGCTCTCCGTAGAGGCCAACAGCGTTGGGGATTTCAACCTTAGCACCAATCGTGACCTCTATAGTGTGCTCATCGGAGTCGTAGTTGACGTCCAAATGGTAGACAGTTCCGTCCTTGTAAACGATTAACGCCCCAATTCCCCAGTAGTGTATAGCCCCAACGAATTTTACATAGCCGTTAACTACGCGGTAGATGTTGTGGTCGTCCTTGTAATAGCCGTTGGGCTTGGCGATTAGGTAGAGCCCTCCCTCCGTTCTGACGACGAGGAAGTAGTCATCGAGATACGGGTTGACTTCAACTATCCTCTCCGGCAGTTCATACACAGCCGGACTAACGCGAATCTCCCTGCCCTTGTCCCACATCTGGTAGTGCTCGTCATCTGTGTAGGCATAGACCCTAAGTAGGTTTCCTTTCCAGGCTATGTACTCGTAGTGGTTCTTGTCGATGACAACGCCATCGGCGTCGAAATCGTAGGTTATGTGGGTCTTGAAGGTATCAACGGTTACGCCGTTGATCTCAGTCTCGTCCCCATAGCCTACAAGAATGTGAAGCTTTCCGTCCTTACCAGCGAGAAGGTAATCGTCCCCGTTTGGAACGCCGTAGAAGGCCTTAGGCTCCACGGGTAGAAGGTCGGGAGTCGGGACTTTCAGCTCTGGCTCTGAGGAATAGCCGTTCCAATAGTCATAGGGCCAGGGTGAAATCCTGAAGACGTATTTGCCGAGGAGGTGGTATAGATAAACCTCGTCTCCGTAGGGGAAGTATTCCAAGTGGCCCTCTCTTGGGACAATCTTAACTCCGAAGTAGTGATAATCCCCCCTTGTAAAGTTGATTCCCTCCACATTGAAGGGGTTCTGAAGGACATCCGCAGAACCGGACTGCCCCGGTGCCGTTGTGCTCGTAGTTGTTTGGGTTTCGGTTGAAGGGCTTGACGTCTGGGTTGATGTCTGAGTTTCCGTTTCGGATTCGCCGGAGGTTCCCGCGGGCTCTTCCTCGTTCAACTCACCGTTTACGGCGTAATACCTCCCGTCAATGCCCCAGAAGTAGGCGTAGGCATCTCCTTCCGTTGAGATAAAGGCGTGGCCGCTCTTAGCTTTAACGGGGAGTTTCAGGCTTCCTTTATATGTGGCCTTTGAGATGTCTGGGTCGTAGTCGTAGAAGTCCAGCTGACTGCCTTTGAACGCGAAGATAACCCAGTTCTGAGAATCGTATCCAACGAAATCATAACCGGGTAAACTTGCCGTTTCCTTTCTCTCAAGTCCATCTCCTGTAAGGTGAAGTATCAGAACGTTATTTCCGTCGTAGAAGGTGAGAACGTCACTGCTCTCCCCGAAGTCGAGATGATAGTGGCCGTTCTCGGGGACTTCAACCACGGATGACTCCTCCAGAGCTTCAGGGCCTGAGAGGGTGTTGAAGACGTGAAGCCTGTTCCCCTCCCATACGTAGAGGCCGTTTTCTCCAACTATTACCGCATTCACCGGCGAATCAAAGGTGAAAACCTTCGGCCCGGGCTTCTTTCCATTGCCGTCGAGGAGGTCGCTCAGCCCCTCGTTGGTGAATCCCACGACCCAGACCCTGTTTCCTCCCCAGGTGACGTAGTAGATGTAGTTCCCGTCGTAGTCCCAGCCAACCGCAAGGTTGCTCCCTCCTACGGCCCAGGAAAACTCCTCCTTCACCTTGGGGAGGTAAGCCAGCTTCCGCTCATCCTCGCTGGGCCAGTACTTGGTCTCATCGGTGTCGTAGACGATTAGGTGAAGGTTCCCGCCCCTGTCGAGGAGAACTATCGAGGCCTCAGGTCCTGCCCGGTCAAAGTCAGCCGCCGTGTATGGCACCTTGACGACAACCCACGGGTAGGGTGTTCTATCCCCATCCTTGGCGTATGAGTAGAGCATGTCACCGGCGTACTCAAAGAGGTAGAGGTTTCCTCCGGAATAGAACCACGCCGAGTCATAGGTTCCGAAAAGGGACCCGGGCTCGTGGGAGTCCCACCTGGAGCCGTCAACCCAGAGGGATATCCACTTCGTCCCGTCGGAGGAGAATTTTATGTGTGTTATCCCGTAAATATCCTCAATGTTCGTTATCTGCGGCATGGGGGAGCTTGCGGATGGCCCTTCTGTCTGAGAGGTGTATCCCCCTGCCGATGATTCTGTAGGGGTGGTTCCTCCCCCGTTTCCCCCCGTGCACCCGCTTGCAATCACGAGAAAGGCAACAACAAAGACCACAAGGAGCTTTACAAGTCCCCGTCTCGGCATCATACCAACCACCCTCACCACTCAAACTTTTTGAGAAAGTCCCCGTGCTTCTCGACCAGCTTCTCGTACTGTGCCTCGCTCAGGTGAACCCACACTTCAACGGTCGGGTCAAACCTTTCGCGCTCTCTCTCGTAGACTCCTTCATCCTCGCTCTCCGCGTAGTACCAGATCTCAATCTTCTCCCACTTCCCCTCTCCATCTTTGCGAACTTTGTCGATCTCGTAGGTCTGACCTTCCCTTGTGAGGCTGAAGTAAAGGCTTCCCGCATCCCTCAGCTTTTCCCAGTTCTCCGCAAGCTCCCCCATGGTCATCTTAAAGTGCCTCTTCTTGAGGTGCTTGGAGGCAGAACTAAGTCCCGACTTCAGTTTTCCAAACAGCCCCATGCAAACACCCCACGGAAGTGTTAGCCGTAAAATAGGGCGCAAAACCTTATTACCCTTTCCTTTGGGGAACCTAAGGAATTTATTCAGCCCGAAAAGGCCTTCAAAATTACGAAAAGACCGATGACAAGCAGTGTTAGCACAAAGGTAACGCTTATCGCCTCATCGGCCTTGAGCCTGTACTGGGCTAAAATCGCGTTGGCCGCTATGGCAGGTGGCATGCTGGCCTCAATTAAAACGGAGTAGAAGATTTCGGGCCTCGCGTTCCTGAGTGTTAGGGAAACGAAAAGGAATGGAATCGCTATCCTGAAGGCTCCAACCTCGAGGAGCTTTCTAGGTTCGAAGGCCCTCAGCGTTATCCTCGAGCCGAAGTATATGAGGAGGAGCGGGATGCTGAGCCAGCCGATGGTTTTAACCGGCTCGATAAACCAGTCTGGCAGTTTGACTCCCGCGACGACGAGGCCAAGAGCGAGGAGGTTTGCAAGCGTCGGCGGGAACTTTAGAGCCTTGAGGAAGCTCTCCTTAACGCTCGCACCACCGCTTGAATAGTGGGCAGCTATGAACGTCACGATTGGAATAACTATCATCGAGTTGGTCGTCGAGTAGAGTATGGCCGGCGTTATGTCGTTTAGGAAGAGGCTCGCTATTGGAAAGCCGAGTGCTGCCGTATTGGGGTAAACCGAGAGCACCATCAGCGCACCGGCCCAGGGGTCGTTTTTGAGCCTAATGCGACCGTAGAGATAGGACGCGGACAGGCTTATGCCAATTATCAGGAAGACGTAGAGGAAGACTGTCTTTATGCTGAGCAGATAACCCAAATCCTTGCTCGCGACGTTCCCGAAGACGAAGAAAGCCAGGAGAACGTCGTTGGTAATGAATCGAAGCCAGTCAAAGGGCTTTTCCTTCCTAACCACGAGTTTCAGGAGGTACCCGAGTCCGATCAGCGCGAGCATCTCGGCGATGTTCATGGTTTAATCGATGGTCTCAGCGTTTAAAAGTGTGTCGAAAGATCGGTAACCTTTTAAGGAGTACATAAAAGTGTACTACAGAAATCTGTACCAGGTGATAGAATGGAAGACCTGAAGTTCCAGCTCGAGGAGCTGAAGAAGAGGCTGGAACTCCTTGAAGAGAACATAGATCCCGTTGATGAGGTAATGCTCTCGATAAAGGCCCGGTTGAGAAAGAAGCTCAGCGACGGAGAACTTCCTGAGCTGGACGAAGAAAAAGCCGCGAAGACGCTCAAGGCCTTGGCAAACCCGGACAGGATTAGAATTCTCAAAATGCTCTCCGGGAGGCCGATGGGCTTCAAGGAGATAAAGGAAGCTTTAGGCGTCGAGAGTCCAACGGTTTCCCATCACCTCAAGCTCCTCACGAGAACCGGAATGGTCAGGAAAGGTGACAAGTACGAAATCTCGCCCGACGGGCGTTTGTTTTTGCGCCTGCTTGAGATTATAACCGCCCTTGGGGAGGTGGAAGAATGAGTTATCCCTTTGTGGATGAGAGCCCGAGGTTTAAGGTTGCCGAGTACCTGAAGAAGCTCACCGCGGTGCTTTTGATAGTATGGCTCTTCAAAGGCCACCTCGGACTGGAGAGCTACAACGAATACCTCGTTTACGCGATAATCGCGCTGATATTCTCCTTCGAACTGCTGGGGGTTGGCAAATGGTTCGGTATTACACTCAGCGGGGTTATATTTGCCCTCTCAAAGGCCTTCTTCTGGACGAGCGTATTCCTCTACGTTGGTGGGTGGCTTGGAATGCCAGAGGACCTTCACAGCCTCGCAGGCAGGGCTTTCGCCTACTCGGTTGTGCTGGCAATAGCCGGTCTACTCCTGGGAAGGGCAGAGAGTGACAGGTTTGAGTGGAAGGTCGAGAAGAAGGCCTACGAGTTCAGCGGTGCCGACTTCGGCGATGTAATATTGAGGGGAAGCGGGAAGGCCTATCCAGTAAAGTTCGGAGGAAAGATGGTCGGCTGGGTTATAGACGGAAGCGTTGAGGTTGAAGCCGAGACACCGCTCGGAAAGATAAAGAAAGTCCTCTCAAGCCCAGTCGCCGTGTGGGGCAAGCTGGAAGTTGGAAAGAAAGTTAAAGCCGACGAGGCCTTTGTCGAGAGGGCATCGAGGTTAATTAACCCGGACAGGCTTTACAGGAAGGCTAGGAAGGGTTCAACGGCCGTTGACCTCGGAATAATCAAGGTTTACGAGGGCGAGGAATTTGAGTACGTGAAGTTGCCCTTCATCGAGGTCATTGAGACGCCCACCGGCCAGGAGCTCAAAGTCGGGCCGATACATATCCATGAGGGCAAGGTCAAGAAACCGGGGGAGATGCTCACTATCAGGGAGCTCCGCAACGGTTTCCAGCTCACAAAAGTCGGGGACAGGCTGAAAATCCAGACCGAGGAGTTCTCGATTGAAGTAGAAGGCAACAGGGTCACCTACAGGAGCGGAGACGAGACGTTGAGTCTGGGCGATTCCGTATCGCTCCGCTCGGGAGACGTTTCCGTCACTGTTGGGAGAGGCAGGGCAAAGATACGCATCGAGGACGTTGTAATCTCGGCCAGGGACGGCACAGTCAGGATAAGGACGGGAGGGAAGACATACACCATAGAAGACGAGCGGGCCTACAGGCTCGTCGTGAGGAAGGCAAAGGAGATAGTTGAGGAGCAGAGCGCCGGCCTCATTGAAGGTTTGGGTATCAACAGGACGCTCCTGAACAAGCGCGTGAAGGAACTCATTGACGAGCTGATGGACTATCTGGGGTGAAGACAATGGAATTTGAGAACGTCAAGGAAGTCGAGGTAACGGCAGTTAACGGCAGGGTTAGGATTGAGGGCTGGGAAAATGACCACATCGAGGTGAACTACGCTCTTCACGGTGACGTTGAAGTTGAGGCGGAACAGGTTGGAGAGAAGCTCGTGGTTAAGGAGAGGTTAATCGGTAAAAAGTTGCTCGGTTTCATTCCAAAGCCTTCCGAAGGCTGGGCCGAGATTGAGCTAAGACTCCCAAAGGGGACGGTCGTTAACTTCAGGAACGTCAACGGCGAGCTTAAAGCTACGGGTGTGCGCTTCGGGGAGGTCACAACTGTTAACGGTGAGATTCACATTGAGGACTGTGAGGTCGAAAAGCTTTCCACCGTCAACGGAGAGATAACGGCCCATTTAAGCGTTGCTGGACCACTCAAAGCTTCAACCGTCAACGGAGAACTTGAGATAACCATCGAGGAACTAGAAGGCGACGTGGAGGCGAGCTGCGTTAACGGCGACATCGTTCTTCGCCTCACGGACTTCTGCGATGCGAGGATAGAGACGAAGAAGGCCAACGGCGACGTTGAGTTTGTCGGCATAGACCCGAACGAGCCGGTCATCGGCACCGGGGAGTTCACCGTCAGGGTAAGCACTGCCAACGGGGACGTGAGGGTGGAGCTTATTTGATTAAATAATTACCGAATTGTCCAATAAAACATAGCGAGGGTTATTCCCCAATTCGACGGAGGGTCTTGGATGGAAACTCGAAAAGGGCTTGGCAGAGACTTCTGGCTCTTTGCGGTGGGTCGCTTTATTTCACAACTCGGCTGGGCGGTTCAGGATGTTGCTTTGCCACTCTACGTTCTCGACAAAACGCACAGTGGCTCGGCTATGACGGCATTTATCTTAGCAGAGATGGTGCCAGCTTTGATTGTCATGCCCTTTGCCGGCGTGGTTGGAGACCGCTACAACAGAAAGCACCTGATGGTCGGCTTCGACCTGGCGCGCGGAGTTCTTCTCTTCGGAGTTCTGGCCTTCAATTTACTCTCAATCAAGCAGCTCCTCGTCGTCCAGGTGGTGATGGCCGCGATGGGAGCATTTTTTGGAGCATCAACGAGCGCGATGTTTCCCGACCTCGTTGACCCGAATGAGCTTGAGAGGGCCAACTCGATAGCGAGTTCTTTCAACATCTTCGCCCGTCTCGTCGGTCCGGCCCTCGGTGGCTTCATCTACGCGGTCGGAGGCATCGCCTTAGCTCTCCTCGTCAACGCGGTCAGCTTCTTCGGCTCGGGTCTCTTTGAGATTCTCATCAAATACGAGTGGAAGGCTAAAGAGCTTGGGAGTCTCGGTCAGGTCGTTTCTGACATAAAAGAGGGGATAGCGTTTTTCAGATCAAACCCCTATCTCAGAACACTCATTGGTTTTGCCATCCTGCTGATGGCCCTCGGTCAGCCCTTTGGAGCCGTTCTGATGCCCTACGCCATCAGGGAAGTCCTTGGGTTTTCAAGCTACCAGTTCGGCCTCCTGGAGAGCGTCTTCATGGCTGGAGCGCTGATAGGAAACGCGCTGATAGCGGCGAAGTTCGGGAAGAAGGCCGGAAGGTACCTCTTTCATGCACTCCTCTTCGACGGCGTCATGATACTGGTATTTACGTGGATCATAAGCCCCTTTGCCGGTCTCTCCACGGCTTCTGCTTTCTTCCTCCTGGCGGGCGTTAACGTTCTCTGGGGGGCCGTTGAATCATTCATAGGAGTGCCGATAAACGCCAAAATCCAGCGCACGGTTCCCAGTGAGGTGCGGGGGAGGGTCTTTTCGGCGATGGCCGTTCTCATACACTCAGCTGGTCCGCTCGGCCTCCTCGCCGTCGGTCCTCTCCTCGACAGGTTCCCAGCGTGGATAGTTTCGCTCGGTCTCTGGGCAGGGATGGGCCTCGTGGTGCTCTACTTCTGGGTGACTCGTGGAGATGTCCTGATAGACGATGCGAGACACTCTCCTGAGGAAAAAACCGGAAAGGGAGCGTAAACTTTTTAAATAACCTTTTGTTACTAAACGCTGAAAAAACATGGGAGGTGAGAGGATGGCGGCGGTGGACCTCGTCATGGGCAAGATACTCACCGATATGCTGGACATAGACGGTGTCGTTGGAACCATCGTCGTCGATAGAGACGGGCTCGTCATAGAGTCAGCGATGAAGAAGCATCTGGACAGGGAGGCCATCGCCGGCGTCCTGCACGAGCTCCTCGCGGCGGTTAAGCTCATGGGAGACCAGTTCGGGGCCGGCGATCTGAAGGAAGCAATCCTTGAGTACAGGAACGCCAGGACCTTCGTGAACCCGATCGGGAGCGATTACTACCTGATCGTGATCGGAGACGAGGGGCTCAACCTCGGCAGGATGAAGCTCGAGCTCAGGAAGGTTATTCCAAAGCTCGAAGAAATGCTCTATTGATGAATACCTCCCCTTTAAATTTCTCCATGGCTGGAGCCAGTCTCAGGGGGGTGGTGGGAACATGCCAGTGAGGATATTGTCTTTTATCTGGGGCAGGGGAAAACCAAAGATCTACGAAATCGTCATAACCCAGGATGGCCTCAGCCTGGAGGGGAACGAGAGGCTGGGCGCCCATATCGAGGATGTGCTGAGCTACGTGGAGAGGAAGACGGGAGAACTGGGAATCAACGGCGATGAACTGGAGATCTTCATAAAGAACGGGACCAAGGTCATAGCGATAAAACGGATAGGAGGGCTCGGCGTTGCAGTGGTCAGCTCCACTCTGGAGGACGCTCAGAGGGCCCTGAAGGACGTTGAGACGAGGGTTAATGAGCTCCTCCTCGACAGGTACGAGGAAAGGATGAAAGAGTTCAGGAAAAACTGATCTCCTTGACCTTTCCCTCCCTCTTCTCAATAACGCGCGCCATTAAGAAGAGCAGATCGCTCAGCCTGTTGAGGTATACCAGCGCGCTCTTTCCAAAGCCGTATTCCAGAACGAGTCTGGCGACCTTCCGCTCAGCCCTCCTCGCCACGGCCCTGCAGACGTCGAGCTTGGCACTCGCTATCGTGGAACCGGGCAGAACGAAGGCCCTCATCTGGAACTCTTCCTCGTATTTAGCTATTAACCCCTCCATCCATCCGATCTCCTCTTCACCAACCTTGACGTACTTCCCTTTGCTTGCCAGCTCGCCCATGATGCCATAGAGCTGAACCTGTATCCTCTCCAGTATCTCTGCCATCTCCTCAGGAACGTAGTGCTTTGCCTCCCCGAGAAAGCTGTCAAGTTCGTCTATCGTCCCGTTGGCCTCGACCACGGGGGAGTATTTGAGAACTCTCTCTCCAGTAAAAAGACCGGTCAGCCCCTTATCGCCGGTTTTCGTGGTAATGGACATTTTAACCACCACCTTCAATAGGGCGCGGTGCTTTTAGGTTTTGCGGACGTGATAATACTGCCGAAGAACAACGGAAAAGCTTATTTACACATCCCGTCGTTCTTCTATCGGTGATGGCATGAAGCGTTTGAGCCTGATTTTGATGGCCATCCTGGTGCTCAGCCTGATTCCCGCGACGAGCTTTGGCGGAGTTTCCGCGGCCGAAACAACGGCCAAGCTGAAGCCCACGGACGACGCCTACGTCACGGACGCCAGACCCGACGGAAACTACGGATCCAGCGGAAGCCTCTACGTGGGAACCTATTACAGGGACCACTCCAATTACAGGACGTACATAAAGTTCGATCTCTCCGGCCTGCCGAAGAACGCAATAATAGTCAGCGCAAGGCTCCATGCGTTCACCTACGTGGGCGCGTATTCAAAGGACGTCAACATCAGCGCCTACGCCGTTGAAAACGACTCGTGGAGCGAGGATACAATAACCTGGAACAGCAAGCCTCTCCGAGGGGAATTCCTCGACAGAGATCTCGTTCCGAACTCCAATAGGGGGAAGAACAAGGCAAAGCACTGGTCGGTGTGGAACGTCACGGACTTTGTCAAGGCGGAGTTCCAGGGCGATAAGGTGGTCAGCTTCGTGCTCATCTCCGACGTTGAGGGAGAGGTCACGGAGAGGATAAGCTACAATTCCAAGGAGAGCAGGTACAGCACCAAACCCTACCTCGAGATCGTCTACACCCTTCCTGAGGGACCCCAGTACCGCTCGATAAAGGAGATAAGGGAGAACTGGGAAGAAGGAAAGCTCGTCGCCACGAGCGGCATTGTCATTGGAACCCGGAGCACCGGCTTCTTCATCCAGAATGGCACCGAGCCCAACAGCGGCATATTTGTCTACGTTGGGAGGTCCTTCGCCAGGGACGTCAAACCCGGTGATGTCGTCCAGGTCAACGGAACGACCGCCAAGTGGAACGGTCTCTACGAGATCGCAAAGCCTAAGTATCGGGTCATCGGACACGCCGAACTTCCGGAGCCGGTGGTCGTCAAGGCGGCCGAGATGGACGACAGGTATCAGAGCATGCGCGTTAAACTCGAGTGGGTTCGCGTCGTGAACGTAAATGGTAAGGCGATAACCGTCGAGGACGATACAGGATCGCTTCTCCTCTACGACTACTATGGCATCATGGACGTCACTCCGGGCAAGATCCTCGAGTACGTCATCGGCATAGGCTACAGGTACAGGGTCATAGAGGTCTACCCGACAGAGTACAAACTCTACATCCCCTCGATAGGTATAGCCAACGTTGTTAAGCCGGACTATGCCATAAAGGGCATTCCAATGAAGTTTAAAGTCACCGTCGTCAACAACGGGGAAAGGGGCGACAACGTCAGCGTGGTACTCTACGCCAACGGACTTCCGGCCGGCAACGTCACGCACTACATTGGCCCGGGTGAAAGTGCCGTTTACGATCTCACCTATGTCCCGACCTCCACGGGACAGCTGACCGTGGACATCAGGGTTTTAACGGAGGACTGGGGCGTTATTGACGAGAGAATCTACCGCTACAAGGTCGTGCCGAACCCCAACGTCATCGCCTACGGTCTGACCCCCTACTACGAGAGACTCTACAGCAGGGAAATGGAGAACCTCACCCCGCTCTACGAAAACTTCACCTGGACGGTGGAGGAACTCCAGAAGTGCGGCGTTGACCTCGGCGATCTCACCCCGAGGGTGCAGTGGATTGAGGACACGATGGCCGAGATAGAGAGGCACTACGAACTCTACGAAAGTCTTAAGGGCCTCCTCGCCCGGCAGAACCCCTACAGAAACTCATACTATTACCCCGTGATGGTGCACATAAGGAAAGCCGCCATGCTCAGCAGGGAGGTCACGACCGAGATCAACGACGTCCTTCCGATCCTCCACAGGGCACTGGAAAAGGTCTGGCCCATCTGTCATCCGCCGGCGGCCCAGCCGGGCAACGAGACCACGCCTGCTCCCATGAACGGCACCAACGTGACGCCGGGCACGAACATAACCATCCACATACCCAAGGTCCTGATTGACGACGCCCACGGCCAGTACTACGTGGAAAAAGCAGGCGTGAGCGTCCTGATCGAGAAGATCGAAAACGAGCTCGGATGGGACGTGGAGCTCAACAAACTCCCGCTGACCTATGAGACCCTGAAGGACTACGACATCGTCATTCTCCTCGATCCAAAGGACGACCTCACCGAGCCCGAGGTGGTCGCACTCCAGCAGTACGTGGAGAATGGTGGCGGACTCTTCATAGCGGGCGAGTGGTACAAGTACGCCAACACCGAGAACTTCAACGCTATAGTAGGGAAGTACGGCATCCACTTTAACCCCGACGAGCTCATTGACGAGGAACACAACAGCGGCAGGCCCTACTATCCCTTCGTTGGGATCTACAACAAGGACCACCCGGCGATGAAGTTCGTTCCGAAGAACTGGACTATGTACTACAGCGGGCAGACCCTCACCATAAGCGGGAAAGCTGTCTGGCTCATCAGGGCCTATGAGACCGCCTACTCCATAGACGCCGAGGGCAACGTCGTCTTCGAGAAGGGAAGCAAACCGATTCTCGCGGCGGCCGTTGAGATCGAAAACGGCAGGATAATAGCCTACGGCTCCAGTAGGGCCCTGAGCGACAGCTATCACAAGAAGTACATAAACAGCAACTGGCCCTTCATAAAGGGAGCACTCCTCTGGCTCGCCCACGAGGAGTGAACTTTTCCCTTAATTTCTCTTTTGCAGTTTTCTGGAAGCTGTTTCGGGTTTTGGCTTCAGATATCCTTTGGAGGAACTAAAATCCCGAACTCCGTTATCATACCCCGGACGTAGCGCCAGGGGGTAACGTCGAAGAGGTAGTTTCTAACCCGGTAGCCCTGTCTGGCGTAGGGCCTCTCCACGAGTTCGACCTCATCGGAGGTAAGCTCTGGGTGGAGCTTGAAGCCCTCGGCGGCTGCATAGAATGGAACATCGCTATCGTGACAGGCAAGCGCGAGGAGATAGGTTCCCGCCTTGTTGATTACGGCTCCATCCCTGGTGACGTTGTCCGCACCTACTAGAGCGAGCGTCGCCTTTCCCGCGAAGAGGCCGAGCTGGGCATCGGTTATAACCTCGAAGGGGACCCTCAACTTTTCCAGCTCCCTCGCCAAAGCCAGTCCCTCGTAGTCCGGCGCGCTCTCGGTGAGAATAACCTTGAAGCGCTTTCCTTTCCTGCTGGCGGCTTTGAATATCTCCAGAACGGCGGAGGAGAATGAGTGCGTAATCACAACCTCGTTTTCGTCAATGAGCTCGCTCCCTATGTTCCCGATCTCGCGCTTTGCCTCTTCAGCTAACCGGACGAACTCCTCCGCCTTAGCTTTGACCACCTCTGGATTACCCGTTACGGGTATGAAGCGAGAAAGGTTGTAGAGCGACGCCATAGTCCTGTTCACCGCTGGAACCTCGGTTCTCATCTCTTCCAGTGCCTTCTCCAGATCCTTTCCCTCGAGGAGCTCCGCGAGGGCGATGTATGCCTCAGCACCCTTCGTGGCAAGCCAGCTCGCGCCCCTTATTCTCTCGGAGCGCATCTCCTCGAGTATCGAACGAACCTCCGCTGGGAGCATGGGCATCACTCCAGCATCTTCTCACCGTTCAAGATACCTCGCGAAGCTTATCATCCTTTCGCTACAGCTCTTCAAACCGGATTCCCCGGCTTTCCATGAAGGCTTTCGCCCTCTCTATTTCCTCCTCGCTTTCGCCGAATATGATCAGCCCGATGTACTTACCGAAGCCTTTTGGAGAGGAGTGAATCCTAACCTTAAAGTGCTTCAGCGTTTCGTTGAGTATCGGGGCGAGCTTGCTTTCATCGGTTATCTCCGCCAAAAGTTTCCTCTGAAGGAACTTCCTCTCGCCGAGCCTCGGGAGAACTTCCTTTTCAAGCATCGCCTTCATCTCCCCTGGCATTCCGGGGAGAACGAATATTTTGGTACCCCCGTGCTCGATGTAAGCCCCGGGAGCGGCCCCTTCGGTGTTCTCCAGTGGCTGGGCTCCCTCCGGAAGGTATGCCATCTTTTTGCGAGCCTCGTTGAGCTGGGGGTCATCTATGAGGCCCTTTTCGTAAAGCTCGCGGTAGAACCTCTTAATTCTCTCAAGGCACTCCTCGCAGAGGACGAGCCTTCTGTTGAGTGCCTTCGCAACGGCCAGCATTGTAACGTCGTCGTGGGTTGGTCCGAGACCACCGCTTATCACCAGAACCTCCGGCTTCCTGCTCAGGATTTCCTGGATAACGGTTTTAATCTCCTCAACGTCGTCTCCAACGGTTGTTTTCCTCCTCACCCAGTAGCCTTTTTCCATGAGTTTCTTCGCTATAAAAGCGGAATTGCTGTCAACTGTGTTTCCAGTAAGGAGTTCGTCGCCTATCGTCAGTACCTCGGCGAACACCATCATCACCGAACCAGTTCGGGCGGGGTCCTTTAAAACATCTCCCACCATTCACCGCCGGTGAAAGCAAGGTTTAAGTATTTTACCGTTGTAAAATTCCTGGTGGTTATCATGGCCCAGGTCAGAGTCGGTGTAAACGGTTACGGAACGATAGGAAAGCGAGTGGCCTACGCGGTCTCAAGACAGGATGATATGGAGCTCATCGGTGTCACGAAAACGAAGCCCGACTTCGAGGCCTATCTGGCGAGGGAGAGAGGAATCCCGATTTACGCCGCGGACGAGGAGTTTCTCCCGCGCTTTGAGAAGGCGGGCTTTGAGGTTGCAGGTACTTTAAACGACCTCCTTGAGAAGGTTGACGTGATAGTTGATGCCACTCCCGGCGGAATGGGGGCGAAGAACAAGCCCCTCTACGAGAAGGCAGGCGTTAAGGCCGTTTTTCAGGGCGGTGAGAAGGCGAGCGTTGCCGAGGTTTCCTTCGTGGCCCAGGCCAACTACGAGAAGGCCCTCGGTAAGGACTACGTCAGGGTTGTTTCGTGCAACACGACGGGGTTAACCAGAACACTCAGCGCGATTCAGGAGTACATAGACTACGTTTACGCCGTGATGATAAGAAGGGCCGCCGACCCGAACGACACAAAGCGCGGGCCGATAAACGCCATAACGCCGAGCGTTACGGTTCCATCTCATCATGGCCCAGATGTCCAGACGGTAATTCCGATAAACATCGAGACTTCCGCTTTTGTTGTCCCCACGACGCTCATGCACGTTCACAGCATCATGGTTGAACTTAAGAAGCCGATAACCGAGAAGGACGTCCTTGATATCTTTGAGAACACCACCAGAGTTCTGCTCTTTGAAAAGGAGAAGGGTTTCGACAGTACAGCCCAGATTATAGAGTTCGCCAGGGATTTACACCGCGAGTGGAACAACCTCTACGAAATAGCGGTCTGGAAGGAGAGCATAAGTGTGAGAGGAAACAGGCTATTCTACATCCAAGCGGTGCACCAGGAGAGCGATGTCGTTCCCGAGAACGTTGATGCGATAAGGGCGATGTTCGAGCTCGCTGAAAAGTGGGAGAGCATAGGGAAGACGAACGAGAGTCTGGGGATTTTGAAGTGATCCTTATTTTGTTATTGCGGTTCGAAGTCTTTCTTTTTAAAGCCGAGATAGGAGAACAGTATTATTAATGCCGACAAAACAAGAGTCGCTGTATATCCTGACGAAATGGAGACTGAAAGTTTTCCCGAATTAACGGTCGCACCAATGGGTGCCAGAAAATATGAAAGTAAGCTGATGGCGGTGCTCGGGGAGTAAGGTTTTGTAAAAAGCACAAAAAGTGCCATTGGAATTGCAGAGGTCAATATGTAGAAGGATATTATGCCCGCTATGAAGTCCATCCAGACCATCAGAGCCATCATTATCGCAAGATAGGTGGGTAGTTTAACGAGGACTGAGAATGCCAATCTGGAGTATCCCTGGATATGTGTGATAGACGCAACGCTGAAAACACCAACAGCCAGTCCAAGGAATGCCGAAGTTAGACGCCCGAGGAACACTCCCTCGGGTCCATTAAAGAGGGTAAGCTCAAATAGTGTAACTCTTGAATCCCTGAAGATATGGGATGCTATCAGAATGCCGTAAACAGGGAGAAACACCGCTTCTACCATAACTATAAACTCGTAAAATCCAAGTTTCCGGGCGTCCATGAGAGAGTACCATGTGCTGAGTATCATCATCCCAAGCAGTATCTCCGTTGCTGGATGAGGAAACAGATTTTTGGTGTACCATTTAACTGCTTTTTGCATAAACATAGCGCAGTCCCGCCCTCTTAAATCCTGCTATAACTCCCTTTATCACCATCTCTACCAGCTCATGGCTGGTGGCCCTCACGATGAGGGTTGCCCCAAAGCGATAAATGGTTTCAAAAGGCAGTTGGGTTCCAGTTTCAATCAACGTTACCTCATAAACGTCACTGGAGAAGAGCTCCCTTCTCCCACCATGCCATACAAGTCGACCCTCCTTTAGGATTAGAAAGTAATCGGCCACGGCTTCCCCTTCTTCAACATCATGGGTGGCTATTATTACACCCTTTCTTTTGGATATTAGCTCGTCCACAATGCCTGCCCTGTATGAATCGAGGTGTGCAGTCGGCTCATCTAGAATAACAACTTCGGAGTCGCAGGAAAGTGCCACCAGTAGGTTACATAGCTGTGCCTGTCCACTGGAGAGGGAGTCTATCCTCTTGTCCAAGAACGGGGTTATCCCCAAAACCTCGACAAGCTCGTCTATTTTTAAACACATCTGATTTGCTCTAAGTGTCTCCACAACATCCCGCACCCTAACGGGGATTCTAAACTGGGGTTTTTCGAAGGAGTATCTTATGGCAACCCACTTGTCTTTTCTCTTATATGGCTCCCACCCGTTTATTCTGGCGCTTCCCCTTGTTGGATGTCTGATTCCTGCGAGAACGGAAAGAAGGGTCGTCTTCCCGCTCCCGTTATGTCCGATAATGGCCAGCCTATCAGCCTTCGCTTTGAATGTCAGGTTTTTTATCCCCCATGTTTTTCCATAATCGACCCCAAGGTCTTCGGCCTCAACAATCATTGACCGGCCCTCCCCCCAAGTATCAGGAGAACTATTCCCATCAGTATCAGGACGTAGTCAACGGGTGCACTGTACTGTGTGAAGCTGTACTCTAACCCTCCAAGCCAGTTCTGATGAGTCGGCTGAACATTGGTTCTAAGCAGACCCAAAATCATAATTGTAGGGTACGAGCTCTCAATGTATCGCCAGGTAGTATTTGAAACTATCTCCGCCGGAATCAATTTCTGAAGGTCAAGTTGTTCGGGTGTCACACCAATCGGCACGTGTGTGGGCATCCCATCCACGATTGAATGGTACTGGAGGGAAACGTTTGAGCCCACCACCCTTAACGTTCTGGCAAAGTACCTATCCTCAGTCCTGTAGTATGCAATCTCATCGCCGTACTTTGCCAGAGGCTCCGGCAAATCAGGAGCGTAGATATAAGGAAATCCGAGTGAATATGGTGAGAAATCAAACGAAAAGGGTATTTTTCTGATTGTTAGTTTTGATGTTTTGGAATAGTTCAGAACGTGGATCGTTATGTTACTCTCCGGGAAGAGAGTTTTTATGAGAGGGTCGTTCACACTCAGGTTTACTGTTTTTTCGGATATGTGCTGGGGATTTCCAGTGATTTTTCCAGGATTGTTAAGGCTGGTGAAGTAAATTATAGTCACGTGATTCTGGTCGGTTACATTATAAAGGTCGAACTTGACCTGAAACTTGTTATTTTCGACGTATGTAACGTTGTAAACTAACAGGAGGTTGAAATCGCCCGTGAGAAAGTACCCTGCATAAACAAAGTTACTTCCGGGTTTTAAAACGGCATGTGGGCTGTTAATATATGTCGAAGCACAGTATCCAATTACCGGATACGACGCAATGATAACCCCGAGCAGGATTAAAATGAGCCCAGATACTGTGTAGGTTTTTCTCTTTTCCATTCGAATTCCCCCTAGCTATTGGATACCAGAAAAATAAGGAAAGATATCATAACTAAAATTACTCAATACTAACTGGTATCTCAATGGATACCCCAACATTTTCAGTCAGGTATCTGCTGATAGACACCCCTCCATGACTATCAACGTAAGCTATGATTCTCAGCTCAAGCTGTGTGCTTCCAGCAGACTTAATAGGGAGCTTTTCCTGAGGACTAATGTTTTTGGCTGTTGGTGTTCTCCCCGAGGGCTCAAGGTATATCTGGAGTTCACTTGATCCATCGTATGATGCCTCTGTTAGCCCATAATGAGTATAAGCATTAAGATGCCATGTTCCGTGTGCCTGTATAGTAGCTGGTGCTGTATACGAATCCGTTGTGTACCAGTACGCATTTGATCCCGTTCCGCTGGATGAACCAAAGTGAACTCTGGTACTGGGACCCAACTGAAATTGTCTGTTTTGTACAGCATACTGAGCTGCAATGTACACTTCAGCAGTTGAGAAACTGCCGTGTAGAATTGTGTCAAGAGTTATGACCCCACTGTTTGTGGCAATTGCCGGTGTTGCCATTGCCGCAATAACTAAAACAACAACCCCGAAGATTGCTCCAGCCAACTTCTTCTTGTTCATATGCCCCCCCCATTTAGTAGTGGGCAGTTGAAGGTTGTGCGATAGTATTTTTATAGGTTTCGGTTCAATGGTCTAAAACTTATACTTCAAATTATAACTTGCTAACTAAAGTCCCAGCCTCTTCTTCACCTCCTCCTTATTCATTCCTCTCACCAGCAAATCCTTCTCCCTGTTCGTCTCGCCCCTTACTATCACGACCTCCGTTCCAAGGAGCTTCGAGAAGAACTTAACAATCTCCCTGTTGGCCTTTCCCTCAACTGGAGGGGCTTTGATTTTGACCCTCAGGCGACCTCGCCATTCGTCTATTCCCCCGATTTCGTTTTTCCTGGCCTTGGGCTGGACGTAGATTAGCAGGACAGTCCCTTCCCTTGTCTCCCTCAAGAACTCCATCCCACTCCCCCCATTCATACCTCCAGACGATTTCCGGTGGGAACTCCCCTCGTTTAAGCCTTTCGAGTATCGCCCTAGCGACTGAGTAGGCAAACTCGAGGGTTCTCCTGTCAATCAGGCCGTAATTGAAGGCCATCTCAAGCTCGTCCTCGTCGAGAAGAAAGGCTCTGCCATCGGGGAAAACGAAAATGTCCAGGAAAAGGTCCAGCATCTCGATTACGTTCCCTTCGCGCTTTGTATATGCTAAAACGTCAATGTAGAGGCCCTTAAAGTTTCCTTCCGTGTCGTAGACCTTCAGAATGTCGTAGTTCTTCCCAACAAAGGCGAAATAGACCATCGTGTAGCCGTTCTTAATGACCTCAACGCCGTTCACCCTGAGAGGAGTTAGCATGCCCTCGAAACGAGACTTGGCAACCACGATGTCCCCTAAATCAGCTATCACCTCGTCGTCCCGCTCAAGAACGCGGTTTGGAATCCTCCTGTAGATGAGATGGATTTTGGACGACATAGAGAGCGTTCACACTAAGCCTTTTATACTTTCACGAACTACCCAGAAACGATGACCAAAAAACTTGAGGAAATCGAGGCCATTCTCAGAAAGCACAAGGAAGAGCTCAGAGAACGCTTTGGGGTTAGGTCAATAGCCATATTCGGCTCCTATGCCCGGGGCGAAGAGACCGAGCTTAGCGACGTGGACATACTCGTCGAGTTTGAAAGGCCGATCGGGTGGGCAGTAGTCGATTTAAAGGACTACCTTGAATCCCTGCTCGGAATCAAAGTGGACTTGGTCACGAAAAACGCCGCTATGAGCAGGAAGAACTTCTGGGAGCATATAAGGGGGGATCTCGTCTATATCTAAGCGAGACCCCTGTCTGTTCTTACCTGAATGAGGGAGAGATATTCCTCGGTTCCCTGGAGGAGAATCGTCGGTCTTAGAAACGTTGTCATTCATCACTACTTCGACGTTGACCTTTCTGTTGTCTTGGTCATCGTGAGTTCCCAGCTTGATGAGTTGAACGAAGAAATCGAAAAAATCATCGAGAGGGAGTGCTAGCTCCCAAAAATCAGCTCCCTTAGTTTATCGGGCAGTTCTTCTATCTTAACCCTCACCTGCTCCCTCGTGTCGCGGTCACGAATCGTTACAGTGTTGTCTTCGGGCGTCTGGTTGTCTATCGTCACGCAGTAGGGCGTTCCTATCTCGTCGTATCTCAGATAGCGCCTTCCAATCGTGTCTTTCTCGTCGTAGACAGCTATAAAGCCCGCCTTCTGGAGGGTTCTGAAGACGTCGTAGGCTATGCTCTTGAGCGGTTCCTTGGCGACCAGCGGTAAAACCGCGACCTCTATCGGCGCCATGTCTTTTTTAAGTTTCAGGTAGGTCCTGTCCTCCTCAATGACGAGGCTGTTCTCAAGGAGCAGGTAGAAGGGCCTGTCTATTCCGAAACTCGGCTCCAAAACATGGGGCACTATCTTCTCGCCCGTTATCTTCTCCTCGACTTCCTTGATTATGAAGTCCTCCTTCTCAAGCTCGTAGCCCTCGATTGTAACCTTTCCTTCCTTCTCAAGCTTCTCGACCAGCTCGCGCTTCTCCTCCCCGCTCAGGCTCTTTATCAGCTCGTTTATCCTCTTGGCATCTCTCCTGAGCTTCGGACCGACGCGCTTGAGGTTGAGGCTTACCTCGAGCTTCCTCACCACCTTCGGCTCGTCGTAGTGGATGAGAACCGTCAAGTCAGCCCCGCTCTCGCGCATGTGCCTGCTTAAGTCGTAGTCACCGCGGTTGGCTATTCCAACGCACTCCACCCAGCCGAAGCGCTCGCTGTGTATCTCGGCGTCCCAGGTGTCGCGTGAGTAGTGGGCCCTCTCCTCGGGGAGCTGTTGGCGGAAGCGTATTTTGTCCTCCGGAATGCCGATGTCGAGAAGGGTTCTCTTGACCATGACCATGTAGTAGGCGAAGAAGGTGTTCATCACGTAGCCCCTCTTCACGGCCTCCTCAGCGGTTACTTCAATCTCTCCGAGGTTCTTGAGCTGGTGTTCAATCGGATAGAGCCTCAGGACCTCGTCATTGACCTCATCGAAGTGTGGATGCTCTGTTTCCTTCGGATTGAAGAATATCTCCGCTTCCGCCTGAGTGAACTCCCTCAAGCGAAGCATTCCCTGCCTCGGTGAAATCTCGTTGCGGTAGGCCTTGCCAATCTGGAAGACTCCGAAAGGCAGTTTGTTTCTCGCGAAGTGGGCCAATCTCCTAAAGTTCACGAACATTCCCTGTGCAGTTTCGGGCCTCAGGTAGCCCTTCTGGTCGCCGTAGGGACCTATTCTCGTCTCGAACATGAGGTTGAAGTACCATACATCGCTCAGTTCCCCACCGCACTCCGGACAGCGGATGTCGTGTTCCCTGATGAGCCTGGTCAGTTCCTCGGCTGAGAGACCCTCCACGTCCCTTCCAAGGGCCTCTTCAACGAGGTGGTCAGCCCTAAAGCGCGCACCGCACTTCTTACACTCGACCAGCGGGTCAACGAACTTCTCGACGTGACCGCTCGCTATAAAGACCTTCTCGGGCGTTATGTCAGGGGTCTCAACCTCAAAAAAGCCCTCCCTCTGAAAGGCCTCCCTGATTTTCTGCTCGATTTTCCTCTTTATCGTTGCCCCAAGGGGGCCATAGTCGTAGAATCCACGTGAACCGCCGTAGATTTCAAAGCTACCCCAGGCGAAGCCTCTCCTCCTCATCAAATCCTGAAGAACCTCGTATTTATCAGCATCTCCCACCGCTCACCACCTGAAACTGGAGTAAGGCGAGTTCATAAAAAGCTTTTGGACGTTGAAAATTAATATAAAAGACATTAAAAAGAACAGAAGGAAATAAGAAAGAATTTCAAATTCATCCCATGGAAACGCGGAACTCAATCCAGTCTTCCCCAATATAATGCCAGTCCCATGGGAGCTCCCACCAGCTTGGGGGTTTTGCGTAGAGGACACCGTAGTGTTCTCTCCACGCCTTGGTACCATAGTCCTCCTGAGGGAATCTCAATGTAGCCCCTGGCTCTATCTGATATGTAGTCATTCCCACGGCTTTATCAGGTGCAATCTTATGCACCCACTTTGCGAGCTCCTGAGAATAGTCGCTCTCATCGTAAACTTGAACGTCTGGGATCGTATAACTCCACGACTGAGATGCACTTACTTGTGACCCATCATCTCCTACGGAAACACCTATCGAAACTCCCACCGTTGTTGTTCCAGATGTTGTAGTGGGGGAATAATCCGAGAGGAAGCCGTTTGGGTTGTAGTAGTTGGCCTTTATCCAAGTGTACATCCTGGCCGTTCTCCAATCCGACCATCCAAGCTCTTTACCTGGAACAGATTGTTGTTTTACATGCACATCATACCAGTCGTACTGGGATGAGCCATCGTTCATGAGTTTGTAATAGATTGTTCTCACGTTCAACCTCCCGTACGGTTTCCAGCTCTCCCCTGTGGTTAAATCAAGCTGGTTCTGATAAGACCAGTACGCTCCAGATGAGAGAGGCTCCACTCCAAGTTTGAAGGTTCCAGCATTAGGTTTGATATTTTTAACTGCCCACTCATACGCTTCCCTAAGGGCATTGGAGACTGAATCGATTGATACGAACTCTTTGCTTTGGAGTATTCCATTGTGAGAATAGACTACATAACCATAAACTGTTGCATGGTTAATTTTTCCATTTGGTCCCTGACCAGCTACAAGCTCTGCAAAAAACTGTCCCTTGAAAGTTTCGTTAATGATACTTGGATTTCCAATCACTATCACTGGAATCCCAGAGAGGATTTCCATTTTAACGAGCTGTTTGAGGCGTGGATTGTTTTCGACGTAAGAGCTCTCAACAATAAGGATATGAGGAGCTCTGATATTTTGGGTGGAATTTGCTCTCATTGTCTTTACAAAGTACTTGGGGATATCGCTACCAACGTAGTAAACAGGAACCGTGTTGTTAATCTTCTCTCTGAGATTTGTGGACTTGTTTCCGTTCGTTGGATACGCTGAGACAACAAAAAGACTACCAACTAAAATTCCGAGTACAAACCATACCACTTTCTATCGCATTCGACCCCCCCCAACCGGGTTGTCAATCAAAGGAACGCAGTTATCGTATTTAATCCTTTCGCTTTTCCAAAATTAAGGAGTGGTAGAAATATGCATTGAACCAAAATTACTAATCAAAATTTAATTTTATATAGGATATCCCATAAGTCCCCTATCCAGAGTGCAACAACATAGCTGACACTCAAGAAAGGTCTTTCTCTCTGTTATTTTGGGGAAAGAGTTATAAACCGTTCTCCTCGTTATCGCTATGAGCTTTGATTGTTTGGAGGTGCGTGAAAATGGCGGAAAGACCACTCGATGTTATCCACAGGTCCCTCGACAAGGATGTCCTCGTGCTCCTCAAGAGGGGTTCCGAGTTCAGGGGTAAGCTTATCGGTTACGATATCCACCTGAACGTTGTCCTCGCCGATGCATCGCTCATGCAGGACGGCGAGGAAGTTAAGAAGTACGGTAAAATCGTCATAAGGGGAGACAACGTTCTGGCAATCTCCCCGGTCGAGATCGAGTGATTGACGGGGTGATACAATGGGAGCCGGAACCGCGCCGAAGGGCAAGAGGAACCACACTCCGACCCACATCAAATGCAGGCGCTGTGGGAAGAGGGCCTTCAACATCAAGAAGGGCTACTGTGCGGCGTGTGGCTTTGGAAGGAGCAGGCGCATGAGGAAGTATGGATGGTCCCACAAGTGGAGGAAGAAGAGGAACCTCCGCTACTGATCCTTTTCTTTTACCGCAACCCTTATTAACATAGACACTCTTCTCCGCGTTTAGAGGGGCATCTTAATGATTCGGCTCAATGAAGACCAGCGCCGCCTCTGGAAACTGGCCTGGCCGGCCATAATGGGCAACATCTCCCAGACACTGCTCAACCTAGTGGACATGATGATGGTGGGCCAGCTCGGTGCACTGGCTTTAGCAGCGGTGGGTCTTGGAGGCCAGGTAAGCTGGTTCATGATGCCGATAATGGCCGCGGTCGCTACCGGAACGCTCGCCCTCGTTTCCAGGTTTGTTGGGGCCAAAGATCTGGAGAAGGCCACCCTGACCCTCGAACAGAGCATCTACTTGGCTTTCCTCCTGGGAATTCCCGTTATGCTCTTCGGCTGGTTCCTCGGCGATGACATACTCAAGATAATGGGCGCGAAGCCCGATGTTGTTGAACTCGGCTACGATTACATCAAAGTTCTCTTCGCTTTCTACCCGGTACGATTCGTCGGTTTCACGGCCTTCTCGGCCCTCCGGGGTGCCGGAGACACGAGAACACCGATGAAGCTTGGCATACTGATGAACGTCCTGAACGCGGTCTTTGACTACCTCCTCATCTTCGGAAGGTTTGGCTTTCCCGCACTCGGCCCGGTGGGAGCCGCCTGGGCCTCGGGGATAGGTATAACGGTTTCGATGATCACCGGTCTCTACCTCCTCTGGAGCGGGAGGCTCGTTCTTCGGTTCAGACCCAGATGGCGCTTTGACCCGGCGATAGCTGGCAGGATACTCCGCATTGGCATCCCCACGATGATAGAACGGGGGATATTCAGCCTGTACAACTTCCTCTACATGAGTATAGTCACGCGCTTCGGCACGATAGCCCTCGCTGCCCATCAGGTGGGGCTTAGGGTCGAGAGCATAGCCTACATGCCCGCCTTCGGTTTTAACGTCGCCACGGCCGCGCTCGTTGGCCAGAGCCTCGGTGAAGGAAAGCCGGAAAAGGCCGAGAAAATCGTCTACGAGGCCCTCAAAATGGTGAGCGTCTTCATGGGGCTGATGGCGATTGTGCTGATAGCATTCCCCCGCTATCTCGTGATGCCCTTCATAAGCCCCAGCGATCCCCACTACGGCGAGGTGATGCGCCTCGCCAGCATCTATCTCATAATAGTTGGGATAAGCGAGGTTCCCCTCGGCTGGCTCTTTGTCCTCGGTGGTGCTCTCCGGGGTGCCGGGGACACGAAGACGCCCATGTACATCACCGCTGTCAGCAAACCCCTCTTCCGCCTGCTACCTGCCTACCTGCTCGGCTTCGGGTTCACGGTGGGGCCGATTCACTTCGAAGGGCTGGGCGTTATCGCCGCATGGATGGCGATGAGTCTCGAGACCTTCGCAACCGCGGGGCTCTTCTGGTGGGCCTTCAAGCGCGGAAAGTGGAAGCACGTGAAGGTGTGAGCTTTTCCCTAAACCTGAAGAGAGTCCATAGGGTCGTATGACGAAACTGTAAGTGGTGTCGTATGGATGTGATAAGCGTTCGCATTCCCGATGAGCTTAAGGCTAAGATAAAGGATCTTGGCGTAAACTGGAGCGAGAGAATACGGCGGTTCATAGAGGAGAGGATCGAGGAAGAGGAAAAGGAAAAAGCACTCCGGGAGATGCACCGGCTCCTTACCGGAGGCGCACCTGCCGGGCGTGGCACCGGGAGAAAGTACGTGAGTGAGAATCGTGATAATAATGGATGCCTCTTCGATAGCCAGATACGTCCTCCTGGAGCCGGGATGGAGGGGTTGAAGAGTTCCTGAAAAACGACCTCCTTTCGCTGGAATACGCCCCGGTCGAGGTATCAAAGGCTCTGGGGAAGCACCACGCCCTGTACAACCGCATTGGGCGGGAGGAGTTTGAACGGCGCTGTCAGGTAATGGACGTTCTTCCGAGCGTTGTACTCTCTGAAAACCCCCTTTAATACCCCGGAGAAGCGAGGAGAGCTACCACGAGGAAGGAATCACCGTCCACGACGCTCTCTACATCGCCCGGGCCTTCAGATATGAAACACTGGCCACAAGCGACGAAAAACAGGAAAACAGCGGAAAAGCTCCGCGTTAATGGTGTATACCTCTAAAGTGCCGAGACGTGGGATACTGTCGCGGTCCCGTTGCCATCGTCTCGACGACCTTCTCCTGATTGAGATGCCCGAAAGCAGGGAAATCAACGCGGCCTTTTCCGCTATGTCCCCGGGCATGCCTCCTTCCATGAGCCTCGAAGTGAGTTCTCCCTTCACCCTCTCCAGACTTCTGAATCGCACCCCTCCCTGTCTTGGCGAGCTGGGCGTAGAGCACCGAATCCGCGTACTCATCCCTGTAAAAGTCCCTCGCGAGCCTGAGCATCTCGTCCATACTCTGGCCAATCCCGTAGAGGCTCCAGCCCAATAAGGCTCTCGGCCCCACCGGTGGATTTATATATCGTGAGGATTTTGTAATTCCAGCCTGGCTTATAACGGTGGTGGAGATGTTCGAGGAGATGAACGACTTCGACGAGGCCTTCAGGAGGCTCCTCGACGAGGTTCTGGAGTTCGACCTCTCAAACCCTTTTGAAGACGTTGAAAAGGTCCTCTGCATCGAGCCGCATCCGGATGACTGTGCCATTGGCCTCGGAGGGACGATAAAGCGCCTCACCGATTCTGGAATCGAGGTGGTTTACCTCTGCCTCACCGATGGCTCGATGGGGACGACCGATGAAGGTCTATCGGCCCACGAGCTTGCCCTGATCCGGCGTAAAGAGGAGGAAGAGAGCGCCAAGCTGCTGGGGGTTGAGAAAATACTGTGGCTCGACAACCGCGACACGGAGCTTGAGTATACTCCAGCGGTCAGGAACGAGATTGTGAAGGTGATACGCGCTGAAAGGCCGGACGCGGTTCTTCTTCCAGATCCGTGGTTACCCTACGAGGCCCATCCCGACCACAGAAGGGCCGGATTCATGGGGATCGACGCGGTGGCCTTCGCCCAGCTCCCGAACGTTGCCAAAAGCGACCTTTACGCGGGCCTAAAGCCGCACCAGGTTGACGTCCTCGGTTTCTACTACACGGCGAGGCCGAACTACTTCGTGGATGTAACAGACCTCATGGAGCTGAAGCTGAAGGCAATAAGGGTGCACAAAAGCCAGTTCACCGACGATGTGTGGGAGAAGTGGGAGCCTTTCCTGCGGACGGTCGGCCTCTACTACGGCAAAAAAGCGGGGGTGAAGTACGCCGAGGGACTGCGCTTCTTCCCGGCGCTTTTCCTGCACATAACCCCCTTCGCGGAGCTGGTCTAACCCAACTCCCTCTTCACCATTATCTCCAGCTCCTTGAGGAACCTGTCGAGGTGTATCGTGTCGAGGCCGAACTGCCTCAAAGGGGCGTATTTTCCGGGTTCGTCGGTTACGAGCAGACTTCTTGTCTGTATGGCCGTTGCCGCCGTTAGTATGTCCTCAAGGTCGAGCATCAGACCCTTCTTGAGCAGGCTGGCCTCTATCATGGCGCCCTTCACGAGGATACCATCGTCGAGCGGGACCACCTGGTAGATGTCCCTGAGGATCTCAAGTTCATTCTCCACGTTCTTCTTTAGATACGCCCTAACTGAAAGGTAGCGGTAGAGCGTGATGACGGAGATGGAGACGTTGAACTTCGCCAGCGTTATCTCGAGCTGTCTCTTCCTGCTCGCGGTGTGCATCTTCAATAACGCTCTGCTGTCGAAGGTTATGTCCGGGGGCAGGGGCATCTTCAACTCCCCTTCTTCTTTTCAAGGAGGTTTATCAGCATCTCCGCCTCTTCGTCGTCCATTATGACGTTGTCAACCTTCTTGTCGAGCTCGACGAGGTGCCAGGTCTCTATGAGCCTCTGGAGGACCTCATCGTAGGACCTCGCCTCGAGCTTGTCCTTGAGCATCTTTATCTTCTTCCACGTGCTCTCGTCAACGGCTATCGTCTTCATTCCAAACCCTCCCTCACGATCCTTCCGTAGGTTTCAACGCTCTTCCTGCGGGGAATGCGCTCCTTGGTTATTAAATCGACCTCGTAGAGACCGAAGCGTATCTTGAAGCCCATGGCCCACTCGTAGTTGTCCGTCAGAGCCCAGTGGAAGTAGCCCCTAACGTCGGCACCGCTTTCTATGAGCCTTTTGACCTGCTCAACGTGCTCCGTGATGTACCTCGGCCTCAGGACGTCCTTTGAGTCCGCAACACCGTTCTCGGTTATGAACACGGGCTTCCCGTATTCGGCCGCCTCGAGCGTGGAGTCGTAGAGCCCCTTTGGATAGACCTCCCAGCCGAAGTCGCTCGTCGGGTTGTTGTCTGGCGAGACGCTCTTGGGGTTTCCAGAATAGCCGTAGCCCTCAACCCCGACGAAGCTCACCATCGGGAGCTCCTCGAACTTCGGTTCGGCCCATTTAACGACTTCCCTGGTGTAGTAGTTGTTACCTATCCAGTCGTTCCTCGCAAGGTGGTCTATCTTAATCTCACTCCAGTTCAGGTCGAGGTCAACCCTGCCCTCGTTGACTGCATTTAGGAAGAGCCTGTTGTGGAAGTAGTCGTAGTTCTCCGCGGCCTTGACATCGCGCTCGTCGTTCGGCCTGAAGGGATAAGCCGGGATTATGTTGAGGATTATGCCGACCGGTGCCCTTGAGAACTCCTTTATCGCATCGTAGGCCCTCGCGTGTGCCACCATCTGGTTGATGATGACCCTCTTGGCGGCTTTGGGGTTGACTATCCCCGGCGGCCAGCCAACGTATGGAGCCAGGTAGCCGAGTTCGACTGTTACCATGGGTTCATCGAAGGTCGCCCAGTAGTCAACCAGGTCGGAGAACTTCCACGCAGCATAAGCTGAAAACTTGACGAACTCGAGTATGTTCTCCTCGTCGACCCAGCCCCTCGCCCGAGATTTTTCAAAGCTCTCGCGCGTCCAGAGCGGGTCGTGGACCCATATGGGG
>NZ_JALUYR010000050.1 GCF_027012695.1 Thermococcus sp.
TGCCACCCAACGAGAGAGCTATTCCCGCTGAGATGCCCATCAGAGTCCTTGGAAGTCTGATTTCCTGGATTATCGTTACGGCACCCGGCGTCAGGTTGAAGGGGTTGGTTGGATAACTCCCCACGAAGATTCCGAGGAATACCGCGAGTGATGGCAGGACTATGAGGGCGAGCTTTCTCATTCCTCAACACCGCAGAGGCTGTAAAGCTCTTTTGCCGGCTTTCTCCAGTCGGGGAAGAGCTTTTCGTGGACGAACCTTCCAATCTGGTAGATTCCGGGAATTAAACGCGGACTCCACCGCATAAAGCTTTCCCTATCCAATGCCGAGCCAACGATATGGACGTTGCCTTCATCAACGGCTTTAATATTTCTCCATTCCGTCGAGTCAAGCATCTCGTCCCTTATACCTTCGAGCCTCTCCCTGTTTGTCAGAACGCTCGTCAAAAGGAATATATGGTCAGCATCGCTGAAACGCCTGATGAAGTCCTCCTTTTTGAGGGCATAGATCTTCCTTTCCGTTCTCAGTCTCTTCCCGAGGCTTTCTGCACCTGCCTTCTCGACCGCGTCGCTTATTACGTTTGTGCCAGTTACAACGTTTATCCCGCGGTAGAGCATAACCACCTTCGGCTTTTCTTCAAGCGATTGGGTTATCTCTCCTATCCTTGCGAGGTGCCTTTCGTAGAACTTCTCCAGTTTTGAAAAGTCCCCGCCGGTTTTTTCGGCTATCAGCCTGCTCCCTTCAATGAGGTTTTCGACCGTTAAGAAGTCGAGGAGAAGAACCTCCGCGCCAATCCGTTCGGCAAAGGAATACAGCTCGCCCGAGGAGTGAAGGTTCTCAACCCTGAAGTCGAGGATTAGTTTCGGCCTTATTCCCTCCAGAACGTCCCAGTATGTCTTCTTCGTCCTCTTGAGGTATTTACCAATAACTGGCCTGTCCTTCAGCTCCGGCAGGCAGTAATCGAGTTTGACTTCCTCGTTTATCCCCGCTATTTCGCCCCCTTTTCCAACCAGCTTGACAATTTCCGCGAGGCTTGCCGGAAAGACCGCTATCATTTTTCCACCTCAAAATGGAAATCAGGAGAGGAAGGGATAGAACGTCTGGACGAACTCCTTCGCTTTGCCCTCCCAGTTGGGGTAGTAGTTGGGATAGACTGCCTTTCCGATGACCCAGATTCCAACGGCCATCCTCGGGCTCCAGCGAAGGAAGGAATCCTTCCCCATGTCGGCCCTCAGTATTACGACGTTGCCCTCGCGGACGGCCTTTATCTGTCTCCACGCATCGTCGCTCAGCATTTCCTTTTTAAGCTCCTCAACCTTCTCGTACGGCGTTACTGAGCTGGTTAGAAGGATTATCACGTCCGCGTTTTTGTAGCTGGCGATTATCTTCTCCCTGTCCATCGGGACCCTAACCGGTGTGTAGCCGTTGAAAGTTATGTTGACGAGGTAGTCCCCGCCGACAAGCCTTACCGCCTGAGCTAAAACGTCGTTGCCGTTAACTAAGTAGAGCTTCCCCATTATCGGCTGTATCATGATGACCTTCTTTCTCTTCTCGGCCGGTATCTTCGAGGCCCTCGCCTTAACCTCATTCACCTGCTCGTTGAAGTAGTCCTCGAAGGCTTTGGCCTCTTTTTCCTTCCCGAAGAGTTTTCCGAGCAGGGAAACGGCCTTCGGAATGTCCTCAAGCTTATCCTCGCGGAGCATTATTACGGGAATCCCGTAGCTCGCTGACCTGTTGAGGAACTCGTCAACGTCGTAGAACTTCTTGAGGTAGAGGTTCACGATGAGGTCGGGCTTTAACGCCAAAACCTTCTCCCAGTCGTCCACTTTGAGCCTCTTGCCGACGACCGTCTTGTTTTTAAGGGCCTGAGTAAGAAAAGCGTCCCCCTTAGCCTCTACCGGAATTCCAACTACTTGATTGCTCGCGTTGAGGAGCTGGACCATCTCGAGGGCAGAGGTTGACAGGATTACCGCCCGCTGAACCGGAACCTTCACGGTCACGCTCCTTCCAGCGAAGTCCTTGACGGTTATCTCCTTTTGGTGGGGTGTTGGGGTCGTGGAGGTCTTCGAGCTTCCGATACAGCCCGCACTAATGACTGAAAGGAGGAGAATGCCAACGAGTATAAGCGACTTCAATCTCATTTCCACCACCTCACAAAGGCTTCTGCTCTCCAAAGGTGCCAATCGGGAGGTTCAACCCGAATTTCTCAGCGAGACTGAGGTATGAACCCGGCTCGTATGGGCAGGCCGGGTCCTCAGCTAAAGGGTCAAGGTGGTATGAATAAGCCCTCGCCCTGCTCCCACCGCAGACTTCCCTGAACTCACAGGCACCACAGCGTCCTTTGAAGTCGGCCGAGCGGAGCTTTCTCATGAGTTCGCTTTCCCTGTAAATCTCGACGAGGCTTTTCTCCCTCACGTTGCCAACACTGTAGGGTAAGAAACCACTTGGATAGACGTTTCCGTTGTAGGCGATGAATACTATACCCTTCCCGTCGCGGGTTCCCATCGTCTGTGCTCTTGCCTCTCCCCCCTCGCCGAGGAGCTCAACCAGCCTGCGCTTCAGCCGGAAGTAAAGCTCCCCCGGCTTCAGAACCTCGTCAGGGTTGAGGCCCTTCTCTTCAAGGGCCTTTCTCACTATGGCAACTCTCCGGAACATCGGTCCCTCTGTTGTTCTAACGAGGAGATGCTTCGATGCCTCGTAGAGGAAGTGGGTTACATCTTCCCACTCTTCCGGTTTCAAATCGCTCTCGAAGTTGCCCCTGCCGGTCGGAACGAGGTAGAAGACCTCCCAGATTCCAACGCCCAAATCATTCAATAGCTTGACCATCTCAGGTAGGCCTTCAAGGGTCTCGCGCATGACGACGGTGTTAACCTGAACTGCAACGTCTCGCTTGAGAAACTCCCTTATCGCCCAGACGGTTCTTTTCCACGTCCCCTCGATGCCCCTTATGGAGTCGTGAACCTCCGGGAAGGGACTGTCGAGGCTTATGCTCACAGCCCTAACGCCGTGCTCGACTATTTTATCAATAGTTTCCTCCGTGAGGAGGGGTGTTACAGCCGGAGCTAAACCAATGCGGATGCCCTTTTCGGTTGCGTATTTTATGAGGTCGAAGATGTCCTTCCTCATGAGGGGGTCTCCACCGGTTAGAATTAGAATCGGATAGGGCCTTCCGAATTCGGTTAGTGAATCGATGAGCCTTTTTCCTTCCTCCGTCGTCAGCTCGCCGGGGAGGGCCTGGAGAATCGCCTCGGCTCTGCAGTGCCTGCACTTGAGCTGGCAGGCTTTGGTGGTTTCCCAGAACACCAAAACTGGCTTTTTATAGTAGGGCCAGTGGCCAGATTTGCCTCGATGCATTTCGACCACCGTCTTTTAGGTTACCGGAATGAACTTAGGGTAATCGAATTAAAAACCTTTCCCCAAAAAACAGTGTTTGGAGGATAAAAGAAGAGGGGGTTAGTAGTAGCCTGTGGCCTCTTCGACCTTGCCGCCGAACATCCTGTAGACGTATAGTGTGTAGGCCATGATGATTATCGCTAGCACCACTGACACTCCAAGGACTGCCTGGAGGGTTAGGGGTGACGCTGCCAGGTCGTGGATATCAAGCTTGAAGTCCGAGATCGTGGAGATTATCCAGTAGGGGTACATGCTGTAGTAGATCAGGAAGGTAACGAGGGGGAATGCCAGCCAGCTGATGTAGAAGGTCAGCTTCTCCTCGCCCTTCTTGATGAGGTAGCCGTCGAGCAGTCCTGCAACGAGGATTACCAGCGTGAGCCCAAGGCCGAGTGGCGTCATTAGCCTCTCGAACCTGAGCGGTGCCCAGATTTTCATGCCTATCACTGTGAGCAGGAGGAAGACCACCGTCAGGAGCCAGAACTTGAAGGCGTAGCCCCTCATGGTTTCCTGGAGCTTACCTGTCGTCTTGTAGACGGCCCAGTTGGCCCCGTGCCACATTACCGCGAAGAGCACGAATAGGCCGACTATTAGCGGGTAGGGTCTGAAGAGCGTCAGCAGTGACCCCTTGAAGGCACCGCTGGCGTCCAATGGGAGTCCCTGGATGAGGTTGCCGACTATGACGCCAAGGATCAGCGCTATGAGCGCGCTGACTACTGCAAAGAGCTTGTCCCAGAGGGCCTTGTTCCTGTTCCTGAACTCGAAGCTGACCGCCCTGAAGATGAACAGGAACGCTAAAAGCCACACCGCGAGGTAGAAGGTGCTGAAGAGCGTCGCGTAGAGGGCCGGCCACATCGCGAAGAGTCCCGCTCCCCAGGTGATGAACCAGACCTCGTTGCCGTCCCAGACGGGGGCTATTGTGTTTATGAGGACGTCTCTGTCCCTCTGGTCCTTAACGAAGAATAACAGCGTGCCTATTCCAAGGTCGAAGCCGTCAAAGGCAAGGTACATTCCGAGGAGGAAGGCTGAAAAGTAAAACCATGCAGTCGCGTAGTCCATCACTGACCACCTCCCGCGGTGCTGATTGAGGGAACGGGGTTGGAGGTGACATCACCCTGAACGGGCTCGGGCCCCTCCCTGACGAGCTTCCTGACGAAGTGGAGCCAGATGTAGAACAGCACCGTGTAGACCACTGCGAATGCTATCAGGGTTATCAGCACGCTGGTTGCTGAAACGTTCGGTGAAACGCCCGTGTTAACCGTCACCATTCCCCAGACCATCCAGGGCATTCTTCCAACCTCGTGGGTGAACCAGCCGGCCATACCGGCGAGCCAGGGCAGGGGCAGTGTAACGACAAGCATCTTGAGGAACCAGCGAGCGTCGTAGAGCTTGCCGAGGAGGAGCAGGAGCACTCCAAGGCCGCCGATGGCTATGAAGAGCGTCCCTAGGCCGACCATGACGCGGTAGGCGTAGAACATGAAGGCTACCGGGACTGCCTTCTCGAGGACCTTCACCATCTTCTCGTTCGCCTGCGGGTCGTTCGGGTCGACGCCATGAGCCCTCATTATCTGCTCGATGAACTCCTTTTTGACCTTCTCGTTCTCGAAGTTCGGGTTGTTGAGGACCTGCTCGTACCAGACGTACTTCGCTGCATCGTGGAGGCCCATAACCTCGGCGTTCCAGTCTCCGAAGGACAGCCAGCTTAACAGCTTTGGAATCTCTATGGCGTACTTGATTTCCTGATTCTTCTCGTCAACTATGCCGAAGATGACCATGGGCGCTCCCCTCGTCGTTTCGAAGAGTCCCTCGTCGGCCGCCAGCTTGGTCGGCTGGTACTTGGCTATAACCCTGCCCTCCTCGTGTCCAGTTGGATAGAGCTGGATTATCGAGCTTATCGCGAGGACGACTATGCCTATTGCAACAGCCGAGCGCGCCACCTGGACGTGCCTCTTTTTGAGGAGGTAGTAAGCTCCAACGGCCGCAACTATGTAGGCGCCGGTTATTATCGCGGAGTTGATGGTGTGGGTGTACTGGGAAACCAGGAGCGGGTTGAAAACTGCCTTCATGAAGTCGGTCAGCTCGGCTCTTATGCCGAGGGACGTCTCCCTGATGACGTAGGCCGTTGGAACCTGCTGCCAGCTGTTGGCTATGAGAATCCAGAGTCCGGAGAGGCTCGAACCGATGAAGACGAAGAAGGCTGAAATCCAGCTTATTACCCTCGGGAGTCTGTCCATGCCGAAGAGGAGCACTCCAATGAAGGTCGACTCAAGGGCGAAGGCAAAGAGTCCCTCGAGCATCAGCGGCGGCCCGAAGATCGAGCCAACAAAGACCGAGTAGTTTGCCCAGTTCGCTCCAAACTCGAACTCCATGACTATTCCGGTTGGGACGCCGAGAACGAAGAATACACCGAGCCACTTGCTGAAGAACTTTGCAGCCTTATGCCACTGCTCCTCGCCTGTTATCGCCGCCATGGTCCATAGCAGGAATACCATAAAGGCCATACCTATACTCGCGGGCACGAAAATCCAGTGGTACGCCACGGTGAAGGCGAACTGGATTCTCGAGAGCAGCACCGGGTCCATTCCACGTCACCTCCAGGTTTGTCCTTCAAACTACCAATACTGCAATCCAAACTTATAACGTTTTCGGGAGTCCTAACGCGGTTTTTTCGACAGAAAACGAAAATTTGAAGGCCTAACTCCTGGCCTTTGGCCTGACGAAGAATCCCTGGCCGTGGACCTCTGCCTCGTACAGCAGGAAGCCCACGCTGAACAGCATTCCAACAACAATCCACACAACGTTGTGTAACAGAAATGCCAGTATAACGAACAGCAGTGTTAAGGTTATGGCCACGAGTCCGCAGACCACTTCCTTCCCGGTTTCAGCCTTCACAGCCATGGCGCATCACCGGAACCCCTTTCGTTGATCGTTCTTATATCCCTTTCGCTCCGGGAGTTTTCCGAACGAAGTGGGTGCGATAATCAAAAGGGTTAAATACCCCAACATCCCAATTTTTTTAGACCAACCTAACTGAGGAGGTGTGCCCATGGCAAGGGTTCTTGTGCTCGGCGGTGGAACCGCCGGACTGGTGGCAGGGAGGTACATAACTTCCGAGGCGAAGAGACTTGGCATCGATGTGGACGTCACGATGGTGACCGCGAGCGAGAGGCACTACATGCCCCCGCTCTTCATGGAGGTGGCTTTGGGTTCGGCCTCACCTGAGGAGACCTGGGCCCCGATAAAGAACGCGGAAAGGGTATACGGCTTCAATGTTGACATCGACAGGGTCACCGAGATCGACCTCGCCAACAGGCAGGTGAAGACCGAGGGAGGAAAGACCTACGACTACGACTACCTGTTCCTTGGGCTGGGCGTCAAGTACGTCTGGGACAAGTACAGGGGCTTCGCCGAGTACGGTTACCACAACTACACCCTCGAAGGGGCTCTCGAGCTTCACAAAGCCCTTTCGGAGTTCAAGGCCGGAAAGATAGTCATCTACGCTCCAGAAGGACCGCACCGCTGTGGAATATACCCCTACGAGATGAGCCTCAACCTCAGGATGTACTTCGAGCACCGCGGAATAGAGGACGTTGAGATTACCGTCGTCCACCCCGACAAGAGGCCGGCCATAGGTCTCGGTCCCGATCTGGTCAGGTTCTTCGAGAGGGAGATGGAGAAGGCCAACGTTAACTTCATCCACAACGAGGGCCACGTCGAGATAACGCCGAACAAGGTGGTAACCAAGAACGCGGAAGTTGACTACGACCTCCTCATCAAGATACCACCCATAGCTATTCCCGACGTCATGGCGTTCATGGCCGATGAAAAGGATCCGCGCTGGGCGAAAGTAATCGGCCCTGACTTCCGCTATCCAGACTACGACGAGGTCTACATCGTTAGTGAAGCGAGCATGCCGCCGCTCGGACTCCTAACAGCGGGAGTTCCGCTCCATAATGCATCAATCGTTGCGGCAACCAGCATACTCCACAGGATACACGGAGGCTATCCGGTGGCTGAATACGCCCCAACGCTTTGTGTCGGCCACGGCTACAACACGGGCTTCTCAGGAAACTGCGAGTACGAGTGGGCCGGAAACAAGTACAAGCGCGAGTGCTATCTTCTGATAAAGAGTCCGCTCGTGAGGCTGATGAAGGATTCCTTCTACAGGGGCTGGCTGGACAGTTTGAGGCTGTGAGGTGGTGAAGATGAGCGAACTCAAGCTTACCCCGGAGGAAGTTGCGGCCGTTAAGGAGTTAGCGGAGGTTGCCCTCGCCCTCAAGAAGGGCGGAACGCTGGGCATACTAAAGGCCATGACCGAGAACGGCGACAAGCTCCTCGAGACGGTGGCAGAAGAAAAAGCCCTCCTCAGGCTGATGGGAGTTGGAAACGCCGCCCTCGAACCCGTTAGGGAGCTTGAAACGGCAGAGGTCAGGGAGATAAGCTGGAACACTGAGGAGCTCGTAAGGGCTTTGCTCAAGGCACTGGCAAAGACCGACCCGAAGGAAGTTCCGAAGGTCGGCATGACCGCTGCATTAGGATATCTCCGCGATGAGGATGTGCAGAAGGGACTCGGCTTCCTCCTAACCCTCGCGAAGAACTTAGGAGCGGCTCTGAACGGCAAGCTCTGACCCTTTCCTTCTTTTCGGGGGTGGAACCTTGAGGGTTCTCTTCACCTACATGGGCGCTCCCACCGAGCCGGATGAAATCGAGGACTTTATCTTCAGGTTTCTCTATGATGTGAGGCACCACATAGGCCTCGACGTTCCCGGAGCGAAGGCCATAATCAGGGGCATAGCCAAAGTTCGCGCGAGGCAGGTGAGGGAGCACTACGCGGCCATAGGAGGCAGAAGTCCGTTGGTTGATTACATGATGGAGATAGCAAACGCGGTAAGCGAGAAGACGGGCCACGAGATAAGGCTCGGCATGTGCTACTCGAAACCGCTTTTGGAGGAGTTGAACTGGGACTTCGATTTGGTCTTTCCGCTCTACCACGTCTACTCGAGCTCTACCACCGAGCGCTGCCTCGTCAAAATAAGGCAACTCTTCGGCGAGAAGCCTTACATAAAGGAGTGGTGGGGCAACGAGAAGTTCATCCAGTGGGTTCAGAGGAACATCGAGAACGGTTTGAAAGAGAGTGGCTTTGAAGAGCCCTACATCATCCTCAGCGTCCACAGTCTACCCAGGAAGGTCATAGACGGGGGCGACCCCTACGAGAGGAGCCACAGAGAGCTGGCGGAGAGGGTGATGAAGGCCTTCGACCTGCCCTGGGAGATGGCCTTCCAGAGCAGGTTTGGAAGGGGCGAGTGGCTCGGGCCAGCTGTTCCCGAGGTTCTGGAGAGGCTGGAATCGGAAGGGATTAACGAGGTTCTCGTTTACCCGCTGAGTTTTCTTGTTGAGAACGTTGAGACCCTCTACGAGCTGGACGTTGAATACAGGGAGGTCGCTGAGGGACTCGGCCTGAAATATTACCGGGCCAAACTGAACCACCGCGACCCTCTCCTTAGCGAGGCCATAGCGGAGGTGATCCTGAATGCCGGTAACGAAAACTGAAAGGGCCAAGATAAACGAAGCGGAGAGGTTTACCAACGCCTTCATAGCGTACATCATGGGTTTCGTCGGGGGAATACCCCTCCTTCTGATGAAGGACACCGATGAGTTTACCAGGATTCACGCGGCCTACTCGAGCGTAATGGGCTTCTTCGCCTGGCTGACCTTCATGGCGGTCTGGCACATGCCGGTCAACAGGGTTTATCCCCACTTCGGGCCGGCCATGTACGTGGTCTACGCCTGGCTGCTCTACGCGGCCTTTGGAATGTACTCCTACATGCGGGGCCGGACCTACAGGATACCCTTTGTTGACAGGCTGGCGAAAGGTCTAATAAGGGCCCTTTCCCACGCGGTGTGAGGGAGACCAATGAGAAAGGCCATCGTTTCCGCGCTCCTGTTACTGTTACTTTTCCCCATTTCCACCCGGGCCTCTCCGCTGGGACCGGATGATTTCATGAACAGGTTTGTTGAGGCAGTTGACACCGGAAACTACTCGCTGATAGAACCCTACCTGGGCGAAGAGCTCAGGGATCAGTTCACAGAGGACTACTTCAACCAGGTGAGGGCCTTTATCCTCGAAAACTACGGGAAGCCCCTTGCCTTTGAGCCCGTCTCCAACTCCACCTCGGGGGACCTCGTCAGGTACGAGTACACGGTTCGCTGTGAGAGGGGTTCCTTCCCCGTTCTCCTGGCTTACAAAAACGGTCAGTTGGTTGGCATTGCCCTCGGCGTCAAAGCGAGACTCAATCCAGCGGGGATGCTCCTAACCATGCTCGGCTCCCTCCTCTCCCTGGGGGTGCTCTACCTCTGGAGGCGGAAGCTTGAGGTGGCGGATTTCATCCTGGGCGCTGGAATAGCGCTCGGTCTCGGGATAATCCTGCCCTTCTACTCCCTGATAACCGTGGGGCTCAGCAGGATCACGGGCGTCCTCCTCTCATCCCTCCTGATCGCCCTTACCGTGGAGGGCTCAAAGTACTACTTCTCCCGTAAAAGGGACGGCTTCTCCCTCGGTCTCGGCTTCGGCGTCGGCAAGTACGTTTTTCTGGCAATAGGAACCTTCGTTGCCACCAACTTCATCCTCAAGCTCCCCGTTTCCTTTTCCGGGGGATTGGCCTATGCCTTCCTCAGTGCCCTGATCTTCACGGCATTCCACGGCTTAACGGCAATGCTCTACTCCGCGGGGAGAGTTGAGTACCTTCCCATCTTCACGATCTTCCAGTTTATCTCGCTCTCCCTGATGGCCCTGGGAAGGCCAGGGGTGGCAATGCTCACGGCCGGCGCAGGTCTGGTCCTTGCGGCTTACCTGGGGGTGAGGCGGAATGGAATCCCTTGACGAAAAGCTCATAGAAACGCTTGAGGGAAGCGTCGAACTCGCGAAGAAGATAGGAGAGTACGTAATAAGAAGCGGGGGAAAGAGGATAAGGCCGAGGATAATCCTGGCGGTTTCAAATGGACTGGGCCTCGATGAAAGCGATGCCCTCGACCTTGCTTCAGCCGTTGAACTCATCCACACCGCCAGCCTGGTCCACGACGACGTGATAGACCTCGCGGAAAAGAGGAGGAACAGTCCCACCGTGCCAATGCAGTGGGGGCCGGAACTTGCTGTTTTGAGCGGGGATTTTCTCTTCGTCAGGGCCCTGAGGATAATAGCATCCAAGCGGGTTGGGATGGTTGACTACGTTGCAGGAGTTGTGGAGGAGATGGTGAAGGCCGAGATCCTTCAGGAGGCCGTTCGGGGGAGCGTACACCTCGACGTTGATACATATTACAGGATAATAGACGGAAAGACCGGAGGGCTCTTCGGGGCCTCCTTTGCCCTGCCGGCCTACTACATCGGGAAACCTTTCTGGAGGGAGCTTGATAAGGCAGGAATCCTCGTCGGCAGGGCCTTTCAGATAGTTGATGATGTCCTGGACTACTTCCCGGGGACCGGAAAGGACCGCTTCAAGGACCTGCTGAACGGGAAAACGACGCTCCCGCTCATACTCTACTCGGAACGCTACGGCTCGGCACTCGTTGAGAAAACCCTGCTCCAGCCCACGGAGGAAAACCTCCTGGAACTCTTTGAGCGGATGAATAGCGCGGGTGTCTTCAGGGAGGCCATGGACACGGCGAAGGACTTTTTGAAGGAGGCGTACGAATCCATCAGCTCCCTCCCCTTTGACTCCTCCGGCGTTATCTCGCTGGTCAACGAGTACTTCGAGGGGGTCTTCGCGAAGTTCAAAAAAGTCGGTGGTTAGCCTATCGAATTTCACATATTTGTGCATTCGTTAAAAGGACTTTCGGAGATCGCCGAAAAACTTTAAAAGGGGGATTAGCCCAACCTAATGGGTTTAGGTTCAGGAGGGCGGGGGATGATAGGGCTTCTCGCTACGCTCACCTTCATCGTTCCTCTACTCGGAGGGCTGGTGCTCTTCAAACTGGACGGGAAGAGAGCGGACGCTGTTATGCTGGGCTCCTTCTTTACGGCGATGCTTCTCCAGTTCGGCGTTTTGATCGAATACCTGCTTCATCACCATCACGGGACAGTTCACGTCGCCTACATGATCACGGAACGCCTGGGGGAGGTTTACGGTATTATAATCGATCCTATGAGCGTTCTAATTGGCACGGTCGTCGCTTTAGCCGGCTTCATCTTCATGTTCTACGGAATGGAGTACATGAGCGAGAGGAACGCTGGACATCCCGTCAGAAAGGGAAAGGGTCTCTTCTACGCCTGGATGACCCTCTTTGAAGGCGCTACTCTCGGCTTCATATACTCCTCCACTTTCCTTGGCCTGCTCATCTTCTTCGAGCTCATGGGTCTTGCCTGCTGGGGTGTGGTTAGCTACTACGGAACGAAAGCAGGCGTCAGGGCCGGGTTCAAGGCCTTTATAATCCCCAACATCGGGGCGATGATAGGATTCTACACCGCCATCGGAGTGGGAATAACCCAGCTTCACGACCTGAGCCTCTTCTCGCTCTCCCACGTTTCGGAGTCACTGAAGCCATGGGTCTTCATAGCGCTCCTCATCGCGGGCTACACGAAGAGCGCCCAGTTCCCGACCTATTCCTGGATTCCCGATGCCATGGAGGCCCCGACTCCAGCCAGTGCCTTCCTTCACGGCGCGGCGATGGTCGAGATGGGCGTTTATCTCGTTGCGAGGGTTCTCCAGTTCATCGGGCCCTTACCGGTTTGGATCTTCTACTTCATGGCGGTGATGGTTTCCCTGACACTTCTCATCCCGATACTGAATTACCCCGTTCAGAACGACGCCAAGAGGCTTCTGGCCTTTTCAACGGTGGCTGAAGCTGGAATAATGTTCGTCGGCCTGACCTTCGCAGCTCTTGGTCTTGAAGTGGGCCTCAAGGCTGCCATGTTCCAGCTCACCACCCACGCCTTCGTCAAGGGACTGGCTTTCCTCACAGCAGGAACCTTCACATACTCCCTTGGAACCCTCGACATGAGACGGATAAGCGGCCTCAAGGACCTCCTTCCGGTCAACGCATTAGCTTGGAGCGTTGCACTCCTTGGGTTGGCGGGCCTCCCGCCGATGGCGATAGCCTTCAGCAAGGCCGAGCTCCTCACCACCCTCAGCGCGATCAGGATAACGCCCCTGGCCTGGCTTCCGATACTGATGCTACTCGTTGATTCAGCAGTGTTCCTCTGGGTTGGCGTTAAGTGGATAACCAGGAACGTCTTTGGAAAGAGGAGCGTGGCGAAGGCTCACACCCACCCGATAATAACGGCATCCCTGATAATGCTCCTGATCCTCGTCTTCATCGTTCCTTATCTCGCCTATCCCCTCGTCCATGGGATCGGCTTCTTCGGAGGTGGCCATTGATGGAGCCCGTGGCGGTTCTGGAGATAGCCCTCACCCTCCTGTTCCTGGGTGCGCTGGTTTCCCTGCTCCGGGGTGGCAGGCTGGCCTACTCCTTTACGCTCGCCTCGTCCCTGCCGATCTTCGTTGTCTCGGTGAAGGGCATAGGGGGATTCCGCGGTGAGGTGATCCCATTTCTACCGACGGAGGTTGAAGTCGATCCGCTCTCGGCCCTCTTCCTGATGATCCTGGCTTTCATCACATTCTCCCTCTCGCTTTACCTCCTCGACTACAGGACGAGGGGAAGTGGAAGGTACCTCGGCCTCTCCGTCAACATGGCCCTGCTCTCGGCCCTTCTCTTTCTGGTCACGAATAACCTTGAGCGGTTCACCCTGGCTTATGAGCTCTTCGCGGTGTTCACCTTCGTTATTATCCTTACCTCCGAGACAAAGGGTTCGCGGAAGGCGGCGTGGAGGTACATCGTTATAACACAGCTCTTCGGCATAATCCCCCTCCTCCTCGCGACATCCCTCGCCTATTCCGCCGTGGGGGATCTGCACGGGCTGACCTTCGAAGGTCTTAGAGAGAACCTCGCCAACCTCCCGGTCGGCCTCTGGCTCATGTACGCCCTCTATCTCTCGGCTTTCCTGGTAAGGGCTGGTGTCTTTCCCTTCCACACCTGGGTGGCCCGCGCTTACCGTTCGGTTCCAAGTCCCTTCATTCCAGTATTCATAATCGGTGAGGGGCTGGGTTTCTACGGCCTTCTCAGGACGGTTGAGTTCGCTCTCCCCACCTCGCGGGCAGTTGGCTACACAGTGGCAGCTCTGGGCACCGTTTCGGCATTCGCGACGCTCTACTCCTTCCGCGAGATAAGGCTCAAGCGCAAGTTTGCCCACCACAGCATAATGGACGTTGGAATAGCCTTCTTCGCCCTCGGCGCTTCGATGGTCCTGGGGGGAACCGCGGGAACGATAGTCCTCATAGGAGCGCTCCTCCACATCCTGTACCAGGCGCTCTACAAGGGCACCGTCTTCTTCGGACTGGGGGCGATAGAGCACTACGGCGAGGATCCGACGGTGTGCTCAATACGGAAGCTCCTCAGGGGGCATGTCATCTCGCTCCTCATATCACTCTCGGTCTTCTCGATGGCGGGTGTTCCCCCTCTGGCTGCCTTCGTTTCCAAGTGGCCGATATACGAGGGCATAGCCATGTCGAGGGACGTTCTCCTCTGGATAATGATGCTGACGATAGCATTCCTCAGCCTCTTCCCGATGGCCTCGATCCTCCAGATAAGGCGCCTCAACAGGGAGCTCTGCGAGAGGGAAGTCGAGAGAGAAGAGATACCGCTCATGATAAGAGCCGTCACGGGAATGATGGCGGTGGCCGGCTTCACAGTCGCAATCTTCCCGCTAATCCTCCACCCCTGGCTGATCTCCGCGATAGAGGAGATACGCGGTTCGATTCCGGGAAGTCCTGTGGAGGTTTTCTTCGCGTCGCCCTCTTTCCTGCTTGCGGTGGTCCTTCTAATTGCCGCCCCGCTGGCGGGCTGGAAGATCGGGAAGATGCCAACAGACAGGATCAGCGAGTTGCTCCTCATATTCTACAACGCTGGCGACATACTGAAGGAGGCCTTTGAATTCTTCCTCGGGAAGTTCAAAAGGGCCTACATCACCTACGTCCTCCCGGTGATAAAGGTCGTTCCCCGGTACGAACTTCCGGACATAGAGGACGTGGACGATGCCTTTGACTACCCCATAAGGCACCTCGATGAGGCGATGTTCATGCCCCTGATAAGGGCCGTTGAAAGGCTCGCGCACTGGGGTAAAAGCAGGAACCTTGATATGAACGCGCTCATAGGCGGCTTTGCCATAGCGATGGCAGTCCTTATAGTTCTCCTGGGGGTGTTTGCATGAACTTTGAGAGTGCCTTCCTCAACGTGCTGTACTTCTCGGCCGTCATCTACGCCTTGGCCTTTATCCTGTACGGAATAAGGGCGATTAAGGGACCTACAACCGCGGACATTATCCTAGCCGTGGACTGCCTCTCCTTCGACATGGCGGCATTCATGGTCGTCCTTGGCATCTATTTCAAGTCAATAATGCTCGCCAGCGGCGCCATAATCCTCGCCCTCTGGGCCTTCATGCTCGACGTCTACTACACCAAGTACGTCCTCTATGGGGAGGTGGAGGTATGATAGAGGAGGTCATCTTCATCATCGGTTCGATCGCGATCCTCCTCGGGGCGATCTATGACCTCATAGCGGCCATAGGGTTGCTGCGCTTTGGTGACTTCTACATGAGGAGCCACGCCGCCACCATCGGAACAATAGGCGGTGCCGCGTTTCCGGTCTTCGGTGCAGGACTTGTTGCTCTCGTCTACCATCCCCTCGGAAGCCAGAGGTTCTTCATGGCCGGAATAGCGTTCACAGTCGGCGTTCTCATTCTCCTCATAGCCCCCACCGGCTCTCACTCTCTGGTTTCGGCCGTGTACTTCGGAAAGGTCGGAAAGAAGCCTCCTCTGGTAGTTGACCAGCTCGAGGAGGACTTGCCCAGGAGGGAGGATGTCGCCGAACTCGTTCGCGAGCACGAGGAGGTTCCTGGAGAAGAGGAGGAACCAAAGTTCTCCTTCAGGAGGGTTGGAAGATGATAGAGCTTCACCTCCTCATCCTCGTCATAGTCGTCTCCTTCGGCTTCGTCTTCAGCTATCTCGCGATGAAGGAGCACGACCTGCTGAAGGCCCTGGCCCTAAGCTCCGTCCAGTCCACGTTCTTTGCCCTTGGATTCTACATCCTGGCCGCGCCTGACATAGTTCTCGCCTACTTAGCGATAGCGGTCGGAGCCTATACTGCACTCGTTATCCTCGCGATAAGCAAGACCGAGCGCTACGAGGTGGGAGAATGAAGCGGGATATTCTCGTCGCGGTCTCCCTGCTCGTTGCATTCCTCTTCATAGCCTACGCCGTAACGGTAAAAAACGTTCTCGGTCTCGGCGGAGCCGAGCTAAGGCCTCTCGGCGAGTTCTACCTGAGCAACGCCTTCGCCCACGAGGGCTTAACAAGTCACAGCCCTGAGGTGGTTACCGCTATAGTCTGGAACTACCGTGGCTTCGATACGCTCTTTGAGACCTTCGTGTTCTTCCTGGCCATAATGGGGGCCTTAAGCGTGCTGAGGTTAACCGATGAACAGGAGAAACTCGTTAGGGAGCTCGAGGCAACGATGCCCCACAGGCAGATGGACCTCATAGTTAGGGCAACGACCAAGCTGGTCGTGATAATGATAATCGCCATCTCCGCCTCCATAGCCCTCCACGGCCACTTAACGCCGGGCGGAGGCTTCCAGGGCGGTTCGGCCATGGCGGTTGCTGCTCTGCTCCTCTTCGCAGCCTTCAGCAAGTTCACCCTTGAGCGGAAGGGACTCACGCTCAAACATACGATTTCAGCCTACGCCGTTGGCCTGGCCCTGATCCTTGCAACGGTACTGGCTCCGGTCTTCCTCTACAATGGAAAGGTCCTTGAGATAAACCTCCTGCCCGGGGAGATGGGTCTCTTCAACCTTGACGTTGGAGAGTATCTTGCGGTGGCCTTCGGCTTCCTCACAGTGTTCCTCGTGCTGGGAATACCTGAGTGGGTCTTCAAAGTGGTTTTAAGGGGGGAGCTCAATGATTAGCTTCCTCTTAGCGTACATCACAATAACGCTCTTCGCCATGCTGTTCCTCGGAATTTACGGCGTTGCTACGCGCTCCAACCTCATCAAGAAAATCATCATGCTCAACATAGCCAACGACGCCATAAACATGCTCTTCATTCTGATAGGGTACAGGATGGTCTTTCCCGTTTTTCCACCGGTTTACGAGAAGCACATAACCTTTAGGGAATTCTTGGAGAAATCCGTTGACCCACTGCCTCAGGCTCTGGTTCTCACCGCTGTCGTCATAGGAATGGCCATGAACATACTCCTAACCACCTACGCAATTCAGTTCTACCGCCTCCACGGAACGGTCGATGCGAGGGACATAGCCGAGGTAATGAGGGGTGATGACGAATGAACCCGCTCAGGAGGTTCTCACCTGCCACTTTCGTTATAGTGCTGGCGGTTTACCTCTTCTACACGGGCTCGGTGAGTGAGTACGATCTGATAACGGGTTCGATAGTGGCGTTAATAGTTTCCTTCCTCGTGGACCACTGGCTGGTGAAGAACGAGTCCAAGTTCTTCTCTCCGAGGAGGTGGTTCCACGCGATAGTCTATGGCCTCCGCTACTTCCTGATTGAGGAGACAAAAACCCACATAGACGTTGCGAAGAGGGTCTTCACGCTCAAGGCGAACCCGGGGATAGTCAGAGTCCCCCTGGATGTTGAGAGCGACTACGGGAAGGTTCTGGTGGCGAACTCGATAACGAACACACCGGGAACGGTCGTTGTTGACATAAGCGACGACGGGAAATGGCTCTACGTCCACTGGATTGACGTTTCAACGCTCGATGAGAAGGAAGTGAAGGAGAACGTTGTTTCCTACTTCGAGGACTACGCGAAAAAAATATTTGACTGAGGTGAGAGCATGGAGATAGGAATCGTCCCCATCATACCGCTCGGCTTCGCCTTCTTCCTTCCCCTCCTGGGTTACTTCGTAAAGTCCCGCAGGGTTATTGAGCTCTACGCCCTCACCGCGTCCATTCTCACCGCCTACGCCTCATGGAAGCTGTTTATAATGGCTTACTCATCTGAGGAACCGCTGGTGTACTTCGTTGGAAACTGGCCGGCCCCGATAGGTATAACCCTCGAAGTTGACAGGCTCAGCGCCCTTATCGTCCTCACAGCCTCGATTCTCTTCCTGCTGGCGATGGTCTACAGTATCGGCTACATGGAGCGCGAGAAGGGAATCCACTATTATTACACGGCACTCCTCGGTCTCGAAACCGGAATCATAGGTGCCCTGATGACGGGGGATGCCTTCAACATCTTCGTCATGTTCGAGGTTATCGGCGCGGCATCGTACTCCCTGGTGGGATTCATAAGACGGGATGGAAAGGCAGTTGAGGCCGCTTTCAAGTACGGTATAATAGGTGCCCTCGCCACGAGCCTCTACTTCCTCGCCATGGGGTTCGTCTATGCCTCCTTCGGAACCCTCAACCTCGCCGATCTGAGCGCGAAGTTCCACGGGATTCCCTTCCCGGTGACCGTGAAGACCTTCGGCGACCCAACCCTTGCCCTGGCGATATTCTTCGCCCTCACCATCTCGATGGTGGTTGTCAAGAGCGCCAACTTCCCCGGCCACTTCTGGCTTCCTGATGCCCATCCGGCAGCGCCGTCCCCTGTCTCCGCCCTGCTCAGCGGGCTCGTTGTTGCGGTTCCAATCTACGTTCTGGCGAGGTACCTCTACACCGTCTTCCCGCCCGAAGGCGAGATTAGAGGTGTCATCTCGGCTGTCCTCCTGATTTTGGGAGCGAGTTCTGCCTTTCTCGGCTCCACGATGATGCTCGTGCAGAGGGACATAAAGCGTCTCGTTGCGTACTCCACCATAATGCACACCGGCTATATGTTCATGGGGCTTGGAGTTCTAAGTTTCACGGGCCTCATGGCGGTGACCTACCACATCGTCAATCACGCCCTGGCGAAGGCTCTCCTCTTCCTCGCTGCCGGTTCCTTCATCCACGCCTCCGGAACAAAGGATTTCGAGAAGATGGCAGGCATAGGAAAAAGCATGCCCTTCACGACCTTTGCCTTCGTGGTGGCAACACTCTCCCTGGTCGGTGTTCCACCACTTAATGCCTTCTTCAGCAAGATGCTGATATACGACGCCCTCGTGGAGAGGAGCTTTGCCCTCGGTGTCGTCATCATAATCACGAGCGCGGTTGCTGCCTGGGCGTACTTCAGGGCACTCGTCTACCTCTGGCGTGGAAAGCCGAGGGAGGGGCACCATCATGAACACGAGCATTCCCACGAGGGCCCACACGGACACGAGAACCCGTACATGGCACTCGTTATGGTGGTCATGGCCGTTGCGGTCATAGGCATCGGAATCCTCTCACCGATGCTGATTGACAGGCTGGCAATTCCCGCGGCGACTCAGGCCATGGATTATCGGAGTTACATTGATGCCGTCAGGAGACTCGCGGAAAGGATCATCGCATCGGGCTGAGGTTCGGTTTCCGTTCTTTCTTCGAAAGGGTGTGGGTTTTCCAACTAAAATTTTTCGGCAACCTCATAACCCAGGTTTCGACATTTTGTTCGGATAGGAATTTTGATATTGCCTGTTTATCGGGAATCTACCCCGTCAGTTGACGACAATAGGAGGCTTATTCGATCTTCGAAGGCAGAAGGATGAAAAATCGAACCTCAGTTCAAAATCAAAAGCAATTAGGTTTGATTTTTGATACACAAGTTTGACAATAGGACTCAATTGGAAAGAATTATAAACCAATCTGGCACATATCTAGAACGCAAATAGGTGATGCCCATGGCAGGGATAAAATTTGAGAACGGCTACAAAGGGGTCGGATGGTTGAAGAAGCAGTGGCCCTGGTGGACAGCGGGACTGCTGACCGCAACGGCAGAGATAATAAACTATCTCTTCATCCCGTGGGGCCACCCGAAGCACAAATTTATCGGAGTTACCAGCGGCTTCGCAAGGATGTACGCCCACTTCGAGAGTACACTCTTCGGCAAGAGCCTGATAGCAACGAAGCCTGACTATCAGCCGGCACTGCAGTGGATTATCATCGGTGCATTCATCGGTGCCCTGCTCTTCGCCTGGCTCGAGGGCGAGTGGAGAAGCTGGGTCAAGTACCCCAAGAAGATGCTTGTATTCACAGCGCTGGGTGCATTCTTCTTCGCCTGGGGAACCCGTGTGGCAGGTGGATGTACGCTTCACCACCTCCTCGGTGGAGTCGCGGCGTTTAACATCAAGAGCTTCGTCGTCATGGGGTTCGCAACGGTTGGGGCACTCATAGGCTTCAAGATACTCACCGCCCAGAACATAGCACAGTACTTCAAGAGCCAGGACACCAAGTGGTACGTCAAGCAGGCCAATGAGTACAGGATGGCCGACGGTCTGACCTACAACGAGGGACCCTCCCACGGATGGCTCCGCTACGCCCTCTACGCTTACCTGATACTGTTCTTCCTGGTTGCCCTCTACGGTGCCTTCGCTGGCAATGACTATGCGATAAAAATGGGCTGGGCCGAGAGCCTCGAGCAGACGAAGATATACAAGAACATGCTCATTGGCAAGAACATCCCGACGATAACGCTCCAGATACTCGTTGGTGTACTCCTTGGCATATCCGTGGCCAAGACCGGCTTCGGTACCGAGTGTGGTCTCATCAACCCGGAGATGGCCAACATGATAGCCAAGGACGAGAAGGCCTTCGCCAGAAAGTGGAAGATGCCCTATTCCCTCAGAACCGTCATGCTCTCACTCCAGCCCTTCGCGGCCCTGGCGCTTCACATGACGCTCTTTGGACTGGTTCTCTGGATTGGCTTCACCTTCTTCGGCATCATGGAGGGACACCACTGGGCCACCAAGGAGTTCGCCGAGATGTACGCCCAGGCAACGGGAATGGAATTCCACAAGGTTGGCGTTGCAATCAGGGAGATGACCTCCCTACCAATGGACATCTTCGGTGGTCTGCTCCTCGGCATCGGAACGGTCTTCATGCTCGGCTGTGAGTTCAGGAACTACGGAAGGACCGGGCTGCTCTACATAACCGGACTCCTCATCTGGATATTCTTCTACGTCGGCTACCTGCCCTACACCCTCGCCAGGGACTTCTGGGACGGTCTCATGGGTGGCTACCCCTACACACCGACCACCTTTGGACCGGCACTGATAGCACCGACCAGCAAGACTGCGCAGTCAATAATCTACCTGCTCTACATCCTCATGTGGGCGGCCCTCTTCGTCTGGGCCGTCAAGAAGGGAGCGAAGAACATCGGCGTCAAGCCCAAGGAGATACTCTGGATGAACAGCGAGGATATGTACCTCAAGAGACTGGAGAAGCTCGAGAAGGAGGGCAAGCTCGAGGAGATGGTGGAGCTCGAGAGGGAGCTTTACGATCAGGCCGAGAAGGCCTGACCCTTCCATTTTTCCTTTGAGGTGATTCCATGACGAGCACCGGTTTCTACATCGAATCGCGGGCGATACTGAAAAATCCGAAGTGCATCCGATGGCTTTCAACCGGCGTCGCTATGGGCTTTTTCTACTTCCTGATGATGCTCTTCGGCTACCTTGGAGAGCCATTACCCGTTCTCGACCTCTACTGGGGCATAACGAAACTGCTCCTCGCCTATTCGCTGTTCTGCCTCTACCGGACGACTAGGAAGGGCAAGTACGCGGGCGGGGGTATAATAATAGCGACCAGCGCTTTTCTCACGATATTCGGATTCTTCGGTTGGGGGAGCTTTCTGGCGGTACTGATGGACGCCCTTGCCATAGCGGTTCTCAGTCTCACCCTCCATGACATTGGAAAGGCCCTGCCGGAGGCCGGTCTCGAAAAACCCGCGGGTGGAATCTTCGTTGGCCTGATGCTGAGTCTCGTCGGCCAGCCGGCGATAGCGGCACTTGGCCTCGTAGTGGTGGTAATAGGAATGGTCTACGCGGCCAACAGGCTCGGCCTGGTCTACGGCTACTCCATGAAACATGCGCGGGGATAATGTTTATTAGCCCCTCGCCTAATATTTTTAGGGTGGGTTCATGATAATAACCAGGGTCAATCCGAATGAAATCTTCGAAGAACTGCTGAGGTTCGCATTCAAGGTTTACACATGCACGGGTGGAACATACCCCATTCACGGCTGGGGGGATAGAAAACCTCCCGTTGGCGATTGGAATGCGTTTCGAGAGGCCTACGAAGACGTTCTCAGGTGGCGGATCAGGGAGGAATTTGACGAGTTCTACCTCGGACGATCGAGAGAGAGCGGTGAGATAGTCTCCACCCTCGCCATCTCCTACGGGCTCTCGCGAAAAAATCTCCCATGGGTCTCCGAGAAAATGAAACGGCGAAAGAACGCCGTTCTCCTGACCTTTTTCCTGGTCTGTCCCAGGGGTAAAGGCTACGGCATCAGCATGCTTCTCCACGGTGTCTCCCATGTGAGAAAGCAGAACAAGTGCCCCTTTATAATCTCCCCGGCGGACTCCGAGGCCATCGATTACTTCAAAAGGAGGGGCTTCGTGGAGTTTGAGCGATTTGAGGATTACGTGGTTCTCCGGTATCCCCTGCACGTCCTCCGAAAGAAACGCTGATCCTTTTTATGCATATCTGGGTAATGCTGGCAACTATTCGGGCAAAGCTTTTAAGCCCACCAACCAAAGCCGATCGGAGGTGCTGAAAGATGACGATCAAGGCCCCAACGCTCAACGTAGGTGGTCTCGGCGCGGACCCGCTCACGGAGAGGATAAAGGAGAAGCAGAAGAAGTGGAAGTACAAGATAGCCGTCCTGAGCGGAAAGGGCGGCGTTGGAAAGAGCACCGTCGCCGTAAACCTTGCCGCGGCCCTCGCGAAGAAGGGCTACTTCGTCGGAATCCTTGATGCAGACATACACGGCCCGAACGTCGCCAAGATGCTCGGCGTTGACAGGGCGGAAGTTCTGGCTGAGAAGACCGAGGACGGCAGGTTCGAGATGATACCGCCGATGAACGACTTCCTCGGACAGGTCACCCCGATAAAGGTCATGAGCATGGGTTTCCTGGTTCCGGAAGACCAGCCCATAATCTGGCGTGGTTCCCTCGTGACAAAGGCCATAAAGCAGCTCCTCGGCGACGTCAAGTGGGGCGAGCTGGACTTCATGATAATAGACTTCCCGCCAGGAACCGGCGACGAGATACTTACCGTCACCCAGAGCATCCCGCTGGATGCCGCGATAGTGGTCACAACCCCGCAGGATGTAGCACTCCTTGACACCGGAAAGGCCGTCAACATGATGAAGAAGATGGAAGTGCCATACATAGCGGTCGTCGAGAACATGAGCTACCTCATCTGCCCGCACTGCGGCAAGGAGATAGACCTCTTTGGAAAGGGTGGCGGTAAGAAGCTCGCCGAGAAGGAGGGCGTGGACTTCCTTGGGCAGATCCCCATAGACCTGAAGGCCCGGGAGGCGAGCGATGCGGGAATTCCGATAGTCCTCTATGAGGACACGCCGGCGGCCAAGGCTTTCATGGAGATTGCTGAAAAGCTGGTAAAGAAGCTCGGGGAAATAAAGGGAGGGGAGTGAACTCTCCAGACTGCATTAACTTTTTAACCCCTTCCGGGTATCCCCCCGGGAGGGAGAGCATGAGGAAGGCCCCGGTTCTAATCGCGCTCATCCTTCTTCTCACGGCCCCCACGGTTCACGCGGGGAGGCTTCTGTACTATCCCGACCGGGAAGCTTTCCGGGACTTTCTCAACTCCAGCTCGTCCTACACGGTGGTCCCGGGGGACGAGGACTGGGCCAGGGGCTGGGCCTACTACGTGGACGAAAGACTGGCCACCGTGAAGCCCCGCGGAAGGGACACCATAGTTCTGGTCGGCAACGTTTACGACAACGAGCTCATGGCATCGCTTTGGAAGAGAACGGGTCTCCCCGAGAACGCTTCTCTCCGCCCCTCCGTAATCGTCCTCAACAACACGGTTCTCATAACCGGCTCAGAGGACAACATATACCTTACCGAGGAGGCCTTCAGGGATCTCTGGAATCCCTCCAGGATGATGTTGATCACCTTCCTACTCACCGTTCTGGTCATTGCACTCATCTTCTCGGTCTTTCTCGGCAGGGATGGAAGCCACGCCGGGAAGTTCTACCTGCTGACCCTTTCCCTTTACGCCCTCTGGTACCTGCTCTCCCCCCGTCTGCCCCTGGGTGAGACCTTTCTGCGCCAGCTTCTCTCCGCCCTGACCTTTGCCGCGGGCGGATCCGCAGAATCCCCCCTCAGCGCCATCATGGGTGCGGTCTTTCGCGTTGTACCCCCCCTGGAGGAGACCCTGACCGCCGCCCACTGGGTTTTCCTGCTCCTGGTCATCTCGCTGTCCTTTTATCTTGCCCCCAGGAAAAGTCGCGAGCTCGGGTTTTTGATCTTTGGATTGACCTTCTCTGCCCCGCTGTTCAGGGAAATGGTCTCTAGTATAAACGGCGAAGTTCTCGGCCTGACGGCCCTGATGGTAACCCTCGCGATGATAACCAACCTCAACTTTCCACCGGGAAGGGTGTTTCTCCAGACGGTCCTCCTCTCGCTTTTCACCCTGCTGGCGATAGCCGTGAACCCCTACCTCGTCTTCATCCCGATAGTATTCGCGGTTACCTTTCCGGGAAGGCACTTCAGAAACCACATCTACCTTCTCATGACAGTGGGGGGGACGCTGGTGCTGTACCTGGCCTTCCCCAATCTCGGAATCATGGAATGGACGTTAAACACAAACCCGGGCAGGTTCATTCTCGACAGCGGGCTGAGCCTGGGGACGATAGTTTACGTTCTCGCCAGAGGGGGGAGAAGGGTCGGGACCAGGGGACATACCCCGTTTCTCATGCTCTCCGCGGCCATTTACCTGCCCCTCTCCCTCGCGGTGTCATCGCTCATTCCGCACGTTTTCGTCATCCTCTCCGCCCTGGCGGTAAGGCTCCTGAGCGGGCTGGCTAGAACTTAATCGCCCCTATCAGGGCCCCCTTGAGTCTCGGCCCTATCTCCTTTATTATGCCAGGGGCCTGAGTTCCCTTCTTGAGAACGAGCAGGGTTTCCATAAGGCCAAGTTCCTCAATGCGCTTGACGTCCCTTCCATGACCCGTCTCGATGAGAGCCCTCTCCACGTTCTCGCTGATGGTTCCGGCTATGAAGAGCTTGTCGTGGCCATCGCTCAGCCACTCCCTTATACGCCTCAGCTGGTTCTCGCTGAAGGCCAGTTCGACTTCTCTGGCACCGAACTCCATCCGTGTGACGGTGACTTCAACGGGGAGGTTGTCCACCCAGCCGAACTTGGATATCATCTCACGAACGGGCATCTCGCCGAAGGTCTCCTTCAGGTAGTAGAGCGGCAGGAGGGCATCCTTGGGCCTGGGACGGAAGATTCCGATGTCAACGTAGATCCCGTAGCCAACTTTACCGAGATCTATGAACCGTCCGCGATAGGTTTCTCCTTCCCTTACGTTCTTCAGGCTGTAGGGAACCTCACCGAACTCCTCTCTGATGAGGTTGGCGCTGATCTCTTCATCCTCCCCCTTGAGGGAGACCCTAACCCAGTTCTTGGTCGTTGCAGAGAGCTTCCATTCAACATCCAGATCGCCCAGGAGGGATCTGAGCTTCCTGTCGAGCTTAAGAAAACCGCTTCTGTCCCCGTAAACCTTCTCAAGAATAACGATTTCCTCCATTCCGATCATCCCCGAAGTTCCTCATGTCGTTAACAGTCAATTCGACCCTTTCTTTTTGGATCTGGATTTTCCGCCGGACTTCCGGGACTTCTTTCTCAGGCCGAGCTCTATCTCCAGCTCCTCGATGCGCCTTTTCAGGTCTTCGACCACCCGGGTGTTGTCGTACTGCATGAGCATTTTCCCGCATATGGGACACTGGAACTCGTACTCCATAGCCTCGTCAAAGGTCAGCTTCGGATGGTCGGGTGTTCCGCAGTGGTAGTAGATCTCGCCGGTTTCCTCCTCCAGCATCTCCCTGAGCCTTTTTAGTTCCGCCATCTTCTTGGCACGTATTATCTCGGGAAGGCGCTTCGTGTCAAGGCGCCAGTAGTAGTAATACCATCCGGTTTCCTTATCCCGTATTCTCTTGAACTCGGCCAGTCCGTGGTCGTAGAGGGTGTACAGAATCTTTCTTACCGTGTTGACTCGGATCCCAGTCGTCTCGGCAAGTTCCTCGTCGGTTGCTTCTTTCTTTTTTTCCAGAGCTTTGATTACCTCGACCGCCTCTTCCCCGCCAAGTTCCATGGCGAGGTCTATGAGCTCCTTGTTTTTTTTCCTTGCCACGTTCACGACCCCCTGAGAATTGGAACCCTGGATTGAGGATCCTGTGTTTATCCAATGGTTAACTATGTACTCCGGACTATATATAGGTTTTTGTCAGATTTACAACGCCGGTAGACAGAAAAGAACATTGAGAGTTAATCCGTGAAGTACTCGTTGAGGAGCTCCTTCGCCGAGGGTTTGTAGAGCTCGAGAACCTCGATATTCTCGATGACGTTACCCTCGCGAAGCTTGAGTCTGACCTTTCCCCCGTAGACCTGAAGATCGTCCAGCATCCCGTAGATGGCATCTTCTGCCTCCAGTGGGGTCTTGAACTTCATTATGTACTCCTCCCCATCGGGAAGGATGAGCTTGACCCAGTACTCGTTCTTCCTCCGGAACGGGCGGGTGATCTTCGGCTTGAAGTTGTCAACTATGATCTCCAATGACTCCACCTCCGGTCGATGGTTCTTGGCTCCCTACGGCTCTTGGGGGACGAACTTTTAAGGTTTCTGTTCCCGAACGTTTCGGGCGGGCCCGTTTTCGAAGGGGAGGTTCATCCCGAGTTCCCTGGCGAGTCTCTTTACCTCATCCAGAGAAACCACAGCGCTCCTGGCCCCAACCTTCTGAACGGTCAGATAGGCTAGGAGCATTCCCAGTCTGGCGGAATCTGCCAGGGACCAGCCGTGAAGGGCACCGTAGATGATCCCCGCGTCGAAGGCATCGCCGGCTCCCGTTGAGTCCACAACTTTCGCACTCAACCCCCTTATTTCCTGGACGTTACCCTGGCTGTCACGTATGAGGGCTCCCCCTCCGTTGAGAGTTATGACGAGGTTCTTCGCCCGCGAGAGGAATGGATCGAGGGAGCCAAACTTCCTCCGGTATTCGTCCTCGTTCATCATGAGGTAATCAACCCTCTCCTCCACCTCCCTCCGGAGGGGTGCCTCACCTATGTCCAGCGAGGTGGTTATGCCCCTCTCATCGGCCAGGTTGATGGCCTTCTCTATCGTCTCGATCGGATTGGAGGAAAGGTGGACGTGCCTTGCCCTGCCCAGGTAGTCCGGATCAATCTCCTTGAAGAGGTTGGCCCCGGGATACTTCACTATCCTCTTGTCATCACCGTGAACCATCGCGACCGCCACTCCCGAGGGCGCGTCAACAACCCTGATGCCCCCGGTGTCAACGCCCATCCTCCGGAAGAAGGAGAGGTGGGCTTCGCCTATCTCGTCCCGTCCAACCGCCCCGATGTAGCCGGTCTTCAGTCCAAAACTGGCCAGCCACGTTATCGTGTTTGCAGCAGCACCGCCGAGACCGAAGTGGGCCTCTTTGGCGTTAACCTTTTCGTGAAACTCCGGGAACCTGTCCACGAGCATTATGATGTCGTAGTTCAGGTTTCCAATCCCTATCACGTCGAGATCCCCCATCCCGAACACCCGTAAGAACTGGTCCTTTCCCTTAATTAACCTTCCGCGGGGAAAGATTTAAATATCCACTCCTACCCACATATGAGTAAGAGGTGAACAAAGATGATGCTCATACTAGAGGCCTATTTCAAGAACTATCCGGCCAGGAAAAAGGTGGCCGAATTCCTCTTTGAGAACGGTCTCAGCGTTAAAAACGGCAGGATCTACCTGCGGAACGTTGAGGTCCCGATAAGCGAATTGGCAAGGGTAATCGGCGTCAACAGAAAGATAATCTATCACACCATCGAGTACATTGAGAAAACCTATCCCCTAAAGCTCATCTTCGAGAAGCTCAACCCCCTGCCCAGCCTCATTGACGTCGCCCCGCTCATGGGATGGGAGGTTCTGGAGATCGAGCTCGACAAGGACAGGTATCTGAAGGGTTTCTCGGAGGTTCTGAACCTTCTCCACAGGAACGGGGTTCCGGTCATGGAGGTCTTCAGCAGGAACCTCCGCGAAGAACCGGCAAAGCTCTACATTGTCATTGACGGAACCCTGCCGGTGGAGGTGTTCATGAAGATCAAGGAGATGGAGGGTTTCAGGAAGCTCATACTCCACACCCCCGAGAAGGACAAGGAAAAGCTCGTCTGCAACTTCTGTGAGGTCAAGTACTGCCCCAAGAGAATACTGATAGAGAAGATGGCTAGCCTGTAATCCGGAAGTCCCTCAGACCCTCCGGCTCTTCCCACCGTACCTCCACCTTTGTTACCCTGGCCCCGGAGGGTCCCTGATGGGCCCAGCCTATTATGGTTTCCACCCTCTCAGGTTCCCCCTCCACCACGGCCTCAACGGTCCCGTCTGGCAGGTTCCTCACCCACCCGGCCAGGCCGAGCTTCTTGGCTTCCCTATGCATTCTCGAGCGAAAACCAACGCCCTGAACGCGCCCGTGAATCCTCAGATGAGCCCTAACCCTTGCCATACCCATCCCCCATTCATTACCCCGCAACCGATTTAAGTTTATCCGTCGAGCCCCTTCCGGTGAGACCAATGGAGGCGATATTCGTCTACACCACCTTTCCGGACTGGGAAAGCGCCAGAAAGATAGTCAGGGAGCTCCTCGAGAGGAAGCTCATAGTCTGCGCCAACCTCCGCGAGCACGAGGCGATGTACTGGTGGGAGGGGAAGATCGAGGAAGGAAAGGAAGTGGGGGCCATACTCAAGACCGAGGTGAGCAGGTGGAAGGAACTCAGGGAGGCCATAAGGGAGCTCCACCCCTACGAGGTTCCCCTCATAGCGAGGATAGACCTGGACAAGCTCAATCGCGAATACTCCGAGTGGATGGCGCGGGTGCTCTTCGGATGATACGGAAGGTCAAGCCCGGGATAAGGGTCGTCGGCTTCGACGACGGTACCTTCTCCTTTTCCTCCAAACTCACCCGGGGGAATACGATCCTCATCGGCGTCGTCATGAAGGGTTCTCAGGAAGTGGTCGGCGTCCTCTCGCGCTGGATAGCCGTGGATGGAACCGACGCCACCGAAAAGATTGTTGACGCTGTGATCGGCTCGCGTTTCAGGGACCTGCGGGTCATAATGCTCAAGGGGATAACCTACGCGGGTTTCAACGTCGTGGACGTTGGGAGGGTCAACCGGGAGACGGGTCTTCCGGTCATCGTGGTCGTTCGTAAGAGGCCCAACATAACGGCCATGGAACTCGCCCTGAAGAGGCACTTTCCCGACTGGGAGGAGAGGGTTGAATTACTCAGAAGGGCCCCTCCCCTGCTTGAGATGATCCCTGGCAGGCTCTACCTTCAGACGGTCGGCGTTGACGGAAGAACAGCGGCTGAGATAGTCCGCGTCACCACGAGGACGGGTCTGACACCCGAACCCCTGAGGCTGGCCCACATGGTGGCGAGCGCCGTGATGACCGGGGAGAGCACGAGGGAGTAGATTTATAAGCCCAGGAGAAAAATGAAGGGGCGACCGATGATGGCAACAGGGTAGCTACTGATCGGTGATGAAGCCGTTCCAGTCTGAGGTCAACCACACGGCACGAGGAGAACCGGAAGCTTTGAGTCCCTGATAACCCTCTCCGCCGTGCTTCCCAGGAGGATATCCTTTATGACGCTCCTACCCTTCTTTCCGATGACTATCAGGGTCGAATCCTTAGCTATGGCGGTCCCTATTATGGCCTGACTTGCTATTCCGACGGTGATCTCGATCTCAAACCTGGCATCCAGTCCCCGGGCGATTTCCTCAAGGTTCTTCCTGGCCGTCTCGATGTTTTGCTCCAGCTCCTCAAACTTGCCGTAGTCAACCGAGTGGAGGAGGATGCCCTTCTCGATTAGCTCCTCGAACTTTTTGACCACCTGAACTATTTTATTAGAGCACTCCGAGAAATCGAGGGCTACGAGGGGCCTTTTGAATATATCCCCGCAGTCAAGGGGGAGCCGGAAGCCGTCGTCCGTTTTGATGTATCTCAGAAGAAGAACCGGTCTCCTCGTGGCCCTGGCTAGGTTAGACGCGGTGCTACCGAGGAACATGCGCCTCCAGATGTTCTCTCCAGCGCTGGGAATGATTATAAGATCCACGTTCTTCTCCTCAGCGGTCTCGGAGATCTCCAGTGAGGGTATTCCCAGCCGCACAATGGCCTCCGCCTTTATTCCCCCCTCCCTCAGCTCCTCCGCCAGTTCCTCCAGCCTCTTTCTGTAAACCTCCTCGAGCTCGAGGGCCTCCAGCTCCGCAACGGTTATATCAATGACGTGGATGAGATAGAGCTTTTTCACCCCCAGTGCCGCGAGCCTTGGGATGCAGTTCCTGAGCGCGTGGAGGGAAACCTCCGAGAAGTCAGTAGGGTAGAGAACTTTCTCGAACATAACACCACCCACCTTAAATTGTTGGTGGCCGCTTATTATGTTTTCCTCGCGCCCCCTGGCGGAAAGGGTTATAACGCTCTGATTGAAGTTTTAACGGTGATGTCCATGGCCAAAAGGGTACACCTATTCGACTGGCATAAGGAACACGCAAAAAAGGTTGAGGAGTTTGCCGGCTGGGAGATGCCCATCTGGTACTCCAGCATAAAGGAGGAGCACCTTGCGGTTAGAAACGGCGTCGGAATCTTCGACGTTTCCCACATGGGCGAGTTCATCCTCCGAGGTAAAGATGCCCTGGAGTTCCTCCAGTACGTAACGACCAACGACATAAGCAAGCCCCCTGCAATAAGCGGAACCTACACGCTGGTTCTCAACGAGCGCGGAGCGGTTAAGGACGAGACTTTAGTTTTCAACCTCGGGAACGACACCTACATGATGGTTTGTGACAGCGACGCCTTCGAGAAGCTCGAGGCCTGGTTCAACGCGCTAAAGCGCGGGATAGAAAAGTTTGGCGAGCTCGACCTCGAGATTGAAAACAAGACCTACGACATGGTCATGTTCTCAGTACAGGGGCCGAAGGCGAGGGATCTCGCCAAGGAGCTCTTCGGAATAGACATCAACGATCTCTGGTGGTTCCAGGCGAAGGAAGTTGAGCTCGATGGAATCAGGATGCTCCTCTCCAGGAGCGGCTACACCGGCGAGAACGGTTTTGAGGTCTACTTCGAAGATGCCAACCCCTATCATCCGGACCCATCGAAGAGAGGAAAACCGGAAAAGGCCCTCCACGTCTGGGGGAGAATCCTTGAAGCTGGCAAGAAGTACGGCATAAAGCCCGCTGGTCTTGGAGCTCGCGATACGCTCAGGCTTGAAGCCGGTTACACGCTCTACGGCAACGAGACGAAAGAACTACAGCTCCTCAGTACAGATATAGACGAGGTTACCCCCCTCCAGGCAAACCTTGACTTCGCCATATTCTGGGACAAGGAGTTCATAGGAAAGGAAGCCCTGCTGAAGCAGAGGGAGCGCGGTTTGGGAAGGAAGCTCGTCCACTTCAAGATGGTCGAGAAGGGCATTCCGAGGGAGGGCTACCGCGTTCTTGCCAACGGCGAGCCCATCGGCGAAGTCACGAGCGGAACCCTCTCACCTCTCCTCGGTATAGGCATTGGAATGGCCTTCGTGAAGGAGGAGTACGCCAAGCCCGGCGTCGAGCTGGAGATAGAGATAAGGGGCAAGGCAAAGAAGGCCGTAACGGTTGCTCCACCTTTCTATGACCCCAAGAAGTATGGGGCCTTCAGGGAGGAGTGAATTTTTAAAGCTTCAACTTCTCTTTTTCTCCATGTCCAAAAAGCACGCCGTTCTCGCAGTGCTCCTCTGGTCAACCGTCGCGAGCGCCTTCAAGCTATCCCTGAGGCATCTAACACCATTTCAGCTGCTCTTCTACGCCCTATTAACCTCTCTGATCGTTTTAGGCCTTCCCCACTCCTGCGAGTTCTCTTCGCGAAAGGAGAACCTCCGCTCCGCTTACCTCGGCTTTCTGATTGTCCTCTACTACCTCCTCCTCTTTTCGGCCTACGATCGGCTTCCGGCCCAGGAGGCGCAGGCACTCAACTACACCTGGCCGCTGATACTGGTTCTCCTCTCGATCCCCCTCCTTGGAAGGAGGGTAAGGTTAAGGACGATCGCCGGGCTTTCACTTGGCTTCTTTGGGGCATTTATCGTGGCCACGAAAGGAGATTTAACCGACCTGAACTTTTCGGATCCAATCGGAGTTGCCCTTGGACTCGGAAGTGCGGTTATATGGGCCACCTACTGGCTGTTGAACCTGAGGGACGAGCGGCCACCCGTCGAGAAGACCTTCTGGAACTTCCTCTTCGGGTTCATCTATATCCTGTCTGTTCTCGCGCTCTCAGGGGGGCTTGCGGTTCCACCTATTGAGGGCCTTATCGGAGCGGTCTACGTCGGCCTCTTTGAGATGGGTGTTACATTTCTCCTCTGGTACAGAGCCATTGAGGATGACATGACGTTCGCCTCGAATTTAGCCTACCTCGTGCCCTTTCTGAGCCTCGTCTTCATTTCCCTCATCGTCGGCGAGAACATAGCACCCGCGACCGTCATCGGGCTGACAATGATAGTCGGGGGCATTCTGCTCAGCAGTGCCTGAAAAGTAAAGCTTTTAAAGTCCGGACTGATTATTTATCAGCGGGCTGGACAGTGCGGTGGTAGTCTAGCCTGGTCCAGGACACCGGCCTCCCAAGCCGGTAACCCGGGTTCAAATCCCGGCCACCGCACCAAACTTCTGCCGATGCTGATAAACGGTTCCACCGTTACATTCTGGCATGTTTCTTCGTTCTAGCTTTCATGAACTCACTCTCTTTGCATCGTCTCCCGTTCTTTCAGCACTCGAAAGGCTTATATATCCATGTACACTCATGTCCCGGGATGATGGGTTCTATACCCGGAGGAATGCTGGAATCCCCCACTAGAATGAGGTGTTGGAGAATGAATAGGTGGAAGGTAGTTTTGGTTGCCCTGTTTCTTGTTGGCCTGATGGCGGGAACGACTGCGGCAGTACCCATCAAGCCGCAGACAGGGACCGTGCAGGTTGAAAAGGACTACGGGCTGTTAACACCGGGCCTCTTCAAGAAGGTCCAGGGGATGAACTGGAATCAGGAAATAAGCACCGTTATAATGTTCGACAATCCCCAGGACAGGGACAGGGCCGTCAGGATACTGAAGCTCCTGGGTGCGGAAGTGAAGTACACCTACGAGATCATTCCCGCGGTTGCGGTGAAGATAAAGGTAAGGGATCTCCTGGCGATTGCAGGGATGATAGACACCGGTTTCTTTGGAAAGAGCACCCTCTCCGGCATAAAGTTCATCCAGGAGGACTACGCGATTAAGGTGGCCGTTGACACCGAGGGCCTCGATGAGTCGGCCGCCCAGGTTATGGCCACCAACCTCTGGAACCTCGGCTACGACGGTTCCGGAATCACCATAGGTATAATAGACACTGGAATTGATGCCTCCCACCCCGACCTGCAGGGCAAGGTCATCGGATGGAAGGACTTCGTTAACGATCGCTCAAGTCCCTACGACGACAACGGTCACGGAACCCATGTCGCCAGCATAGCCGCCGGAACCGGAAAGGCGAGCAACGGCAAGTATAAAGGAATGGCCCCAGGTGCCAAGCTCGTTGGAATAAAGGTTCTCAGCGGGGAGGGAAGCGGCAGCGTTTCCGACATCATAGCCGGTGTTGACTGGGCGGTTCAGAACAAGGACAAGTACGGGATAAGGGTCATCAACCTCTCGCTCGGCGGCTCCCAGAGTTCGGACGGAAGCGACTCCCTCAGCCAGGCCGTTAACAGGGCCTGGGATGCTGGAATAGTCGTCTGTGTTGCCGCTGGAAACAGCGGACCCGACAAGTACACCGTTGGCTCACCGGCAGCGGCCAGCAAGGTCATCACCGTCGGTGCCGTTGACAAGAACGACGTCATAACCGACTTCTCCAGCAGGGGACCGACCGCCGACAACAGGCTCAAGCCCGAGGTCGTCGCTCCGGGCAACTGGATCATAGCCGCCCGCGCCAGCGGAACCAGCATGGGGCAGCCGATAAACGACTACTACACCGCGGCTCCCGGAACCTCAATGGCCACCCCGCACGTTGCGGGTATCTCCGCCCTCATCCTCCAGGCCCACCCGAGCTGGAGCCCGGACAAGGTCAAGATGGCCCTCATAGAGACCGCCGATATCGTCAAGCCCGATGAAATAGCCGACATCGCCTACGGTGCCGGCAGGGTCAACGCCTACAAGGCCGCGTACTACGATGACCTCTCCAGGCTCACCTTCACCGGCTCGGTTGCCAGCAAGGGCCAGGAGAGCCACCAGTTCACGGTGAGCGGTGCTTCCTTTATCACGGCAACGCTCTACTGGGACAACTCCCAGAGCGACCTCGATCTGTACCTCTACGACCCGAACGGCAACCAGGTTGACTATTCCTACACCGCCTACTACGGCTTCGAAAAGGTCGGCTACTACAACCCAGCTGATGGAACCTGGACGATAAAGGTCGTCAGCTACAGCGGTTCGGCCAACTACCAGGTTGATGTGGTAAGCGACGGCTCACTCGGCCAGCCGAGTGGCGGGGACAACGGCGGTAGCGATGGAGGAAGCCAGCCCACCGTTGACGAGAAGACATTCACCGGAAGCGTCCAGTACCACGACTACAACGTCCACCAGATGGCCGTCGGCAGCGGCGCCACCAAGATCACCGGCGACCTCACCGGCAGCAGCTACGATGACCTCGACCTCTACCTCTACGACAACAACCAGAACCTGGTTGACCGTTCCGAGAACTACGGCTCGAGCGAGCACGTGGAGTACAGCAACCCCGCTCCCGGAACCTGGTACTTTGTCGTCTACGCCTACGACACCTACTACAACAGCGCCAGTTACCAGCTCGTTGCCAGGGTCTACTACGGATGACTTTTTAACCCCCTTTTCTTTTCCCCCCGGGGTGGTTTGAATGAAGAGGCTTCTCTCAATCGGGCTGTTTATACTGCTCATCGCGTCACCGGTTCAGGTATCGGCTAAAATCGAGCCCTACGTCTATTCCCCGACCGTTCCGGACACGGCCTTCTCTGTTCTTGCCCTTTACAAAACCGGCGATTACTCGCGGGTTCTGGAGGGCTGCGAGTGGCTGATGGAGATAAGGACACCCTTCGACTCGTGGGGCTACGAGTACGGCGAGGAGCACGAGGCGAAGCACACAGCAATGGCAATGCTGGCCCTCATGCGCGGGGAGAACATAGCCCGGGGCAGGTATATTCACACCATAAACAACGCCGCCTACTGGCTGGTCTACACCCAGAATCCCGACGGCTCGTGGAATGATTACCTCGATACCGCTCTGGCGCTTATAGCCCTGAAGGAGTTCAGGAGTGGCTACATACTCGAGAACCTCACCGGCTTTGAAAAGCAGGTTGAGGAGGCCCTAAGCCGGGCTACCGGCTGGTTGATGGCTGCACAACCCAAGAACGACGAGGAAAAGATCTTCGGATACATGGCGCTTGGGAAAAAGGACGAGCTCAAAAGGATGAAGGTGGAGGGGGACCTGAGGGCCTATCGGGCCTTTGCGCTAGCATACCTTGGTGACAGGGTTGAGCTCGAGGGGAACTTCAACGATACCGTCGCGATAGCCATGGCACTCTACGCGACGGGAAACGAGAAGTACCGCGAGGAGCTCCTCCAGAGGGAGCACTTCGGCTTCTGGGGAACGCTCCACTACCGTGTCCTCGATTTATTGAGTGTCTCCAAAATAAAGGGCTTTGAGAACCTTCGTCCGATAGCCTGCCCCTACCTCTCGAAGGTTCGCCCGACAGCGGACTGGGAGAGGGTGGTCCTGGCGGACTACTACCTGATGTGCGGCAGGAAACCCCAACTGCCCGGGAACCTCTCGAAACTGCTCCCGTGGCAGGTCGCCGAAACGGCGAGGGTGAAGGCACTCCTCGGGGAGGACTACTCGAAGGAGATCAGCCACCTGCTCTCCACCAACAAAAACGGCGTCTGGAGAGACTTCTACAACACGGAATACGTCGTCTGGGTCTTCAGGAACCTCAACGTGAGCTACAACTACTCCCGATCCCTGGATTACCTCTCAAGGAACCTCACCTGGATGCTCTCCACTAGAGACCCGAAGACAGGAAACCCCGTCTACTACCGCGTTCCCACCTACTACTTCGCCCACGCTGTCATTGTCTTCCGGGAGTTTGGCAGGGATCGGGAACTCAACGAAACGCTGGAGATAATTGAGGAGAGACAGTATCCGAACGGGGCCTTTCCGTATACTCAGGGCTCGATAGCGGGCATAACCTCCACGGCGAGGGTTCTCTGGGCCCTCCAGGAGGCAAACCTCACTGATATCGGGATCTATCGGAGGGGAGTCTCTTTCCTTCGGAGGCTTCTCTACGCTGATATCCCTGAACCGAGGGTGAAAAACGGAACGGTGGTACTCGCCAACGCGACGTTTCTGCTCATTGAGAACTCGACCTACATCGGCAACTCAACCAACGGGATTCGGCCGGACGACCTCGACGGTTACGTGGTGATATACCCCGGTAGAAGTCCGCTCTCGATCGGGGCTTACGAAGTTAACGGCTTTCGCCCCGTAGAACCCTCCAGGGAAGGCGAAGGGATTGCATACATCTACATCGGTACGGGGGTCCTCTTGATAGCCCTCGCGGCCGTCGTGGCCTGGAGAGGAAGGCGGACTAAGAAGGCGGAGAAGTCAAGGGGAAAGTAAGCCCTGCTCCTTTCTCAGTTTTTCCACCCTTGATAGCACAAACTCAGCTAAAAACTCCTTATCAAGCTCTGTTTTCCTTCCATCAAGGTACGAGCGATAGATTTCTACCGCCTCGCCATCGCCAAGCTCTTCGAGTTTTCTAAGGACGTCCCACTTTCTGAGGCTTGAGCCGTGAAGGAAAGCCATCAGCCTGGCGGTTTCGCCCGCGAGGATATGGAGCATCTTTGGATTTTCCGAGAAGCGCTCGAGGTTCTTTAGAATGTCATCCAGCCTTCTGGGAAGTATCTCCTCAACCCGGTATTGGGGCAGGAGCCGGACTACATCCTCACCGAGAACCACGAAGTGGTTCTCCCTGAAGTCTGCCTGGTAAACCGTCAGGAACTTGTAGGGATAGCCAAGGTTGAGGGGGTCACGGAGGTTTGAGAGCCATTCCCATGCCATGTCGACCTCAACGGATTGTATGGATCTGGTGCACTCCTCAAGAACAGGTTGTAGTTTTGAAAGCACCTCCTCCGGCTCGATACCGTCCTCAAGAACTGCGAAGAAGTCAACGTCACTCGTTCCGGGGATGTAATCTCCTCTAACCAGGGAACCGTAGAGGATTAGGGAATAAAGGCCGGGAACCCGGCCGAGATTTTTCCTTATGCAGTCGACAAGGGCTATCATGTGGTCGACGCTTCCTCGTCGTTGTAGAGCTCGTCACCGACCTCTATCCTGTCCTCAAAGCCCTTCGAACCTTCGAGGGTCTGAATCCTGAACATATAGCTCTTGTACCAGTTGTAAGAGGGCTTGACCTTGACCGGAAGGAGCTTCCAGGCGCGCGTCTCCTCCTCATAACCCCAGTTAACGTACTCGTTGAAGTTCCTGATGATGTCGGTTATAACAACGCCGAACTCGTTGAGGAGCAGCTTTTGAATCTCGCGCCATTTATCGAGAGAACTCTCGCGCCTCGTTATGCCGAAGTAACCCGCGCGTCCCGGTCCCTTGAGCGTCGCTATTCCCCTGCCGACGAAGGCCCTTATCGCTTCAACGGTCTCGGGCGGATCGGTGATGAAGGTATCGAACTTGTGGAGGGCGTAGTCAGGAAGTGGCTCCCTCAGATCGAAGGTGAACATCTCAATGTTCTCGTAGCCAAGCTCGTCGGCGGTCTTCTCGATGAACCTGACAAGGCGCTCGTCAATATCGAGAACCGCGATCCTCTTTGGCAGGCCGGAGAGCATGAGGGCTATGCTTGTCAGGTCGTCGTCCCCGAGGACGAAGACCTCCTTGTTCTCGAGGTCTCCCCTGGTGTGCATTAAGGCAATCCTCGCGACGGTTGTCTCGGGGGTAACGTAGGCCTGGTCGAAGTCGTGTTTCGGCTGCGGGCGGTCCTTGACGATCTCCCTGAACTGCTCGAGCAGGTCGCTGAATGCTGAAAGCTCGACGGTCCTTCCGGCACAGTGGGGGCAGGTGTAGTCCCTTCTCGCGCCGATCCCGTACTCCTCCACGAGTCTCTTCCCGCTCTCGGTCAGGACGACGTTCGGGCCATCGAAGGTCACGTAACCGAGTTCATGGAGTGCAGTTATGACGGCCACGACCAGCGGGAGGGGTTCTTCGCTGAGATCAACGATGCGCCAGACATCGCCGCTAGCGAGGATCGAACTCAGAACGTTCTCGATAGTCCTCTCGTAAACAGGAATGCTCGTCTTCTCCCTGACCCTCTCGATTATCTCCTCCATAGCAGCACCTCCAGAAGGATTTCGTTCGTGAGCGGGGTAGGTCGGGCTTTTTTTAAGGTTTTTCCCGGCGTCAGGTTTAATAATCCTCACTCCCTCCTATCCTCATGATCGGCCCGGTGAAGGATGATTTTATCAAGAGGTACCGCCTTGAGTACAACCTCGAAGCCCTTGAGGGGGTCAGGGGAGAAATTGGGGAGGAAGCCTATTCTCGCCTTAGGGATCTCGTCGAGTACCGTCTGACCGGAAAGGACTTTGATCGCTCTCCAATAGGCGTGAGAATGGTTCTCGCCTTCTCGGCCGGTTCCGATAGCACAGCCTCCCTCAAGATCCTCAGGTGGGCTGGGTTTGATGTCGTTCCCGTTACCGCAAAACTCCCCCAGATGAAGGAGAGCGTGATCGAAAGGGCTAGAGACGAGGGGGCGGTTTTCGTGGAGATTCCCGGTTATCTCGAGGTTATAACCGCCCAGATGGAGAAGGGAGCGCCCATATGTGGCAGATGTCACTCCATGGTTATGAAGGCCGTCGAGGACTACGCTCGAAAAAATGGAATAAGAATCCTCGCCTCCGGTGATCTCCTGAGCTCGGGCCTGATCTCAATCTACCGCTCCGGAGACCTCGTGACCCTCAACCTTCCGGCCTTTTTGGCTCTCGACAAGGCGGAGATAATCGAGCTCATCGGTGGGAACTACGACCTCAAATTCGGCTGCCCGCTCCTCAGGGAGGCCTTTAGAAAAGCCCCGTCGGTGAGGCGCTTCGCCATACAGAGGGTGTTGAGGGAGCTGCGGGCAAGGGCGATAACGCCCGAAATAGCCGAAGATCTGATACTCGACATTCTCTCGCCCTGACTACTCACTTCTGACCCAAAAGGTTTAAAATTGTATTCCCCAACTCCGGCCAGGTGGTGAACAATGGTCACGAAGGAAGACGTTGAAAGGGTCGTTAAGGACATCGTTGACGAGAAGTTCGTCAAATCCATAGAGGTGGATGGGAAGGGTAACGTAACGGTGACCCTCGCGAAGGACACTCCTGATTTGGACAACGTTCTCATCAGGCTCCACTCGGAGATTGGAAAGCTCGAGGGCGTCGGTTTGATAACGATAAACCGCGAGCGCGAGGAGAAAACCAGCGAGGGTGAGAACGTCGAGCTCACGAAGGAGCTCATCTTGGAGAAGCTCAAGGAGGTCATAGACCCGGAGATAGGGGTTGACGTGGTTAACCTCGGGCTCATCTATGACCTTCAGATAAGGCCCGACAACACGGTTTATGTAAAAATGACGATGACCACCCCAGGCTGCCCGATGACGATGTGGATTCTCAGGGCTGTAGAGGACAAGATACTCGAGATCCCGGGGGTTAAGGACGCGGAGATAGAGCTCACCTTTGATCCGCCGTGGAGCCCGGACATGATAAGCCCGGAGTACAAGAAGAAACTCGGCCTCTACTGATCCATCCTGCATTTCTTTGTACACCGACGCCCAGCGTCTTCCCATTTTCCCTAATTCTCGCCGTTGAGCGTTCTATTCTGCGACGAAAAGTTTATATTCGCCGGAGTTCATCTAAACCCGGTGATGTTCCATGGCGTGGAAGGTTAGGGTTGACCAGGATGTTTGTATCGGAGATGCCATCTGTGCCAGCCTCTGCCCGGACGTCTTCGAGATGGGAGACGACGGAAAGAGCCACCCGGTCGTTGAGATAATCGAGGATGAGAACCTCTACAACTGTGCCAAGGAGGCAGCAGAGGCCTGCCCGGTCAGCTGCATTTACATAGAGGAGGTTTGAAGCCTCCTTTTCCTTATCCCGCTACCCCTTCTCTCCGCGTCCTTTACTGTCGTGGATTGCTGAAAACAAAAACAGAAAAACTGTCACTCGAGCTTTAGCTCGAACCTCTTCGCCTGCTCCAGAACATATTCCCTTATCTCCCTCGCTTTAGGAAGCTCTGCAACTATCTCGCCATTCTCTATGAGAGGTTTCAGGAGCGGTTCAACCTCTGCCCCGCAGATGGGACACCTTTCGAGCTTTTTGTCCGCCGGGACGCGGTGGTAGTGACCGTTCTCGCAGCGGTAGATCTGCTTTCTTCCGCTGAGTTTTCCACGCTTCGTTAGTGGCTTTCCCTCCACCTCCACTATGTCGAGGGAGAAGTCCACCGGTTTGGCGCTCGCTATGGCAGAGCCAACTCCGAAGGCATCGGCCACGTCCACTATTTCCCTTATGCTTTCCTCGTTTAGGCCCCCCGAGACGAAGATTTTCACCCAGTCGTAGCCCCTTAAATTGAGCTCCCAGCGGACTTCCTCGATGATTTTTCGGAAGTTGCCCCTCCTGGAGCCCGGCGTGTCCAAGCGGACCGCGTCGAGCCTCCTGCCCAGGACCTCGGCGGCCACCAGCGATTCAAACTTTTCGTCGCAGAAGGTATCGACCAGGGCGGTTCTCGGAACCTCCGGCGGCATGACCTCGTCGTAGTACTTCCAGGCCGTCACCTGGTCGCCGACGGTTATGATGAGCGCGTGTGGCATCGTTCCGACGGGCTTTTCTCCGATCATCTCGGCTCCGAGAATGCCGGAAACACCGTCGCAGCCGCCTATGAAGGCCGAGCGATCTATCATTGGAGCTATTGCTGGGTGCATGTGCCTTATCCCGAAGGAGTAGACGGGCTTGAAGTTGGCGGCCATCTTCACCCTTAGGGAAGCGGTGGCTATCCCGCTCGCCTGACTTAACATTCCCAACAGGGCCGTCTCGTAGATCCCGAACTCCTCGTAGAATCCTTCTATCTGGAGAACCGGCTCGTAGGGGTGGAAGATCGTCCCCTCGGCCATCGCGTAGACGTTGACGGGAAGGCCCTCGAGGAGTTTTGCGACCTCCTCTATTCCCGCTAAAACCCCCCACTTCCAGCCATGCGGCAAAGAAGTAGTCGCCACGTCTGCGAAGACCTTCTTCCTTACCCCTTTCTCCTCGAGGATTTTCTTCGTCCTCAGGAAGTAGACGTCTGTCGTCCTTCCGGCTTTTATGTCTCCTTCGTGGGCTATGTAAAAGTCCCCCATCTCCACCACCGGAGGGAGTTTGGAGGTGAAGGCTTAAGGCTTTCGCTTGAGTGAGAATGTTGCGTCGCCATCCTCAACGTCACAGGTGTCGAAGGGCAGTGAACCGCATTCAGCGTAGACGAAGAGCACTGCCGGAACAACGGCCAGGGCCCCTATTGAGTATCTCCCGCTCCAGAGGGCGTAGACTATCATTCCAATGGCGAGGGTCATCAGACTTCCCTGGAATGCCTTTCTTCGCCTGGAATCGCACGACATGGTTTCCCCTCAGTCCCGGCCCCTATAAAACTCCCTGGACAGCAATGACCAGAGGATCACTTACTCCAGCCGATCCGACAGGAACGGAAGATTCACCCTTTCCCCTTTTTCCCTCCGGTGGAGTTCCCTCCTGTAGGCCTCCAGTGGCCTATCCCCGATCCTCAGGTAACCGGCGAAGGTTTTGGGCCTTACCTCAAGTTCATCGAAGAACTCCTGATAGCGTTTGTCCCTCACTATGTGGTGGTCGAGTATTATCTCAGCGTTCGTCTCGCGGATTATCTCGTTCAGGTTCTTTATCCCGGTCTCCCAGCTCCCCTCGGTGCGCTTTCCGAGATATGTGGGAGGACCGCCGGTTATTAGCAGGTCGGGGTTCTTCTCGACTACCCACTCCACCGATTTCCTGTTAAGCAGTTGAATATCACTTGCGTGGATTATCCTTTGGGAGCCATCGTCCACGAGGACCATCACGACGAAGCCGAGCTTACTCCCTTCCCTTCCGTGGGGGACAGCTGGCGAGAACTCAAGCCTAACCCCTCCGAGGTCGAAGGTTTTTCCATCGGTGAACTCAATCTTCCTTGCTATCGGTTCAGCGTTTCTCAAAAGGGCCCAGGCACGCTTCCTCTGGCTGAAGTTTATGTTCTCTTTGGGATGTTTGAGGAAGAGGAGCTTATCCTGATAAACCTCCCGCGCGTATTCCTCGCTTGAACTCTCGTAGAGGCCTTCAAAAAAGGGCATGTGGTGGTCGTAGTGGTAGTGTGATATTATCACAACGTCAGCCCTTCTCGCGTACCCCTGGAGCTTTCGCCTCATTTTCTGGAGGGTTTCAAGCTCTATTCTGGCCGGTGGGAGGCCATAGCGCTTCGGCCCGAGGGCGACGCCGGGATCTATGAGGATTTTTAGGCCGGAAGCCTCGATGAAGGTCGCTAGACTTCTAACTCCCAAACTCTCGCTCGCGATGGGAATGACGCGCATTCTATCACCTGTATGAGCTGAGCCTAAACCTTAATAAAGCCTCCCCGCTATGATGACCAGCCGATGATGAGTGTCATCCCTCCTGAGAGATGATGACATTATCCCCACCTGAGGTGGTTCAATGCTCGGATTCTTCAAGCGAAGGAAAAAGGAAACCCATGGGCCGCTTGTCTACCTGAGCGAGCCCACCATACTCTACCACACGCGCACCGAGAAGGCGATCCTCGAGCTCCTCGAGGAGAAGCTTGGCTCTAACAATTTCGTTGTCCCCTCTGACTACGGCCTCAAAACAACCGACCACCTTATCCCGGAAGCGGATATATTCGTCGCGGTGGCCGTCATCGGCAGGTTCACATCCCTCGTCGCTCATGAGACAAGGATAGCCCTGGAGCACGGGAAGAAGGTATACACCCTCGACGTGGCGAGGAAGGGAGACGAGATACTCTACCTCTTCGAGGAGGGTATTCCAGAGCACATCGAGTGGCTCACCCCCGAGGAGACCCAGAAGCTTTACGCCGCTTTTCGGGGGGAAGACTTCTCAGGTTTCATGAAGTTCTTTTTCGGGGACAGGAACAGGCAGTGGTGACGGAAGTCTTATAGCTCTCCGCGGCAACATCCCCCGGTGGTTCCATGGTCGAGATCCCCAAGAGTCATCCACGCTACTGGAGCCTGTACTACCGGGAGAAGATAATCGAGGGCATGGAGAAGGGGATAACAGCGAAGGCCGGTCTTATAGCGCACGGTCGCGGCGAGGCCTTCGACTACATAATCGGCGAGAGGACGATAGAGCCGGCAGAGAGGGCGATGAAGGCGGCGGTGGCAAAGCTCCTCCTGGCGGAACACCCGGTTATATCCGTTAACGGGAACGTTGCGGCGCTCGTTCCAAAGGAAACGATAGAGCTGGCCAAAACGCTCAACGCCAAGCTCGAGATAAACCTCTTCTATCGCACCGAGGAGCGCGTTAGAGCCATAGCGGAGGAGCTCAGGAAGTACGACCCCGAAATAGAACTCCTCGGAATAAACCCAACGAAGAGAATCCCAGGTTTAGAGCACGAGCGCGGCAAGGTGGACGAGAAGGGGATATGGAGGGCCGACGTAGTCGTCGTTCCGCTCGAGGACGGCGATAGAACCGAGGCTTTAGTTGGAATGGGAAAGTTCGTGATAACAATAGACCTAAATCCGCTCTCCCGCTCGGCGAGGATGGCCGACATAACGATAGTTGACAACATAGTGAGGGCATACCCCAGGATGACGGAGCTCGCGAGGAAGATGAAGGACTACAGCCGGGAGGAGCTGCTGAAAATACTCGAGGAGTACGACAACGGGAAGACGCTGAGCGACGTTTTAGTCCACATGAGGGACAGGTTAACTCAGCTTGCCGAGGAAGGAATCTGGAGGAAAAAGGAGCTCGAAAGCTAAAACTCCCTCTCCGTTTTTTCCACCAGTCTTCTGAGACCCGATATCAGCTCGGCCTCACTGGGGGCGTGGGACACAACAAGCGGAACCCTCTCGCGTTCCGCGAGCTTTACTGCGAGTTCGTCGAGGTTCTTGACGCCGTGGAGCACTACAACTGCAGGTTTGAGACCCTGGACGCGCACCGCTATCATCGGACTCCTGCCGGTGGTCACCTTGGTGAAGATGAGAGCCCTCTCAGTAGTCCAGCCGTAGAGTTTTAAAAACTCCTCGCTGCTCATTTCGAGAATCGCCCTTATGCTATCAACCACGGTGTAGCCGTAGATCTTTCTGTCAAGGAGGTGGGCGTTGGCGACTATCTCGCCCTTAACCGCATCAACGAGGTCCTTTATCGTGACCGGAAGAGCGAACTCCCTGATGTCGAGAATGGCACTTGTGGGAAGCTCGCTGCTGAGGGTCTTGCTGAAGGCCCTTATGACGTTGCCACCGCGCTTCTCGTCTATGCTGATGAGGGCTTCAACGAACTTCCTTATCGTAGAAGCACCGGGGCTCTTTCTCCTCCCGCCCTCGTAGTCGCTTATCACGGAGGAAGAAACTCCAAGGTGGTCGGCAAGCTCCGTCTGACTGATGCCGAATATCTCACGCCACTTGCGCATGGTCTTGCCCGGATCGGAGGAGAGGGTTATTTCTCCCGCGATCCTCTTTGCGAGAGCCTCTTTCTCCTTTTCAAGCATGGATAGGGGTATTCGTCAATCGTTATAAGCTTTTCGGCAATTGCCTAATGTATTGACCTCAAGCTTAAAAACGCCACCGCCTACACCCCCCGGTGGGGAAGATGGCGATATACTTCATAGGACTGGGACTTTACGATGAGAAGGACATAACGCTAAAGGGTCTTGAGACGGCCAGGAAATGCGACGTGGTCTTTGCCGAGTTCTACACCTCCCTGCTGGCGGGAACGACAATAGGCAGAATCGAGGAGCTTATAGGCAAGCCGATACGGAGGCTGAACAGGGAGGAGGTGGAACTCAACTTCGAGAAGATCGTCCTGAGCGAGGCAAAAGACAGGGACGTGGCTTTCCTCACCGCTGGAGATCCCATGGTCGCGACGACGCACTCCGATCTCAGGATACGGGCCAAAAAGGCCGGAATCGAGAGCTACGTCATTCACGCGCCCAGCATATACTCCGCCATAGCGATAACTGGGCTTCACATCTACAAGTTCGGCAAGAGCGCGACCGTTGCTTACCCCGAGAGGAACTGGTTCCCCACGAGCCACTACGACGTGATAGGGGAGAACAGGGAGAGGGGCCTTCATACGATGCTCTTCCTCGACATAAAGGCCGACCAGAACCGCTACATGACGGCCAACGAGGCGATGGAGATACTCCTTCAGGTCGAGGAGATGAGGGGGCAGAATGTTTTTACCCCGGACACGCTCGTTGTTGTCCTCGCGAGGGCCGGCTCTCTGAACCCGACGCTCAGGGCGGGCTACGTCAGGGACATGATAAACGAGGACTTCGGGAAACAGCCGCATGTCATGGTGGTTCCGGGGAGGCTGCACATAGTCGAGGCGGAGTATCTGGTGGAGTTCGCCGGTGCGCCCAGGGAGATACTGGAGGAAACCTAGCGGGCGAAAGCTTTATATTTCTCCCTCCTCTCACTATTCCCGGGACGGGCCCGTGGTCTAGCCTGGTTATGACGCCGCCCTCACACGGCGGAGGTCCGGGGTTCGAACCCCCGCGGGCCCACCAACACAAAAATTTCTCATGCGGGACCGGTAACGAGGCGTGCACCCTTTTTCGTGACATATCGCTGGTGGGGTTTATCCTGTAGAAGAAGCCATTCGGGCAGTTGCAGCCTGTTCTGACTGGACGCCTTGGGGGGACAAAAAACGTCAATTAATGAGCAAACCTCCTTGGACTTGGGTTTTTCAGAAGGCAAGCTATGGTGGGGCCGCCGGGATTTGAACCCGGGTCACGGGCTCCCAAAGCCCGCAGGATGGGCCAAGCTACCCTACGGCCCCCCGGCGGTAGTGATGGGGGTCCCTTATTAAGCTTTTCGCCGGAGGGGTCTCAGGGCCCTCCCCTGAGTTCCGTCCTCACGTCCTCGTCCATAAGGATGAAGAGGGCCAGGGCCGAGAGGAGGGTCAGCGTTACCGCGGGCAGGGTCAGACCGATCATAACCCAGAGCAGGCCGAAGAGCATGTCAAGGAGTGCCAGGTATGGGGACAGCGCTATGACCGTCTCGTGCCCCTTATGGATCCCGATGGAGGTAATAGCATGAACGGTTCCTATCAGTCCGTAGCCCACTGCGTCCGAAAGGTCGCCGGTTAGTCCGATGCCGTAAAAAAACGCCGCTAGAAGGGAGAAAAATAAGACGATGGACGTTTTAGGCCGCATCGCCAAGCTCCTCCACGGGGAGCCTCATCCGGGACGAGACAGCCAGGAGGGCTATTCCGAGGAGTGCCATGGAGATGTAGATAATGATCCCGGTTGAGACCCCGTGCACGAGAACGAACATCACGTTGGGGGCTATCGCGTTGGCAGAGTTCGAGATCAATCCGAGGGCAAAGCTCGCTTCGGGGTAGACGTCCTTTGGATACGCCGCCGGCGCTGTCGTCCAGAACGCAGGTCCCGTTCCCTGGACTATGCCCGTTACCGCCAGCCCGAGGAGGGCGATGATGTAGTCGTTGGCCGATATGCCCCTCCACAGGATTAGGAGGCCCAGGAATGTCAGGGCGTAGGAGAGGGTCATGACGCTGACTATTGCCCTGAAGAGGCCCCGGTTGGTTGTGTTTTTGAGGGAGAGCCTGAAGCCGAGGTAGCCCATCACTATTGACCAGATCCCCATGGAGACCTCCAGGGTCGTGACCAGATTTGCAAGCTGGGAGTCGCTGAACCTGACGTTGTGGAGAGTGAACGATCCGAGGGTGAAGATTATCCACAGGGCAGGGAAGAAGGTGAGCCCGAAGACCCACGTGAAGGGCATCTTCCAGACGTTAACCCCGGAGGATCTCCTTTCCCGGGGTATCTCAAAGTCCTCGACGAAGAGCCACCAGATCGCGAGGGCCAGGTACATAACCACAGCCGAGAGGAGGAACGCTATCTTGACGGCCTCCCATCCGGAGTAAGTGCTGGCGCTCCATCTGGCCAGGTTGATGCCGTAGATCCCTCCCCAGAAGATTCCCGAGAGGATTATCCCCTTCGCGAAGGGCCTCTCCGCTAAAAAGAGCCTTCCTATCTGGTTGCTAAAGACCGCAATGAGAGCAACTATGAAACCCTGGAAGAAGCGGAGCGCGACCACTCCCCACCAGTTTGGCACGAAGGGGATCAGGAACTGGGGTATCGCGGCAAAGCTTACTATAAGCGCGACGCTCCGCTTGAAGGAGCCCTTGAAGAGGCCGGTTCCGCCGAGAAGGAACGCGACGAAAAGACCGACAACGTAGGCAGTTTGCTGGTACCCCATGGCCGCCTCGGTTATGCCGTAGTGTGCTATAACAACGTCCTTGAACTTTTCAAGCATGTGCATCGTTCCGAAACCCGCCGCGATGACGAGGGTGTTCATCAAAACCGTTAGCCATCTCCTGTCCATCTACATCCCTCCTAGAGCTTTCCCAACAGCATCAGAACTCCAAAGGTTATGAAAAGAATTCCTGCACCCTTGTGGATCAGGTCCAGGGGGACCACGTCCCCGAGCCAATCCCCCAGCAGGGCCCCGAGCAGGTTAACCGCCGCGAGGCCGAGTATCGCGCCGGTGAAGGCCGTCTTCCAGCCGTACTTCGCGGCAAATGCTATGGTCGCGAGCTGGGTCTTGTCGCCGAGCTCAGCCAAAAATATGGTAACGAAGATGGCGATTACCTCGTTCATCCCTCTCCCTCAGATCTTTGATAGGGCCGCGTGCATTCTCTCGAGAGCTTCCCTGAGCTGTTCCTTCTTGGTGGCGTAGCTTATCCGAATCCAGCCCTCTCCTGCCTTCCCAAAGGCCGTTCCAGGAATGACAACCACACCGGCGTTGTCCAGGAGCCACTCTGCGAAGTCCTCGCTGGTCATTCCCAGCCCGGGATCAATGCGGGCCCAGACGTAGAAGGCGCCCTTCGGTTTAAAGGGAGTTATGTGGGGCATCCGGTTAAGGTACTTTAGGACGAGCCTCCGCCTCTCGGCGTAGGTCCTGCGCATCTCCTCAACCGCCTCCCAGCTGCGCTTGTCCCTGAGGGCGGTGATCCCGGCTATCTGGATGAAGGAAGTAACGTTTCCGATGACGTAGGCGTGGAGCTTTATCATGTCCCTGATGACCTGGCTCGGGGCGATGGTGAAGCCCAACCTCCAACCGGTCATGGCAAAGGTCTTGGAGAAGCTGTTGGCCAGAACCGTGTTGTGTGGGGCGTACTTTATCATCGGGTAGTGCTTGGCCCCCTCGTAGAGGAAGTGCTCGTAGGGTTCGTCGCTCAGGATGTAGAGGTTGTAATCCTCCGCTATATCAGCTATTGCCTTTACGGTCTTCTTTTTGAGAACCGCACCTGTTGGGTTGTTGGGGTAGTTTATAACCAGCATCCGGGTCTTTTTGGTTATCGCCTCAACCAGTTCGTCCGGGTCGGGCTGGAACTCGTTCTCTTCTCTGAGAATCACCCTTAGTATACCAGCCTCGGCTATTTTGGCGTCTTCGACGTAACAGACGAAGGCGGGATCGGGAATTATGACGTCGTCGCCCCTCTCCAGGAGGGTCTGAAAGGCGAGGTAGGTTGCCTCGTAGGCGCCCGCGGTGACCAGGATGTCATCGGGTGAGACGTCCGCTTTGTAGTGGGTTTTATAGTACTCTGCTATTGCCTCTCGAAACTCTGGAATGCCGGCGTTGGGGGTGTAGTGGGTATAACCCTCGTCTATGGCCCTCTTGGCGGCCTCTTTTATTACCACAGGAGTGTCAAAATCCGGTTCCCCTATTCCGAGGGATATAACGTTTTCCATGCTTTTGGCCTTCTCAAAAAGCTCCCTGATCTTGGAGCGCTGGATGAGGTTTATTCTGCCGGCAAGAAAGTACTTGCGCTTTTTGTACTTCACGGGATCATCACCTCGGCAATTCGGGAAATGGTGGGGGCTATATAAATCTATCCGCCGGTGGGGACTTTGGGACGGGGGAACCGTTCTATAAAGCTTCGACAAGGGCCGCCCTTTCGAAAAAAGTTTTCAGTTTTTCCCGCTCACATTCGATGAGGGGGAGCTCCTCCAGTTTCAGCTCCTCAATGATCTCCCTGGCCCTCTCACCGGGGCCGAATACCACCAGGTAGTTCTCACCGTTTTTAATCCCCCGCTCCGCTATGGCTTCCCTTATCTGGAGTTTTCCGGAAAGTCTGAGCAGCAGTTCCCCACCTGGCGTCCGTGCACGGGAGGTTCCCCTTTCAAGGGAACGCAGGGCAAGGAGACCTGCAAAGGCCACCTCCTCCAGGCATTCGCCCCTGACTATCTGAAGGTCCCTTCCTATGTGGGGAATTATCTCACCGGCGTTCCTGACCAGAACCCTGGCAACGTGGAGGTTGGGCGTTATTGCTTTCATTCAGCCACCCCCGAACGTCTGGAATCCCGGGCGTTAAAACCCTTTCTGTGCTCTTCTTCCCGGGGGATTTAAAAATCTTCATAAATAGCCACGTACTTAAAAAATCTTTTAAAAAACATATTTTGTGCATATTATCAAGCAGGCGCAAAGTATTTAACTAATTAAAGACCTACCTATTCCAGCGGTTTGCTGAACCGGGTGGTGCATGGTGGCCAGAATGCGTATCATCAGTGTTCAGCTCCCCCAGGGGCTCATAAACGCAATGGACCAACTGGTTAAGAGGGGTGTCTACCCCAACCGGAGCGAGATCATCAGGGCGGCGATACGCGAGCTCCTGAAGAGGGAACTTTACGAGCTTGAAACTGAAGAGCGTTCAACACCCGATTACATCCTGAAATAAGCCGCTGGAACCAGGTGTAAAATAACCCTTTGATTAAGCTTGATTGGGGGTTGGGGCATATGGTGTTTAAACTGCTGGAGCAGGCCGGGATAAAACTGGATGTCGAGGACGACGCGGGAAGGACCGGGGTCGAAGGGTTCCCCGACGAGAACCTAGAGGACCTGATAAGGATTGTTATAGTAGGTGTTGGCGGTTCTGGAAACAACACGATAACGAGGCTCTTTGAGCTGGGTGTTCAGGGTGCGGAGCTCATAGCCATGAACACCGACGCCCAGCATCTCGCAAGAACCAAGGCCCACAAAAAACTCCTCCTGGGGAAAGAGATAACCCAGGGAAAGGGTTCCGGCGGAAACCCCGAGATAGGTTACCGCGCGGCGGAGGCAAGCGCCCACGAAATAGCGGAGACCATAGGTGACGCCGATCTGGTGTTCATCACCGCCGGCATGGGCAACGGAACCGGGACCGGTGCCGCGCCGGTTGTGGCGAAGGTGATAAAGGAACGCGCCAGGCACAACGGTCGCTTTAGGGAGCCTCTCGTCGTCAGCGTCGTTACCTTCCCCTTCAGGAACGAGGGCAGGATAAGGATAGAGAAGGCCAAAGCCGGCATAAAGGCCCTCATGTACTACTCCGATACCGTCATCATAATCGAGAACGACAAGCTCCTCAAGCTCGTTCCCAAGTTACCGATCAACGCGGCCTTCCGCTTCGCCGACGAGATTATAGCGAGGATGGTCAAGGGCATAACCGAGACCATAAAGCTCCCGTCAATGGTAAACATAGACTTTGCAGATGTTTACAGCGTCATGCACAACGGTGGAGCCGCTTTGATCGGAATAGGTGAGAGCGACTCCAGCAACAGGGCGGTTGATGCCGTCAAGAACGCCCTCGAGAACAAAATGCTCGACGTTGAATATGGCAGCGGCGACAGGGCACTGGTGCACTTCACGGTTGGCCCGGACGTGAGTCTCGGCGAGATAAACGATGCCATGAACGTCGTCTACGAGAAGCTCGGTGAGAAGAGCGAGATCAAGTGGGGAGCGAGGATTGACGAGGACATGGGTAAAGTGGTTCGCGCCATGGTCATAATGACAGGGGTCAAGAGCCCCCACATCCTCGGCGGGGAGCACGCCCTCCAGGTGGCCTCTTCGGTGAAGGACAACATAATCCCCACGAAACCTGCCAAGCCCTTCAAAGAGGACGACTTCGGCAGGATCTTCGAGACAATCTCGGGGAGACCCGAAAGGACGGGAAGGGATCTTCCGCCCCACGCCAGGAGAATCCTCGATGACTTCCTGGACATAACCTGATCTTTTTCCAACCCTTCAATCAGGTGATCCCATGGCGGTAGTGATCAGCGTTGCAAATCAGAAGGGCGGTGTCGGGAAGACGACCCTCACCATGAACCTCGCCTACGCCCTCGCCGATATGGGGAAGAGGGTTCTCCTCGTTGACATAGATCCGCAGTTCAACCTAACCTTCGGGTTAATCGGGATGGACGTACTCCAGCACGGCAACAGCAACGTCGGAACGCTGATGACGAGGGAAAGCGAGGTTCACGAGACCCTCGTGGAGGTTAGACCGGGGATTCACCTGGTACCCAGCCACCTCAACCTCTCAGCGAAGGAAATCGAGATAATCAACGCCTACAACCGCGAGAGAAGGCTCGAAAAAGCTCTGACTCCCGTTTTGCCCGATTACGATTACGTTCTCATAGACAATCCTCCGAGTATGGGCATCTTCCTGGTAAACTCGCTCACCGCTTCCGACTACGTTCTCATTCCCCTCGAACTCAGCTACTTTGGCGTCATCGGAATGCAGCTCATGTTCAACCTGATGCGCATGATACGCGAGGAGACCAACGAGAACCTCAAGCTCCTCGGACTGGTCCCGAACAAGTTCACCCGGCAGACGAAGGTCCCAAGGATGCGCCTCAGGGAACTCAGGAGAACCTACCCGGACGCTCCGATACTGACAACGATCCCGAGGGCGATAGCCCTAGAGAAAGCCCAGAGTCAGGGCGTTAGCATCTTCGAGTTCGATGGTAAGAGCCGCGCCGCGAAGGCCTTTTCAAAGCTAGCACGAGAGGTGGTTGAGATTGTCGAAGGATGAGATACCAAAACTCTTTGATGGTTCCGTTAATGAGCTCACAAAACCCTCCAGACGGCGGGAGGAGAGGGCCGCCAGGCCCAACCTGAAGAAGGAGAAGATGCAGAAGACACTATACGTAAGCAGGGACATGAACAGGAAGCTCATAGAACTCTACGGCGAGGAGGGGCGGAGACAGAGCACCATAGTTGAAGATGCGGTGAACCTCTACTACTATCTCCGGCTCGCCCTTGGGGAGAAGAAGTTCGACGAGCTACTCAGCGCGGTTAAAAGGGAAGATCCGGATTTTCTGAGGGAGTACCTTCAGAGGTTCAGGCTTTAACCTCAATCAGGCGCTTGAATAAGCCTTCAAATCATCAGGATGCCCCTGGTCTTCGTTCAAATAAGGGCTGAAATCAGCTCAGTCACAGTAGGTCTCCACTATCCTCTGGATTATTCTGCTCGTCTTCGCGCGGTCGCTCTTGTAGAGGTACGGGATGCGGATGACCTCGGCGTTTATGCCGTGCCTCCTCAGCTCTTCCTTCATCCTCTCGCAGTTGAAGGTCTGGTCGGGGCCTATCGCGATTATGTCCGGGTCGATTCTCTTCACCAGCTCGTAGTCTATCGTCCCGGGCGAGCCGATGTAGACTTCATCGACCATTCTGAGGGCTTTCAGCAGTTCCGCCCTGTCTTCGGCACTGTTCACGGGTTCCCTGCGCTTCTGCCGCCTCACCGTCTCGTCGTTCGCCACTATTACCACGAGTTCGTCTCCGAGTTCCTTTGCCTGCCTCAGAAAGCGGACGTGGCCAACGTGGAGGATGTCGAAGACCCCGCCAACGAGAACCCGGATTTTCTTCTCCCCTTTTTCGAGCGGCTTTTTGCCCATCTCAGCCCACCGTCAGCTCCCATATCCTGTCCTTCGCATGGTGGATGTTCTTGACGGCCTTGCCCCTGGGCTTCTCCTTCATCGTCTTGCCGTCCATGAGGGCCGTTCCAATGGCGAGGGGCCTCCCATAGTTCTCCTCGACCACGAAGACGAAGTCGCCCTCCCTGATGTTCTCGTCGGCGTCGGTTATACCAGCGGCCATAACGTCTGCCCCCTTGAGGATGAAGGGAACCGCTCCCGCGTCAACCACCACCCTTCTCGGCCACTTCCTCAAGTCCTCCTCGTTGGACAGCTCGTAGAGCGCTATGACCAGCGGAAAGACCAGTTCCTTTCGCCTGATGAAGAAGGGCTTTCCGTTGACTAGGATTATCTCCGTCGTCCTGTCGAACTCCGCGAGTTCAACGCGGTCCTTTTTGTTCAGCATTTTCTTCGCTATCTCTTCCCCAAAAATTTCGCTCATCTCGCGGATTATCTCCTTAACTTCTTTCTTGCTAAGCGGGTGCTTGACCTTCAGCTCCATGCTTTCACCTCCTCGAAAATACTCCCCGCGCTCTCCCTCGGGTTCTCACTCTGGTAGATTGCCCTTCCCACGATGATGTAGTCGGCTCCAGCCTTTAAAACGTCCCCGGCCTTTCCTCCCTGGGCACCGACGCCGGGGGTTATCACCTTAATCCCCGGCTTAAGCTTCGAGCGGATGTAACTTACGCGCTCCGGCCTCGTTGCGGGGGCGATAACACCAAACGGCTCAAGCTCGTTGGCCATCTCGATGAGCTTATCCGTCACCGGCTGGATGAACTCCTTAGCTCCGGGGTGGCTCATCTCGACGACGATTATCGTCTCCCCGAGTTCCATCACCGCTTTAACGCCCTCTCTCCCGACGAAGCCGTGGGCTATGATGTAATCGGCCCCTGCTTCGAAAACCTTCCTCGCTATCAGCCGATTCGTGTTCGGAATATCAGCGAGCTTCAAATCGGCTATGACCGGCAGTCCCGTCACCTGCTTAAGCTCGGTGATTATTTTAAGGCCCGAGCCGATTATCAGCGGCCAGTTGACCTTAATGGCCCAGAGGTAGTCCGCGGTGCACTCCGCTATCCCCAGTGCCCTCTCGCGGTCGTAAACGTCGAGGGCCAGAATAAGCCTGCTCACTGTTTCACCTCGCCAGGGACTTTATCTCCTCGGGAACGCACTCCCCCTTCAGGGTCAGGGCCACGTGGTAGGCACTCTTCATTGCGTCCGCCGGGTTATCGGCCCAGGTGATCACGATGAGGTCCCCTTCCTCAGCCTTGAGGGTAGAGAGTTTCTGAACGAGCTCGGGCATGGTCTCCTTCAGCGGCCGGCCGTCCTCGGGGAAGACCGGCTCTCCTCCCCTAACGAGCAGGATCATGGCCCCCCGGGCGCGAAATCTTATCGCCTCGTCGCGGAGCTCGATGCTCTTGAACTCCGGCGATTTCCTGACGGTGAGTGCGTAGGCGGGATAGCCGTTTACCGCTCCAACGGGGCTTACCCCTGAGAAGCACTCCTCGAGCCTACTGACCAGCTCTTCTCCCCTCTTTCCGAGGGAATGGCCACGCTGGGTCGAGTCTATGAGTCCCAGAGCCGACAGCTTTTTCAGAAGTGTCCTGACGCTTCCCTCGCCGAGTTCGAGAACCTCGGAAATGGTCTTCCGCCCGGTGGGGGTTTTGAGCATGAAAAGAACCGCGATCGCGTCCTCAAGCGTGAACTCAGGATAGGCTCCCCTCTTCCAGTTCATTCCTTTCCCCCCGGGGGAAATTGGAAGAAGGGATTAAAAGATTTGTTGAAAGGATCAGAGCCACCTGGGCTTGAGACCGGCCCACATGCGCATCTTCTCGTAGGCTATTATGCGTGGTATGTTCCTGGCTTCCTTCGGTCCCGGGTTCTTCATGTAGAAGGCGTTGACCTCGTAAACTGTTCCGAACTCCTTCCTGTCGACTGCCATCTTTCCGAGCCTGACGAGATCGACGAGGAGGCCAGCTAAAGCTGGACTGTCGTTTATCCTGCCGGTTATGATGAGCTCGTCTCTAGCGTTGTTAAAGGAAACGTACTCGATGTGCATCGCTATGAACTTCTTATCTCCCAAAGGCTCGAGGAAGCCCGTCGGTTTTATGTAGTGTGGCGCGTCGTAGCCAAGGAGATCCCTGACTATGCTCGACTTGGTGAACTCCTTGCTTCTGTTCCTCTCCTCATCGGTTAGAGCGAGGAAGTCGTTGTTCCCACCTATGTTGAACTGCGCTATGTCAAGAACGTAGCGGTTCCTCTGGGCGAGGTGGGCCAGGATGTCTGCGGTGAGCGGGGTGGCACCTGTGGCACCGTCATCTCCAAAGATAACGAGGTTGCTCTCCTTCGCGAGCTCGACGAAGGCCGGGTCGTTGGCTATTAAAGTTGGGATGGCGTTGACGAAGGCCGCCCCTCCGGTCTCCTTCGCGTACTTGGCAGCTGCATAAACGTAGACCTGCGTCGCGGTGAGTCTGTCCTTTCTGTCCTCCTCGATGGCCTTCTCAAGCTCCTCCCTGCTCTCGAAGGGGACGAAGGCTTCGGTGGTGCAGACGTTGATGAAGACATCTGGCTTAAGCTCCTTCCACTCGCTGACAAGGTGATCAACGGCCTCGCTGAGGGTCATCTCGTCGTCGAGGCCGGTCGCCTCGATCGGAAGGTTCCTGAGGCTCCTCAGGTGGATGCCCTTTCTGACAGTTATTCCCTTGAGGCTCTCCGGAGCTTCTGGGTCGTAGGTTTTAACGACCTCATAGAGGTCCTTTCCGACCTTTGCCTTGTCAACGTCGTAGGAACCGACTATCTCTACCTCCCTAATCTTAATCGGGAGCTCGTCCGCCAGCGGAACGCCGTAGGGCTCGAGCTTTCCCGCCTTTATCTTCTCAAGTCCGCTCGCGAATATGCTTGCCACATAGCCCTGTCCGAGTATCACAACCTTCACCATTCTTCTCCACCTCCTTTGTTGTTGGATAATATTTTACATTAGTTAAATAGTTTTCGGCTCTGAAACCTTCCCGGAAACGAGGTAAGCCGTCAGGGCGGCCCTGATGTGGGTCAGGAGGGCCAGGATGAGGAAGAGGGACTTCACCATGTACTCAGCGGGATACAGGAGGAAGAGCATCGTGAGGAAGATCCGTTCGTCCCTCTTCCCGGGAAGGTTTCTCAGTTCCGGGACCTCCCGGTGGGGATCCCTGCAGAACGCCGCCTTGAACCTCTCCGTCGAGTAGCTGACCATCACCGTGCCGAGAAGTGTTAGGAGAGCGATGAGATACCACAGGGGTCCCTCCAGCGTCGAGTAAGCCAGGAGTGCCAGGAAGCTCCCGTCAACGTAGCGGTCGAGGATCGAGTCTATATAGCCGCCGAGCCTGCTGGTTCTGAGCTGAGCCCTTGCTATTTCCCCATCAACGCCGTCGAGGATTGAACTCACCTGGTAGAGGATTCCCGCCAGGGGGAGGCTGAAAAGGGTTAGCAGAGCTGAGAGAATTCCTGTGGCAAAGGCAACGGCGGTCATCTGATTGGGGGTCACCCTGTCCACGAGGAGGGCGCTTATCTCGGTCGAAATCTTTCTGTTCAGGTGCCTGCTGACGAATCCGTCTCCGATTCCTTTCACAGCGGTCTTAACGAGCATCCGCCTCGCCCTTTTTATCTCCTCAGGCGTGTCAACGTCCGTCCAGCCGAGACCGTCAACGAACGTAACTGGAAGTTTTGCCCTCTCAACGACCTCGCTGAGCGAGTAATCGCCCTTCTTCTCGCGCTCAAGCTCTTCAGTTACGTTGAAAATCCCATCGTCAAGGACGAAGAAGCCCGTATCTACCGCGTCCCATTTCCTGAGGTTCTTCCCTATTCTCTCGACCCGGTTGTTCCTGACCTTAACCTTCGTTGCCTCGCTGACGTCAACCCATCTCGGTCTTCTGTCAGCTATGAGGCCGTTTCCTTTTGCCGCCCTCTCGATGAAGGCTTCACTGTAGACGTGGTCGCTCATCACAAGGACGAACTTGCCGGAGACGGTTCCCCTCGCGAGGTGGAGGGAGTGCCCGTTGCCCTTTTCCGGCTCGGGGTTTATAACCAGCTCCGCGGTAAAGCCGTGCCTCTCAATGAACTCCCTGTAAAGTGCCTCGTAGTGTTCGTTGGTGACTATGATGAAGCGCTCAACGCCCTTTCTCTTGAGGAGAACAATCGTCCGGTACAGAATCTCCCTTCCGGCGACCCTGATCAGCCCCTTGGGTCGGTTACCCATCCTTGTTCCGAGTCCGGCAGCTAGAATCACTGCTGTCTCTGGCATCGCCATCACCTTTTTAAGTCCCGGGAAGAGCATCCACCGGGAGGATCAAAGTTAAATTAACTAAAAGTGATTTAAAGTTTTCGGTGGTGAAAATGCGCGTTGCCGTTCTCTATTCCGGCGGGAAGGATTCCAACTACGCCCTCTACTGGGCTTTAAAGCAGGGGTTCGAGGTTAAGTACCTGGTCAGCATGGTGAGCGAGAGCGACGAGAGCTATATGTACCACGTGCCCAACATCCACCTGACGGAACTGCAGGCGAAGGCTATGGGGATTCCACTCGTCAAGGGATTCACTAGCGGTGAAAAGGAGAAAGAAGTAGAGGACATGAAGGCCGTCCTTGAGGGGCTGAAGATAGACGGCGTTGTCGCGGGTGCCCTGGCGAGCGAGTATCAGAAGGAGAGGGTTGACAGGGTCGCTGAGGAACTCGGAATCAAGAGCTTCGCCCCGGCCTGGCACCGCGACCCTATCGAGTATATGCGAGAGCTTATCGGCATCTTCGACATCGTGATGGTTGGTACAGCTGCTTACGGCCTCGACGAGCGCTGGCTTGGAAGAAGGATAGATGAGAAGGCCCTAGAGGAACTGGTTAGGCTCCACGAGAAGTACAGGATTCACGTCGCTGGAGAAGGCGGGGAGTTCGAGACCTTTGTGAGGGACGCGCCCTTCTTCAAAGCTAAGATAGTCTTCGACGAGGTTGAAAAGAGGTGGAACGAGTGCAGTTATTCCGGCGTGCTCGAGGTCAAGAGGGCACACCTTGAGAAAAAGGAGTGAGGGTCAATCCTCCCTCACATCCAGCCCAAACCAGACCTCGGAGCAGCCGCCTGAGACGCCGCAGACGGAATAGCTCAGCGACCAGTACTTCGTTGGAACTGCTGAAGTTTTCTCCCAGTCAAGGTAGTCGTCATCTAGGAGTATCGTTATCCCCACGCCGCCCATTGGATCATCGTCGTTGCCCCACTTCCCAGAATCGCTCTCCCAGCCGGCGTACTCCATGTAGAGGAAGGGAACCCTCGCGTTGTCCAGTTCGAGCATCACGAGGTCCGAGCTCAATCTTACCGTGTTTCCGAGGACGTGCCTGTGCGGGAGCTTTGAATCGGCGCAGGAACCGCGGTGGAACGTCAGACCCTCGCTGGAGCGCACCGGATAGGAGTATGCGTAACCATCGGGAACCGCCACGTCAACCTTAACTCCTTTCATCCCCCTCGTTTCCCCGTTGCCCACGAAGCCTGAGCAGGCCCTCGCGTAATAATAGTACTCGTCGTCTCCAGGCTCGGTGTCCCTGGTGAAGCTCACCCCGAGGAGTTCCGCCTTCAGGTGGTTCCTGTAGAGTATCCTCGGCACCTCGACCTCGTAGATGACGTAGGTGACGCGCATGTTGCCGTCCCTGGATTCGGAAACCACGCGGTAGCCCCTTGTAAAGTCGGCCTCGTTGGGCCTGAGGATGTAGACGGCGTTGCCAACCTTGTCCGGCTCCGCTCCAGCTAACCACTCAAAGACACTCCCCCAGAAGTCGTCGGCGCTCTGGCCCGTTGCCAGCCAGTTCATCCAGGTGGCGCCTTTGTAGGCGTAGTCCGCGATGGTTCCTATCTCACCGGTGGCCATTCCGACGGCGACATCCGTTAGGAAACCCACGCTCTTGGTCACGTATTCACCTGGCTCGTCCCTGTCCCAGCCTGCTGTTTCGAGGACGATGACGCGGTACTTCTCGGCTTCCTCCATCGGCATCGCGATTATCGGGTAGCCGTTGATAAAAGCGCTTTCAAGGCTTCCCGTCGCCAGGTCATCGTGGTAGAGGAGCCTGCTGTTGTCCTTCGCCTCAACCCAGTGGGCAACCGGATAGCCGAAGGTGTAAATCCAGCTGTAGTTTATCGGATAGAGCTTGCCCTGGGGCCAGTTAACTCCATAGGCCCACGAGGAGAGCTGTATCTCGCCCTCGGCCCGGTCCTTGTTGCCCTTTATGAAGACGTCCTCCACCACTACAACAAGGTATCCCTCAACGTCCTTCTCGATGGACATCCCGTTTTCTGCATCCAACCAGAGGTTGCTCTTGGCCGGGAAGCGGTCTATCCAGTTCGCCAGCCAGAAGCGGAAACTCCTCCAGGGGATTAAACCGAAGAGGTTCTCGATCCTAAGGCTAACCTTTCTCCCAACCTGGGTATCTTCCGTTTTCACAGGCCCCTCGCGGAAGAGGTTCCCGTTGGAGTCGAGGAGATTAAAGCCCTCTTCAGACACCTTCAGAACCCAGTTTATCCTCCCGTCGTCCGTGCTGTCTATATAAAGCGTGAAGGGGAGCCAGTCGTCTGACCTTTCAAGATAGAAGTCGAAGCTCAAATCGTGGCCGCTCGCCGTCGCCCTGAGACTCACAGGCTCACCCTCGATACCGAAGAACGCGCTCTCCTGGTACTCTATCAGTCCCTTCGGGGCAACCAGCACGAAGGCCTTTTCTGAGGGGTAGTTGAACTTAGGCAGTGTCTCGCTCATCGGAACGGCGTGAACCCTGAGGAAAACCTTCTCCGGGAAAATTTCCGAGAAGTTTTCGATGGTGAAGCTCGCCGACGAGCCGTGGAAACTCACCTCGCCGCTCTGGAGCTCATTTAGTCCACTCCCCGTCACCTGGTAGAGCGTGAAGCGGCCCTTTATCCCGCCGTAGAGGTGAACCTCCCACCGCTTTCCGAATTCACCACCTTCTTCAATCCTGACGACGGTGGGTTCATACGTTATCTTCTTTCCTGTTAGGGGATTCATGAAGGTCTCCGGGTGGATGTACTCCCCCAAAAGGCTCTCGTTCCTGAAGTGAAGCGTTATGACGAGGTTCTTTCCAGGGTCGGTCGAGGACGTTAGAACCGAAATCCATTCTATGGTTTCGTTTTCCCCAGGAACGCTCACCATCGAGCTTAAAGGCCCAGTGTAAGTTAGGTTTGGAGTGCGAATCGGCATTGGCTTGAGAACGGGCTGGAGCGTTATGTTGAGCACAACATCGTCGGGAAGCGAGAAGCCGGGGCCGTTACCATCGTTGGTCTCGTTGGCCTCACAACCCGAGTCAGGGTCAAACTCATTCCCGCAGATAGCGTTTCCGTCCTCGTCGTAGTGAACGTCTCCGCTGGCCGTATCCGTCTCGGTTACCGTTTCCGCTGGGGTCTCGTCATGGGTCCGGGTGGTGGTCTCTTCGTGGGTCTGCCTTTCGGTGTAAGTGGCCGTTTCGCCAATGTCCTGGCCCTCTCCCGTCGTCCGGGTAGCAGTGCTGCTGGGATTTTCAACACAGCCGCTCACGACGACTAAGAGGGTCAGCAGGATAAAAACAGTTATCCTTTGGGTTTTTTGCATCCTCTTACCTCCGCACCAAACCAGAGCAGAAAAGAAAATTGGATGCTCCATAACGGTTTGGACTATTTCCGATTTGTTGTCATTTTATTTAAGGGTTTCTTCCGCCCCGCGTTACACATGGGGGGAAAGGTTTATCAGGCGCCAAAATTATTATCCCCGGTGGTAGGATGATCGAGGTCGAGAACCTCGTAAAGAGGTTTGGCTCCATCGTGGCGGTCAATGGAATAAGCTTTCGCGTTAATGACGGCGAGATCTACGGTCTCTTGGGGCCGAACGGAAGCGGAAAGAGCACCACGATGAAGATCCTCTCAGGAATTCTCACGCCCACCTCGGGAAGGGTTCTTGTGGGCGGTGTGGACGTCTCGCGGGATCCCCTTAGGGTTAAGGAGATAACCGGCTACGTGCCGGAAACACCGGTTCTCTACGAGAGCCTCACCCCGGCTGAGTTCTTCAACTTTGTGGGCAGCGTGCGGAGAATCCCCGAGGAAAAGCTCCAGGAGAGGGTTGAAACCCTCGTGAAAGCCTTTGGAATAGAGAAGTACCTCGGGGAGATGATAGGGTCGCTCAGCTTCGGAACCAGGCAGAAGGTTTCGCTGATAAGCGCGATGCTCCACGATCCGGAGGTTCTGATACTCGACGAGTCGATGAACGGCCTCGACCCCAGGAGCGCGAGGATTTTGAGGGAACTCCTAATGGACTTTAGGGAGGAGGGAAAAAGTATAGTCTTCTCCACCCACGTTCTGGCTCTGGCCGAGACGATATGCGATCGGATTGGCGTTATCTACAACGGTGAGATAATAGCGGAAGGTACTGTAAAGCAGCTCAAGGAGTTAGCCCAGGAGGAGAGCCTCGAAGATGTCTTCCTCAAGCTCACCGAGAGCCAGGAGGAAGTGGCGACCATAGTTCAGGCCCTCAGGGAGACGCTTTAGGTGAGAGCATGTTTGAGATTGTTAAAATCCTCTACCGGGAGCTCCACTACCGCAGGCTCAAGAACAACCCTCAGATAGCCGCTGATCCAAAGAAGTTCAAAGAACAGCTGCGGAAGACGGGCGACATAAAACGCGGAATAGCTTTCCAGTCGGTGGCTTTCCTCTTCTTCGGCCTCATGATGGCGGGTGCGGTCGTTACGGTCGGGGGAGACGACCGGGCGGCGATTCTGCTGGCAACCTACTCCCTTCTGCCGTTCATCATGGCCCTCTACACCACAACGGTCAACGCCTCCTACTCCGTGTCGATGGGCATCTTTGAGCCCCTCAAGCCCCTCCCCGTGAGAACCGGTGCGGAATACCTCAGTCTCCTACTTGCCCTCGACTGTGTCCCGTCGGTGATCGCACTCCTCCCCGCGGTGGTGGGAATGGTCCACCGCAACCCCTTAGCCGGCACGGTTGGAATGCTCTGGATCCTTGTTGGAGCCTTTCTGGGGCACGTTCTGGGACTGGTTCTCTTCACATTCTCCGGCTCTTCGGGAGTGGGGGGAAGGTTGTCGGGGCTCAGGTCCCTCGTCAGGGTGGTGGGGGTGTTTCTCTTTGTCGGGATGTTCTACTTTCTCAACTACATCCAGGGTTACGTCAACGAGCACTACGAGGAGCTACTTCCCTTCTTCGAGAGGTACTCCATAGCGTACCCCTTCTCGGTCGCCTCCATTCTCGAACCCCTGAACTCGTTTCTCCTGGCTCTCGGTTATCTGGCGGTTCTCGTTCCCGTCTACGCCGTGACCCTAAGGAAGCTCTGGCGAAGAATCGAGGAGGGATTCAACGCAGCCGGGGCCGGTGTTTCAACCTTCGTGGCCAGAACGCACCATCCGGTGGTTGCCCTCGCCATCAAGGACTTCACGATAGTCCTGAGAAAAAGCGCCCTCCTCGTGGGCCTCGTCTTTCCCCTCTTCGTGGTCATGCCCAGTGCGGTCAAGATCTTCACCTCGGGTCAGATGGGAGAGTGGAGCGTTGCATCCGTGCTCCTCACGGTGGCATGGATGTCCTCCCTTGGGGTTGATGCCGCCCTCAAAATTGACGGTAGGGAGTTCGAGGTCCTCAGGGGACTCCCTGTGACCCTCGGCCAGTTCATCGAGGGGAAGCTAATCATCATGAGCGCGGTTCCGGTTCTTTCAGGCGTCATCATCGTTGTCGCGGCCTCCTTTTTCAGCCCCTTCCTGCTAAAGCTGCTCCCCGCGGCCGTTGTCCTGCCCCTGACGGCGTCCTCTCTGACACTTGCCTTCTTCTACCACGGCGAGAGGGATCTCTCGGTTCCGGAGACGGGCTTTGGTCACGTTTTCATCCTGATGATACTGGACGGGCTTGTACTGGGAATCGTGGCGGTCCTCTGGTACTTCCTCGGTTACCCCTACGCCATGGTCCTCGCGGGAGGCGTTGTCATAGCCATCCTGAGATCAATCAGCAGGTGACGTGGAACACCGCAAGAACCCTTCTTTTTCCTGCCAGCTCGTTGAACTTCTCAACAGCTTTTCCAGTCGGGATCTCGATGACCTCTTTTCCCTCCACCAGCCCCCTGCTCTCCGGGAGGAGCGAGAGGTAGCCGTAGAAACCGGTCCCGACGAGGAGAACGTCGAAGTCCTCCTTAAGGTACTCCTTCAGCTCATCTGGGTCGAACCTGTGGCTCGTGCCGTGCTTCTCCTTGCTGAGCCACTTCTTCCTTCTCTCGACCCTTCCGCTCGGGTAAACAACGACATCATGATCGTAGGTTCTGCCGTCGATGATTATCCTTCCAAAGGAGGGGTATTCCGCCTTCATTCCATCACCTCAGTGTCAGGGCGTCCTGGAGTATCTTTCCGTGGTCGAATGCGAGTTTCAACTTTAGGGCCTCTTCTATGGGAAAAACGTGGACTTCTTTGGCATCGTCTCCCGCTTTGAGCTCACCCGTCCCAATGCCGAGGAACGCGATGGTGACGGTGTGCCCCCTCGGATCCCTGTTTGGGTCCGAGTAAACGCCAACCCGTCTCAGCAACTTTACTTCGAGGCCCGTCTCTTCCTTCGCCTCCCTTATCGCTGCCTCCTCAACCCTTTCTCCATACTCGACGAAGCCTCCGGGAAGGGCGTAGTGGTCTTTGAAGGGCTCGTTCTTCCTTCGTATCAGAACGATGCCGCCGTTGTAGATGATGACCACGTCGGTGGTGAGGCCTATACACCGATGGAACTCAGCATTGAGTCCATGTTTTCGGGCGAGCTCTTTTACCTCCGCCTTAAATCCGTCGAGATTGGTGTTTTTGGGGGCCTTAACGAGCAGGATGTAACGATCCATACCACCACCTCAGCTTCGTTTTCTCATCACGGATCAGCATGCTGACGTATCATCATCGGTGGGAACCACTTCAACCTTCATCGCGAGCTCGCTGGCTTCCTCCATCGGAAAGTCGGGACTTCTATGCCTGAGAAAGAGCGCCGTGAAGGCGGCGGCGCGCTTCAGAGCCTGGACGAAAGGACATTCGTGGTAGAAGTGAGAAAAGGCCGCGAGGAACACATCACCCGCGCCGGTTGAGTCCTCCACGGGAATTTTAACCGGTTTGAAACGGTATTCCCTGCCCCTCAGGTAGGCCCGTCCTTCTTTTTCCCCATTCGAGACTAGGAGAACCTCCACGTCCTCCGGCCTTAGTCCCCTGGCCAGTCCGATCTCGAGAACGTCCGCGTGGAGAACCTTCAGCCCCCTCAAAAAGGAGGCATCCACCTCCCTGGACAGCACCTTTCCCTTCTCCGGTTCTCTAACAAAACCCTGGAGGTCTGCGGCAACGAAGGGGCTCTTTTTCAGAGCCTCCACAACCGTCCCGGGCGGTATCTCCCCGGCCACCGGATTGAGAACTATCAGGTCGTAGCCACTTCCCGGGATGTTCTGGATTTTTTCTGCAACCGAGAGGAGCCTCAGTTCACGGGTACTGGCGTCAATGTAGTGAAGCAGATATGAGGTGCTTTCCTCGGAGGGCACTACGTGGAGTTTTATTCCCCTTTGACGGAGTTCATCGAACCAGTCCTGGGGAAAGTCCCTCCCAACGCTCGTCAGAACCTCGACCTCGCAGAACCCTGAAAGGGTCACCGCGGAATAGTACGCTCCACCGCCGATCCGGATCTCGGTTTTCGGACCCCTCACTATCACGTCCCTGACAATGTGGCCGACAACGAGGCATCTCATTTTGGCTTCCCAATCTTTAATACTTGCAGGCAATCCCATAAAAACCTTTTGGAGATTTTCCGAAAAGTTTATAAAGGTGAAAACGAAAAGCTTAAAAGCATATTCCATTTTGGGGTGGGGCTATGAGGCGCCTGGGCAAAGTTTCTCACTACGCGAAGCAGGGGTTCCTTATCCTGAGGACAGACTGGGTTCCATCACTCAACGACCCGGTGGTTGACAAGAACCTCACCGTGGTCGGCTTTGTTAAGGACGTTTTCGGACCGGTTAAAAGACCTTACGTTGCCGTTAAACCTCGCGTCAGGGATCCCGAAAACTACGTGGGTGCCCTGCTGTACGTTGATTCTTCCAGAAAGAAGCCCGGAAAGGGTAAAAGAAAGCCCGTGAAGGGCAGGCACTCCAAGGGCGGAAAGGCGAGACGCCCTGCCCCCAGAAAGAGGGGGTGAGAGCCTTTGGCTGGTAAGAACGTCTGTCCCGTTTGTGGTTCCGACAAGCTGTTTTACGACCCCAGAAGGGGCGAGATTGTCTGTTCTGTCTGCGGTTACGTCGTTCAGCAGAATGTCATTGATGAAGGTCCGGAGTGGAGGGCCTTCGATCCGGACCAGAGGGCCAAGCGTGCCAGAACCGGCGCGCCCATGACATTGATGATCCACGATAAGGGCCTCTCCACCGATATAGACTGGCGCGATAAGGATATACACGGCAACCAGATAACCGGCATGTACAGGAGCAAGCTGAGAAGGCTCCGCATGTGGCAGCGGAGAATGCGCATAAACGATGCTGCCGAGAGGAACCTCGCCTTCGCGCTCAGCGAACTCGACAGGATGGCGGCCCAGATGCGACTCCCGAGGCGTGTCAAGGAGGTCGCTGCCTCGCTCTACAGGAAGGCCGTCATGAAGAAGCTCATCCGCGGGCGCTCGATAGAGGGTATGGTCTCCGCTGCTCTGTACGCCGCCTGTAGAATGGAGGGAATCCCGAGGACTCTCGACGAGATTGCGGCCGTTTCAAAGGTAACCAAGAAGGAGATAGGGAGGAGCTACCGTTTCCTCGCGAGGGGGCTTAACCTGAACCTCCGGCCGACCAGTCCGATAGAGTACGTCGACCGCTTTGGTGACGCCCTCAACGTGAGCGCGAGGACGAAGAAGAGGGCCAAGGAGATACTGAAGGAGGCTATAAAACGGGGCATCACGAGCGGTAAGGGCCCGACGGGACTTGCCGCGGCCGCTCTGTACGTCGCGTCGCTCCTCGAGGGCGAGAAAAAGACGCAGAGGGAAGTTGCGGAAGTGGCCCACGTCACTGAAGTAACCGTCAGGAACAGGTATAAGGAACTCGTCGAAAAGCTCAACATAAACGTTCCCGTGTGAGGGATCGCCTTGCTGCTGGCGGTAACGAGTGATACCCATCACGGCGATAAGACTAGTAACCTTCCCTCCCTTCTTTTGAAAGAGCTTGAGAAGAGGAAACCCGATCTCATCCTCCACGCGGGTGATGTAACCTCGGCGGAGCTCCTCGAGAGGCTTGAATCAATTGCCCCGACGATAGCGGTGAAGGGCAACGCCGACCACCTTGGACTGCCCGAGGAGGAGATGGTTGACACCGGAAACGTCAGAATAGGCCTCCTCCACGGGCACCAGTTCTTCTCCCTTAACGCCCAGTTCTTAACCCTGAAGGCCCTCGACATGGGTGTTGACGTGCTCATCTTCGGCCACACTCACCGGTTCTACCACGAGGCCTACTCCCTCCACGGGGAACGGGTTACCCTCCTCAATCCCGGCTCACCGACGTTTCCCAGGATGGATCGGCCGGGTTTCGCACTCCTCAAAACCGGTGGAAATACGATGGGCGTGGAGAGAATAACCTTCTGGTGAGGGGGAGAAAAGCCAAGAAAAGGGGCCATCAGCTCTTGATGGCGAGCTTGATGTCCTCGGCCTTAACGGTCTTCCTGCCAGCATGGTGGGCAAGGGCGACAGCCTTCTTGGCGATCTCGATGGCCTTCTCCTCGAGGTGCTCGGCGAGAACCTTGGCTGCCTCCTCGCTGACGCGGGCGGCGCCGGCCTTTCTTATAAGCCTGTCAACCGGGGCAATTGGCAACTCAGCCATTTTCCCAACCTCCTAAACGTTGTTTTGCAGGTATCTGCGTTCTATTTTAGGAGCAAAGGCCTATATAAACTTTTCGGAAACCGGGCCCTCTGGCGCCGATAATAGGTCTCTTTTGGGCGATGGATGGAGAAAACTATCCAAGTTGGTGTTGTGACCTTTGATCATCGGAACGCCAGTTCGAGAGAGGAGTTTCAACAACGATATTCTCCGGGTCGCGAGCGTCGGTGTTTCGGGGGAACGGTGCAGTTCCCGGAGGTGTACCACAGACTTTTTATAGTGCTCCCTCCCAACTCTTCCCATCTGGAGGTGTGCACATGGTGGAGAAGTTCGACAGAATATATGACTACTATGTAAACAGGGACTATGAGCCCAACAAAAAGAGGGACGTTGTTGCCGTCTTCCGTGTGACGCCCGCCAAGGGCTACACGATCGAGCAGGCGGCAGGTGCCGTCGCCGCGGAGAGCTCGACGGGAACATGGACGACCCTGTATCCCTGGTACGAGGAGGAGCGCTGGGCCGACCTCTCGGCCAAGGCCTACGACTTCGTTGACATGGGGGACGGAAGCTGGATAGTCAGAATCGCGTATCCGCTTCACATCTTCGAGGACTTCAACATGCCCGGTTTCCTCGCGAGCATCGCCGGCAACGTCTTCGGTATGAAGCGCGTCGAGTGGCTTCGCCTTGAGGACATCTATCTCCCCGAGAAGTTCCTCAGGGACTACCCAGGACCGGCCTTCGGTATTGAAGGTGTGAGGAAGAAACTCGAAATCTACGACAGGCCCCTCTACGGTGTCGTTCCAAAGCCAAAGGTTGGCTACTCACCGGAGGAGCTCTACAGGTTAGCCCTCGACCTCTACACAGGTGGAGCCGACTACCTCAAGGACGATGAGAACCTCACGAGCCCCTGGTACAACCGCTTCGAGGAGCGCGTTAAGGTCGTTACCAAGGCAATGGAGAAGGCAGAAAACGAGACCGGCGAGAAGAAGACCTGGTTTGCAAACATAACCGCTCCCGTTCTGGAAATGGAGAGGAGGCTCGAACTCCTGGCCGACTACGGCGTTCCGCATGCAATGGTTGACGTTGTTGTCCTCGGCTGGGGCGTTCTAGATTATATCCGCGAACTGGCTGAGGACTACGATATAGCCCTTCACGCCCACAGGGCGATGCACGCGGCATTTGACAGGAACCCCTACCACGGCATCTCGATGTTCGTTTTAGCCAAGCTCTACCGCGTCATCGGCGTTGACCAGCTCCACGTTGGAACCGCCGGTGCAGGAAAGCTCGAGGGAAGCAAGTGGGAGGTCATCCAGTACAAGAGGATAATCACCGAGAGCCACTACGTCCCCGATGAGAACGACGTCTTCCACATGGAGCAGAAGTTCTACCACATAAAGCCCGTCTTCCCGACGAGCTCCGGTGGCCTTCACCCCGGCAACATCCAGCCCGTCATAGAAGCCCTCGGAAAGGACATAGTGCTCCAGCTCGGCGGTGGAACCATGGGTCACCCCGATGGACCCAAGGCCGGAGCGATGGCGGTGAGACAGGCGATAGAGGCCATAATGAAAGGGATACCCCTCGACGAGTACGCGAAGACCCATAAAGAGCTCGCCCGCGCCCTCGAGAAGTGGGGCCACGTTACACCTGTCTGACTTTTCTTCCACCTTTTCCGGTTTTGAGAACATCGAACCCCAGTTTTTTCAGTTTCCAGACTATCTCCAGAGGGAAGCCGACGACGTTGTAGTAGTCCCCTTTTATCCACTCCACGAAGAGGCCGCCCCTCCCCTGTATGCCGTAGGCTCCAGCCTTGTCCATCGGCTCACCGATCTTCACGTACTCCCTTATCAGGTCGTCGTCAAGCTCGCGGAACTTCACCTCTGTGACGACGGTTCCGCAGTGCTCTTCACCCCTGTGGATTATGCAGTAGCCCGTTGTGACCCTGTGCACTCTTCCACTCAGGAGTCTGAGCATTCTAACGGCATCTTCCTCGCTCTCCGGCTTGCCGAGGATTCTACCATCTACACTGACAACTGTATCAGCGCCTATCACAGTCCCACCGGTTCTGTCGTAAACGTCCCGGGCCTTCCTGCGGGCAAGCTCGAGGGCGTACTCCCCGGGGTCGCGCCTTGAGCATCGCTCATCGATCTCGCTGGGAATAACATAGAACTCCTCGATGAAACGGGAGAGGACTTCCCTCCTTCGCGGACTGGCCGAGGCCAGGATAAGGGGCATCAGGAGAGGCACCCCTCAATTTCGCTGATTACCTCTTCAACGTCCCTCTCGAACTCGAAGACCCTGTGGACGTTGCCCCTGATCGGCGGACAGTTCTCCTCTGCCCCCCTCATCCTGACGTGGACGATGGCCTTCTTTCCGCCTTTTTCGAGGGTGTACTTCCGGTAGAGGATGTCGCAGTCGTCGCCCTCAAGGTCTTCAGCCGAAACCGTGAACCTGTCCCGCAGGATCCTGTCGAGGCCATTGAGTATCTCCATCGCTATGTCGTAGCTCCTGTCTTCGATGACTATCGGAACGCAGAGGTGCTCGATGTTGTGCTTGCCCAACCTGTGGAAGGTCTCGGGGATGATAACGACGTCGTACCTCATCGGGATCACCGGTGGAGAATAGGCGGGAGGGTTAAAAAGTTGTCCTTTATTCCTTCCCGCTTCCAAGTTTGGATTCGAGCTCCTTGACCCTCTCTTCCAGCTTCCCCATCTCCACCGAAACTGCAAGCAGGAGGAATGCCAAAACCACCAACGCCAGCCAGAGCAGGAGAATGCCCGTCGTCCTGTACTCAAAAGCCCCATACGCCAGCATGGCGGCGGCAATCAGGAGGGCAAACAGGGCTGATAAGTCCCGGACGAGCTTCATTCCCCGGCCTCCCTGAGTTTCTTCCTCATCTCCACAATCTCTGAGTAGAGGTCGTCAACCTCACCCCTCAGGGCCTCAAGCTGACCGCCGATTTCCATCAGCGCTATTCCCAGTATTACGAAGGAGAGCAGCAGGAGGAGGGGATGGAGAAGGGAGAGAAGCGCTGCGATTATCACCCCGAACCCGAGTGTACTGACCCTAACCATCGTTGGCACGTCCCTTCAGTTCATAATGGCCTCCCGGGGCTTCCTATGGAATGGGAGCCCGCGTTACTATGTGAGAAAAGAAAGGCGAAAACCATAAAACGTTTTCGATCAGGGGGAGGCCCAGATCTCCATACCTGCCTCGATGAGCCTTTTAAGTTCCTTCCCTATCGGAGTGTTCTTGCTCACCTTGACGAGGCCCTTCTTGCTGGGTGTGGCGGTAAAGATGTACTGCTCGCCGCCGTAGAACCTGAGGGGCTTTTTGGCGTAGTCGGGTGAAACGCGGAGCACTATCGTTTTCTTCTTCTCCTCGACCTCCACTGGGATTTTCTCCTTAGGCTTCTCCGCCTCGCGCTCGGCGAAGCTTTTGACGTCAATGCTTATCCCGATCTTCTTCTCCATTTCAGTTATCCTCTTCCCCTTCTTGCCGATTATCGCCGGGATGTCCAACTCGTCGGCGTATATCACAGCTTTGTGGGGGCTGACTATCTCGACCTCCGTGTAAACGTCCGGGAGGAACTTCTTGATCTCCTGTTTTAGTCTTCTCTCGGCGAGCTTCAGGGCGGGGGCCTTCTCTTCCCTCTTTACGGGGACGACGCTTATTTCCTCGCCGTAGGTGTATATCTCGTACTCAAGTTCACCCGTCTCGAAGTCCCGAACCTCTATAACGGGCCTCGCGAGATCCTCCTCCTTCATCCCGCTCGGCACCTTGACGAGGTATTCAAGCGTTAGGACTTTGGCAACGTTTCCTGCCTTGATGAACAGAACCGTGTCGACAATCTGGGGTATCATTCCAAGCTCGACCCTTCCAATGAAGCGCTGAACGGCATCGATCGGCTTCGTCGCGTGGACCACTCCGACCATTCCGACGCCAGCGAGCCTTAAGTCCGAGTAGATCTTGAAGTCGCCGGTTTTCCTCATCTCGTCGTATATCGTGTAGTCGGGTCTCACGAGGAGGAGTATGTCGCCGGTAAGGTCCATCCTCCCGTTCAAAGCGGTGTACTGGGTTATCTCCTCGCTCACCTGCAGATCCCTTGGTTTCTCCATTGTTTTAACTATCCTGCCCATGCTCGCGTACCACTCGGCCAAAGCCTGAGCGAAGGTCGTCTTTCCTTCACCGGGGGCACCCGCGATAAGGATTCCCTCTGCCTTGTTTTTGAGCCTCTCCAGGAGCCTCTCGCTCAGGTTGTAGTCGTCAATACTCAGCTTGGCTATGGGTCTAACGGCGGTTATCTCTATCCTGTCCGCAAAGGGGGGCTTCGCTATAACGATGCGGTAGTTCCTGAGCTGTACGACGGCCGCTCCCGGTTCGTCCATCTCTATGAAGCTCTCGGGATCGCGTCTGGCCCTCTCAACTATGTCATCGGCTATCTCGTGGAGCTCCTCATCGGTGAGGGGCTCGTCCCTGAGGGGGACCAGTTTCCACTCGCCGGGCTTCCCCTTCTTGGCGAGGGGCCTTACACCGGCCTTCAGGTGAACGCTCATAGTTGTTTCGTCGAAGAAGTCCTCGAGGCGGTGCCTGACCTCCTTCTTGGCCGTGAGGTAGATCACGTCAATGCCCTTGGCTATCGCGATATCGCGCTGCACCTGGTCACCGGTGATGAGGGTCGCGCTCAGTGTTCGGGCGGCTTCCCTCACCATGTGGTCTATCTCACCGGCCTTGGCACGTCGGATCTGCCAGAGTTCGGGCCTTTCGCCGTAGAACTCCAGGACGATCTCTCCCCTGTCGGCCATGTCACGGAGTTTTTTCAGCTCCTCGAGGCCAACGTGGCCTATCGCCTTTCCCTCGTTGGCCTGGTGCTCTATCTCCGCAACAACTGCCTCCGGAACTACGACCTTCACCTTCTCCTCGAGCGTTGACAGGAACTGCGTCAGCCTGCCGTCCACTATAACGCTTGTGTCCGGAACGAATACCCTCATCTTCCTCACCTCATGGTATAGAGGGCACTCAGGCTAAAGGTTCATAAAGGTTTATGCCCCATAACCATCGGGGATTGGAATGGGACGACTCGTATCGGTTGCCTCCGGCAAGGGGGGAACCGGGAAGACCACGACGACCGCGAACCTCTCGATAGCACTGGGGAAGATGGGATTCAAGGTCTGCGCGGTTGATGCGGATCTAACGATGGCCAATCTCAGCCTCGTGATGGGAATAGACGATGCGGACGTTACGATACACGACGTTCTGGCGGGAAAGGCCAGCATAGAGAACGCGATATACTCCACCACCTATGAGAACGTCCACCTCGTTCCCGCGGCTATAGACTGGGAGCACGTGGTGATGGCGGATCCCAGAAAGCTCCCCGGGACGATAAAGCCGCTCAAGAACAGGTTCGATTTCGTGCTCATAGACTCCCCTGCGGGGCTTCAGATGGACGCGATGAACGCGATGCTCAGCGGCGAGGAGGTTCTCCTGGTTACCAACCCCGAGATATCATGCATAACCGACACTATGAAGGTGGGCATAGTCCTCAGAAAGGCAGGTCTAGCGGTCCTCGGCTTCGTTCTGAACCGCTACGGCAGGAGCGAGAACGACATTCCCCCGGACGTGGCGGAGGAGGTTATGGAGGTTCCCCTCCTGGCCGTCATCCCGGAGGATCCGGCCGTCAGGGAGGCCACGCTGGAGGGCGTTCCCGTCGTCGAGTACCGGCCCAACTCCGAGGGGGCGAGGGCCTTCATGGGGCTGGCCGAGATGATAACCAGGATAGCCGGACTCAAGGCGAGGGTGATGCGCTAGCCCCGGTTCATTTTTCTTTCCACCCCCTGAACGTCCGTTCAGATGAAGTCCCCGCCCGTGATAACCACGCCACCTCGAAAGCGACAAGCCTTTTCTGGGCTGAGATCTACACCTGTCGGTGAGAGGGATGTGCCTCATAGCCGGTGGAATTGGCTCAAATCTCAGGGAAAGGTTCATACGGATGATACTGGCCGGTAAACACAGGGGGCCGGACAGCTTCGGCGTCTGGACCGATGGAGGCGTGCTCAAATCGAAGGATTTCTCCGACGTTTACAGGATACCCGATGGGAGTATCGGGATTCTCCAGTGCAGACTGGCGATGACGGGTTCGAAGGCCTTCACACAGCCCTTCGTCAACGAGTTCTCCCTGGTTCACAACGGTGAGGTTTACAACCACCGGGAGCTGAGGGCTTTTCTGGAGGGCAGGGGGCTCTCCTTTGAGAGCGATGTGGACAGCGAGGTCATACTGAGGCTTCTTGAGTACCTCATCGGGAAGGGCCTCGGCCTTCGGGGGGCGGTTCGGAGGGCCATGGGGATGCTCGAAGGCGACTACGCGGTGGCGTTCTCCGACGGGAAGGTTATCCACCTCTTCCGAGACCCCGTGGGAGTAAGGCCCCTCTACTACTCGCCCGGCGGATTCTTCGCGAGCGAAAAAAAGGTCCTCTGGGCGATAGGGGAGGAGGCAGTACCAGTAAAGCCCGGCGAACTCGTCACGATATCGCGTAAAGGGATTGAAGCGACACGGGTCTTTTCCCTGGAGGAGTTGAGGAGGAGACCCCTCACGGGAGAGCGTGCGTTGAAATCCGTTTCAAAGACCCTGGATTGTACCGTTAGACGCAGGGTGGGATCCAGGACCGGCGTCCTCTTCTCTGGGGGGCTGGACAGCTCGCTGGTGGCGTTTTTGGCGTCGAAATATTCGGACGTTGTCCTCTACACCGCTGGAGCAGAGGGGAGTCCCGACCTCGAGTGGGCGAGGAAGGCAGCCGACAAACTCGGACTGCCGCTGAGGGAGTACGTCTTCGACATTGACGATGTTGAGGAGGCTGTTCCGAGGGTAGTCTTCGCGATTGAGGAACCGAATCCTATGAACCTCGCGATAGGAGTTCCCCTCTACTTCGCGACGAAACTCGCGGGGGACGACGGTGTTAAGGTTCTCCTCAGCGGTCAGGGGGCGGACGAGCTCTTCGGGGGCTACGCGAAGTACCTGAAACAGCCCGAACTCATGGAGAAGGACATTTTTGAGCTCGCGGAGAGGAATCTCGCGAGGGACGATAAGATAGCGATGCTCAACTCGGTCGAGGGACGTTTTCCCTTCCTAGGCCTCCCGGTGATCTCTGCGGCCCTCAACATTCCGCCAGAACTCAAGCTAGAAGGGGGGATCCGAAAGGCCATCCTGAGGAGGACTGCCCTGGAGCTCGGCCTCCCCCGGGAACTGGCGATGAGGGAGAAGAAGGCGGCCCAGTATGGAAGCCACAGCCAGAAACTCCTCGAAAGACTCGCCAGGAGGGAGGGACTGACGCTTCGTGAATACGCGGAAAGAGTCTTCCGGGAGGTGTTTGAACGGGCCTGAACCCTCCTGAACGTTCCCTAATGGTCGGCCCCTCAAAGGAGACCTCTGAAGTTCCCTGCCGGCGGGGAGATTAACCGGACCGAACGGTTTCGTGAAAAAGCCTTAAATATGCCTCCCGGTATCCATAGGCGGTGGGAAAAAGTGCTGAGAACAACGGGCATCGCGCTGGTCATCCTCCTCACCCTTGCACTCGTTCCTCCATCAGCCGGTACCGGCGGTGGAACCGTGATCCTGGTCACCGACAACGAGGCGGATCTGGCGATGGCCCGCTGCGTTGCCTCGCTCCTCAACGCTTCCCTCGTAGTGAGTCCCTGGGGAACCTACGATCCATCGGTGAGCGCAGAGATCCTGGCCCTTAACCCGGAATGGGTCATCGTCATAGGCGGCCCGGTGGCGGTTCCGCCTGACTACACCGTTGACTTCGATGACTTTGGGATTGCCCACGAGCGCTGGTACGGAGAAACGAGGTACGAAACCAACCTGGCAATCGTGGAGAATCTGAAAAAAACCTTTCCGGGTGAGTTTGAGAGGGTGAGGTCCGTCTTCGTGGTCAACGGGAGGGACGGTCTGGCCCTCAGGGAGCTCATTCGCCAGGGGGTTACGGGATTTGTAGTGCTGACCGATTCGGGAAGGGTGAACGAATCGCTGAAGATCCTCTGGGAGTTTGAAAAGCTGGAGAACCTTACCTACGTGGGGACCTTTGAGAATGGACGGTTCATCTTTACCCTCGATGAGAGATGGCTCGATGACTTCGTGAGAAAAAGACCGGGAGTCAGGATCTGGAGAAAGGGGATCCCCCCCTCTGCGGAAAACACGAGGGAAATTCTACTCTCGGTCCAGAACAGAACGGAGAGGGCCGAAAAACTGCTCGACGGACTCAGGATACCCGCTGCCCGTAGAGGACTTGAGATGGCCAGGGAACTCCTGGAGAGAGCCTGGAGAGAATATTACCTGGGAAACTACGGAAAGGCCTATCGGCTCGGGATGATGGCGGAGTGGCGCGCGGATTTCGTGATAGCTAGGTCCTACCTGGAGCTGATGACGGTTTACCAGGGATCGGCCAGGCTCAGGCTCGAGAGAAGGCTTCGCAGGTTCGAGGTGATGGTTGGGGTTCTAAAGAAGAGGGGTTACGACGTGAGCGACGTTGAGGAACTCCTCCGGAGGGCTAGGGAGGCCCTTGAGCGGGGAGATTATTCCCTGCTCCTCAACGACCTGATACCCAGGATCAGGATGGAGCTGGCTATGAAGACCCGGGGAAGGATGGGTCATTCCTGGAGAAGGAGACCATAACCCTTTTTTAATCCCCCGCCAATTTTTCCCGGTCGAGATGAGGCTCCTGCTAGTTGGACACTACCCGCCCCACGGAGGGGGTGTTTCCCGGCACCTCGACAACCTCGTCGGGGAGCTCAGGAAGAGGCACGAGGTTCACGTTCTAACCTACGGTCCGGTGGAACCCAGGGACTTCGAGGTGGATCTGGTTCACCAGGTTCGCGTTCTTCCGGTTTACGGCCTGCGGGGAACGGGCTTCGCTTTCCTCGGGGCAAGAAAGATAATTGCGCTCCACAGGAGGTTTGAGTTCGACCTGGTTCACGCCCACTTCGTTGGAACCACCAGCTACGCGGGGGCTCTTGCGAAGAAAAAACTCGGTTTGCCCCTGGTCATCACGGCCCACGGGAGCGATCTGGAACACACGGCGAGGCTAACCCTCGGTCGCTTTTACGTGGGGGAAAGCCTCAGGGAGGCCGACGCGGTGATAGCTGTTAGCCACCACCTCGGAAGGCTGGCGCGCTTCCTGGGTGCCGGGAGGGTTGAGGTCATCCCGAACGGGGTGGGGGGGATGGAGGAGATAAAAGCGGAGAGGCGTTTCATAACGTTCGTGGGGGCCCTCCGGGACTACAAGTCCCCCGAAACCTTCCTCCAGCTCGCGAGGTACTTTCCTGGTGAGGAGTTTCTCGTCGTTGGTGACGGCCCCCTGAGGGAATGGCTCGAAGCCAGGGCTCCGGACAACGTCCACTTCCTCGGGTACAGGAGGGACATCAACGGGATTCTCTCGGCGAGCAGGCTCCTGGTTCTCCCCTCTCTGCGGGAGGGTTTCGGTCTCGTCGTGCTGGAGGCCAATTCACTGGGAGTGCCCGCCGTTGGAAGGCGTAGGGGTGCGATACCCGAACTCATAAGGGAGGGTAAGAACGGGCTGACCTTTGAAGACTTCGAAGAGCTTCTGGATGCTGTGAAAAGGCTTCTTGAACCTAAGGCCAACAGGAAAACCGGTAAAACCGGGCGGAACGTGGCGGCCCTCTACTCCTGGAAGGCCGTCGCGGAAAAAGTTGAACGACTCTACCGGTCCCTCATGGAATAGCTTTTTTAACGGCCCCTTCGGGTTTTTGGTGGGGTGAGGGTATGACCATAGTGATAAACATGCGAGACGGTGTTGATGGGAGAAAAATCGGGGTGGCTGGGAGGCTCATCCTCGGGGGTGGACTGGTCGCCTTCCCCACCGAGACGGTCTACGGTCTGGGCGCCGATGCCCTAAACGAGGAGGCGGTGAGGAGGATCTTCAGGGCCAAGGGTCGGCCCGCGGACAATCCTCTCATAGTCCACATAGCGGACTTCAGCGATCTAAAGCTCCTTGCCCGGGAGATACCCGAGGAGGCAAGGCTTTTGGCCAGGAAATTCTGGCCCGGCCCCCTGACCCTGGTCCTTCCCAAAAGCGAGAAGGTACCGTCGGTTACCACAGGAGGGCTTGACACGGTGGCGGTCAGAATGCCGGCCCACGAGATAGCCCTGGCCCTTATACGGGCCAGCAGGCCGGTAGCGGCACCCTCCGCCAACATAAGCGGGAGGCCGAGCCCGACACTGGCAAAGCACGTGGTGGACGATTTCTATGGGAAGATAGAGGCCATCATAGATGGGGGAGAGACGCGGGTGGGTGTGGAGTCAACGGTGCTGGACCTGAGCTCTGAGCGGCCCACCCTTCTGAGGCCCGGGGGCCTTCCCCTCGAGGAGATCGAGAGGGTCATCGGCCCCGTGGAGATCCATCCCGCGGTTAGGGGGAAGGCCACTGACCTGGCAAGGGCCCCGGGAATGAAGTACCGGCACTACTCTCCGAACGCCAGGGTCATTGTGGTTGAGGGACCGAGGGAGAGGGTGAGAAAAAAGATCAGGGAGCTGGTGGATGAGTACAGGAAGGGGAACCACCGCGTTGGGGTCATGGCGACCGAGGAGTTTGAGGCGGACGAGTTCTTCTACCTGGGGCAAACCGTTGAGGAGGTGGCCAGAAACCTTTTCAAGGCCCTGAGGGAGCTCGACGAAAGGGGGGTTGACGTTATAATCGCCGAGGGCGTTGAGGAGAAGGGCCTGGGTCTTGCCGTCATGAACAGGCTCAGAAAAGCCTCCGGCTATCACGTGATCAGGGCGTAGACAAACGCTTAAATATCCCGTTGATAAAAGTGACCAGGTCGTGAAGGGGATATAATCAAATGGGGTGAGGGATTTGGTGACAGCAATGGGACCCGAAGATCTCGAAGAACTTGCGATAAAGAGGATTAACGAGGGAAAGCTGAAGGAGGGACTCAAGCTACTGCTCCGGGCCGCGAGGGAATACGAGGAGAGAAAGCAGTATCCTGACGCCGCCAGGCTCTACAAGTACCTGGGATACCTGCTGCTGGAGAAAACGGGGCTTGACAAAGCCAGACCCTCCCTCCTAAAGGCAGCTTACCTGTACATTCACCTCATCGAGGAGGAGTTGTCGAAGCCGGAGGTTGATCTCGATTCCCTGGATGAATACTGCTTCAACGTTCTCGAGATCTTTGCGACCCTGGGTGATGGTAAGAACCTCGTGAAGTACGCCCAGGAGTTCGCGGCAATCTACGAGGACCTCGGCGACTCCTATCAGGAGGGTTCGGAGCTTGAGATGGCCATACGCTCCTACGAGTCGGCCTACCGGTATTACCGCCTCGTGGACAGCGTCGAGGCATACAGACGCATGGCCGAAAAGCTCATAACCCTCTACGGACAGGTTGCCGAAATAAGACTCGAGAAGGGAGACGTTAAAGGGGCCGCGGAGGCCTTCTATCGCCTGGCGTACTTCATACTGGCCATCTTCGGCTATGATATCCACTTCATAGAAATGATGGACACCGCTGGCAAGAACTTTGAGAAGGCCAGCAAGATAGCCTACTCCAACGGCGATCTGGACGAAACCACGAGCAATTTAGTCAGGGCCCAGTACTCCTATCTCCTCGCCAAGAACTTCAACCGCTCGAAGCTGATAGGCATAAACACAGCCAGGATGCTCTACCAGGTGATAAGCGCCCACCGCTCCAGGGGAGAAAACGACAGGGCGGCCCTGAAACTCGTGGAGCTCAGCGAGGCTCTGATAGGCGTTGGTAAGATGGACGAGGCCATGGAAACATACAAGAGCGCCCTTGACTACGGTGGCGAGCTGGCCTTCCGGGTGAGGATAAGGCTCGCCGTCCTGAAGAGGCACGCAGCCCAGAACAGCTCTGAGGAAATCGCGGGGGATATCGAGAACGTAGAGTATTACCTCAACAGAAACAAGGTTGTCAAGGCCCTGGAACTCGCTGAGAAGGCAATGGAAAGGGAGGAACTGGGTGGAATACTCGAAAAGATACACGAGGCGGAGGGCGTCTACTAGCTCACTGGCTCTTTACCTCAACCCTCGGGATCGGGATGTGGTACGGGAGGCGCATCTCCTTCGCCAGGAGCATTAGCAGGGGCGAGACCTCCTTAGTAATGAAGTTCACGACCTCCGCGAAGGTTATCGGGTCTATCTTTTTCTCGTCCTCCCAGAGGTTGAGGATCTCGTCTATCTTCTCCTTTTGTGGAGGCAGGTAAAGTATCGCACCCTCTATCACTCCCCTGGCGATCTGGGGGTTGTAGTCAATCTCGTAGCTGAAGAGTATCTCCACACCATTCATTTTTCCGGTGGGGGTTCTTATCTCTCCGAGGCGCATTTCCCTTACCTTGGGCGTGAGCCTCACCTCTATCTGCCCCTGAACCGGGGCAAGGCTGAGCTTCTCCACTTCGACCTTGGTTATGTTGAATCCGAGTACCGGCATTTTCTTTCACCACACCAACTTCACGGGGCCATATAAAACGCTATCGGTAGGTCTTTAAACTTCCCCCTGAACTCCAGTTGATGCCCAGGGAGAAGATAGTCAGAATATGGGACGAGGTGGAGGTGGTTTATCCCCCAAAGAGGTGGCGCTACCTGTGGGAGAAGCGCGAGAAAGCGCTGAAGATAATGGAGAGGTTAGCCCAGTTCGATCCGCTCCTCTACGGGAGCGTTGCCAGGGGAGACGTCAGGCGGGACAGTGACATCGACATCTTTATCCCTGTGAGGATTCCGAGCTACCTCATCGAGCTGGCCCTTGAGGACCTCATACGGAGGAGAAAGATCGTCATGGCAACTCCCTGGCACCTCATCAAGGGCGTCATTGAGATTGACGAGGAGACAACCGTCACCTTCCCCCTCATCGAGCCCAATGACAGGGAGCTTGACTTCTACCGCTGGGGAGGTGCTATAGACCTCTGGGGCGTCAAAACGAAGGAGCGCGTTCCCGGGGTGAACAAGAAGCTCATCCTCATCGTCCCGACGGAGAGGGGCCACATCGAGCGCGAGGTCATTGGTAGGGAGAGCGAGGTCGCGAAAACCCTCGGGGTGAGCGTTGAGGTCGTTACGGAGCGCGTCCACGTGCTCACGAGGAGGGATAGAATCGGGAGGACAGGGATATACATAAACGAAGAAGTCCCGGACTGGATGAGCTTCGAGGAAGCGCTTAAAACGATAGCCGACCGCGACCCAAACGTGAGGAGGAAGGTTAGGGAGAGGGGAGGGGTTTAGCAACCCTTATAACCAGATTTGGTCAAAGCGGTTCAAAAGAAAGCCTGTTTATGAGCTTCTATCCCTGTTCAAGTTTCTCGACACGAACGAATTCGTGTATATTTCCAGGAGATTGGTCGATGAATACGGTCTCCTTCCCAATGATGCGATGATTGCCGAGGCGGCCCTCTTCCACAAACTTGAGTGCAGAACAACACTCCAATGAGAGATTCTGGAAAGGGTTAAAAGGGAAAGAAAACTCAGTCCTCACAACAGCGCTCCTTCATGCTCGCCGGCAGGATCTCCTTGAAGCCGGTGTACTTCCAAAGCGCCCTCGGGAGCTTTACAATGCCTTCCTCCGTCTGGTGGTTCTCGAGGATAGCTACGATAGCCCTCGACGTGGCTATCGCCGTTGAGTTGAGCGTGTGGACGAACTTCGGCTTCTCGTGGGTTT
>NZ_JALUYR010000051.1 GCF_027012695.1 Thermococcus sp.
GTTGCAATAAGACTCCAGGAGAATTGGAAGCTCCGGGGTAAAGGCGTTCAGCGTGAAGTTATGATGAAGGGGGAGTTATTTTGAGGGGATGGAGATGGAACGTCCCCCCGCAATAAAAGACCCGGGAATGCGAAAAGGGAGGATTTGTTCTGAGTGGATGTGTTGTTTAATGGTTTCTGATGCATATTTTTGCGCTTTAATTGACATCTATCCGATGAGGTAACGTTATAAGCATCATCGCGAAGGGATGGCGGTGATGTTCATGGCGCTGAGCGACAGACTTGAGCTGGTTAACCCTTCTGAGATAAGGAAGCTCTTCGATTTGGCCGCGGGGATGAAGGATGTGATTTCACTCGGAATTGGAGAACCGGATTTCGACACGCCGGAGCATATAAAGGAGTACGCCAAGGAAGCCCTCGATAAAGGCTATACCCACTACGGCCCGAACGCGGGCCTTCCGATGCTCCGTAAGGCCATAGCGAGAAAGCTCAAGAAGCAGAACGGCATCGAGGCGGACCCGAAGAGCGAGATAATGGTTCTCGTCGGGGCAAACCAGGCCTTCCTCATGGGGCTGGCAACCTTTCTGAAGGACGGGGAAGAGGTTCTCATTCCCTCACCCATGTTCGTGAGTTACGCTCCAGCGGTCATCCTCGCGGGCGGGAAGGCCGTTGAGGTGCCAACATACGAAGAAAACGAGTTCCGCCTGAGCGTTGACGACCTTGAAAAGAACGTCACTGACAAGACCCGCGCGCTCATCATAAACACCCCCAACAACCCGACGGGAGCCGTCCTCACCAGGAAGGACCTGGAGGAGATAGAGGACTTCGCGGTTGAGCACGACCTCATAGTGTTAAGCGACGAGGTCTACGAGCACTTCGTCTACGACGGCGTTAAGAACCACAGCATCGCTTCGCTCGACGGTATGTTCAAGAGGACGATAACGATAAACGGCTTCTCGAAGACATTCGCCATGACCGGCTGGCGCCTCGGCTTTGTAGCGGCCCCATCGTGGATTATCGAGAAGATGACCCGCTTCCAGATGTACAACGCAACCTGCCCCGTCACCTTCGTCCAGTACGCCGCGGCGAAAGCCCTTGAAGACGAGAGGAGCTGGAAGGCCGTGGAGGAGATGAGAAAAGAATACGACAGAAGGAGGAACCTCGTCTGGAAGAGGCTGAACGAGATGGGCCTGCCGACCGTTAAACCGAAGGGAGCCTTCTACATCTTCCCGCGCATTAAAGACACCGGCCTCACAGACAAGGAGTTCAGCGAGATGATGCTTAAGGAAGCTAAAGTTGCCGTCGTTCCGGGTTCGGCCTTCGGAAAGGCCGGTGAGGGCTACATCAGGATAAGCTATGCAACGGCCTACGAGAAGCTCGAGGAAGCTATGGACAGAATGGAGAAAGTTTTGAAGGAGAAAAAGCTGGTCTGAGTTATAGTTCCCCGAGCTCCACGTTTTCCACCTTTTTTGTCGCCTCATCGAGCTCGATAACGGCGTAGTAACCCCTGAAAAGCGGGCCGGGATTAACGATGACCGTTTTTCCGACCCTGTCAACGCTCCTCGCCTCGTGTATGTGCCCTGTGACAACTAGGGGTGGCTGGTTCCTCTCAATGAACTCCCTCAGAGCTTTGCTTCCAACATGGAGGCCCGAATGGATTCTATCGGCTTTGGTGTCCCTCGGAGGAACGTGGGAGAGAATAACATCTCCGGGGCGGTAGTTCCGCTCGAGGATTTTCATAATTTCGTCCTCGGTGAGCTCCCAGATGGTATTGAACGGGGTTATGTTTGAGCCACCAAGGCCGATGAAGCCGACGCCGTTGATTTCAACCCTCTTGTCGTGAAGGCCGATGCCGAGTTCTTCGAGCAGTTTGGGAACGTCCCTGCCGTCGCAGTTGCCGTGAACCGCTAACACCGGAACGCCCAGGCTGAGGACTGGCTCGAGGACTTTTCTGGCCACCTCCCAGCCTGAGAAGTGTGTTATGTCCCCCGCGATGAGGATCAGGTCCGGGCGGCGCCCGGCCAGGATGCCCGTGAGCTTTCGAACCTTTTCAACCCTTCCGTGCACGTCCGTGATGGCCACAACCTCCATCGAAACCACCAATCCACTGAGGGTGCGGGGCGCTTAAAGTTTACTTCGCCGATTGTCGAAGTGAGCTTTAACGTTCACCGAAAACCTTATAAGGTTTAGGGATCCCTAAACACTGGGTGACGGGTATGGAGAGGTTGAAATCCACCCTCCTCAGGAAGAGGCTCGAAGTGGTTAAGAAGAGGAAGGAGCTCCTGGCGATAGAGGAGGCCAGGCTCGTGAGACTCGTCCGCCAGAAGAAGGCCAGTGCGAGCCAGCTGGCGAAGATCAAGAGGGAAAGAATAGCCCTCGCCTTTGAGGAGGCCAGGCTCATAAGGGTTCTCCGGCAGAATCCCTCGCCGGGCTTCTGATCCCCAAATTTTCTCAGGGTAAAAAAAGATAGGAATCAGAAGACGTTTATCCTGTCCTCGAGGATGAGCTTCTGAACCCGGGTTATGTTGGCCAGCCACTCGTCGGCAATCTCGTGTGCCGGCCTCTGGAGGGCGTCGATTGAGTAGCCCTTCTTCGGGATTATCTGAATGCTCGCGACGAGTGGCTCGTCGATTGGCTTTCCTATCTGGCTCAGGATCCTGACGTAGACCTCCTCGACCCCCTCAACCTTCTCGGCGATGTCGCTGGCGATGAGCATCGAGAGGATGTTGTATATTTTTCCGACGTGGGAAACGGGGTTCTTTCCGGCTGCCGCTTCCATGCTCATGTGCCTGTTCGGGGTGATGAGGCCGTTAACGCGGTTGCCCCTGCCAACGGAACCGTCGTCTCCGGCCTCGGCACTCGTTCCGGTGACGGTGATGTAGTATATGTCCTTCTCCGGATCATCGGCGGTGTTGACGTAGATGTTGACCTTCCTCTCGGTGTGGGCCCCGGCCACTTCCCTTGCCGCCTCGTGGATGGCCTCCTTAACGGCCACATACTCCTCGGGGTTCTGGACCTCGCTGTCGACTATTGCCGCGGCGATGGTTATGTCTATCTCCTCCCCCTTCCTGAGGCCCATGACCTTGATGTCCTCGCCGACAGCGGGATACTTCCTCTTGAATTCGTCGCTGTTGAGGAGCCTTTCAGTCTCGAGGACTATCCTCTCGGTCTCGCTGAGGGGGGCGTAGCCAACTCCAAAGCTGGTGTCGTTGGCGAGGGGAATCGGGTTCTCCCTGGCCTTGTTGAAGACACCAACGAGGTCAACGCTGCCCTGTCCGATGCGCGAATCCACTATGACGTGATTCTCTACATCGAGGTGCCTGACGGCCTTTCTGAGGTAGTCCTTGGCCGCCTTTATAGCGACCTCGTGAACCGGGAAGAACTCCCTATCAACCATCTCAACGGCCCTGCCCGAGAGGAGGATATAGATGGGCTTTATGACCTCGCCGCCACCGAACTGGGGATATGCCCTGCCCCCAACGACCTCGACCTGGTCGGTGTTGTGGTGGAGGATTATGCCGTATCTCCTGATGTACTCCCTGCTGAGGGCCCTGCTGACTGCCTCGGCAATGCCATCGGCTATGCTGTCCGGGTGGCCTATACCCTTTCTCTCGACGAGCTCAACCTTCTGCATCTCAACTGGAGTCCTTACCAGCTCTTCCACAACGATGTTCCTAACCTTCTCCGCCATGATCTTCACCACCTTTCCGGGCAGAGCCGGGTCAGTCGGTACTCTTATATAATTTTCGGCATGAAATCCCGAACTGGATATTCCTGATAGTTATGACGGAAAAGCATTAAAAACTCAGGAAAGAATCCGATGGA
>NZ_JALUYR010000052.1 GCF_027012695.1 Thermococcus sp.
ACCACCTTTCCGGGCAGAGCCGGGTCAGTCGGTACTCTTATATAATTTTCGGCATGAAATCCCGAACTGGATATTCCTGATAGTTATGACGGAAAAGCATTAAAAACTCAGGAAAGAATCCGATGGAGTGCCCGGTGGCCCGGACCCGGGAGTGGGCTTGTGCCAGCGATGAGCGGGTGCGACGATGCCGGGCGCACAGGACCCCGCCCTCCGGACCGCCCGAGGGTGGCTCGGCCTCCGATGAAGGCCGGTGATAGGCGGGGCCCACATTTTTAAACTCCTCCACAAACTCCTCCCGGTGAGAGTATGGAACTGAGGGAGATAATTGCCAGGATTAGGGAGGTTCTCGATGAGAAGGACGCCCTAAGGGAGGAAGCGCTGAAACTGACGCGCGAGATAATACGGCTCAGCGGGGACACCGTGAAGGCCCTCCACCGGGGCGAAATAGAGAAGGCCCGCGAGAGGCTCAAAACCGCCAGACAGAAGGTAAATGAGCTTAGAGAGAAGCTCAAAGACCATCCTGACCTCTACTACACGGGCTACGTTCAGAACGCCCATCAGGAGTTCGTGGAGGCGAGCCTGTTCTTTGCGTACCTGACCGGAGAGAGGTTCCCCTCACCCGAGGAGCTGGGTGTTCCCCACGCCGACTACTCCCTCGGAGTGGGCGACTTCATAGGCGAGCTGAGGAGACACTTCCTCCTGCTCCTTCTCGACGGGAGGCTGGACAAAGCCGAGGAAACGTACCGCTTCATGGAGGAGGTTTACAACGAGCTGATGACCCTCGAGTACCCCAAGGGCCTCGTTAACGTAAGGGTGAAGCAGGATCAGGCACGGGGAATCCTCGAGAGAACGCTGGAGGATCTAACGAGGGCAAAGCTCAACGCGGAGCTCGAATCAAGGCTGGACGAGACCCTCCGGAGACTCGGGTAATAGCCAATTCGGTGATTATGTGATTAAGGAAACAAAGAATTATGGAATTCCTGAAGAAAAGCTCGAACTCCTGGCCCTTGCCCAGAGGGAGCTGGCGGAAAAGGTGGTCGAGAGGCCCCTCGACGTTTCCGAGGTGGAAACGGTTGCCGCTGTGGACGTTTCTTACAGGGGGGACCTCGCGAGATCGGCTTTCGCCCTCTGCTCCTTTTCGGAGTGCGAAATCCTGAAAACAAAGACCCTGGAAACCGGGGTAAGTGCCCCCTACATCCCAACCCACTTTTTCCTGAGGGAAACCCGGCCGATCCTCCTGGTGATTCGGGATGAGGAGTACGACGTCCTCCTGGTGGAGGGACACGGAAGGGCGCATCCTCGGGGCTACGGCCTTGCGTCTCACATAGGCATCCTCACGGGAAGGCCAACCGTTGGAGTTGCCAAAAGGCCGCTGAGGGGCGTTTCTCAGGATCTCTGGAGGAGGGTGGGAAAAGCTTATGTAAGCGTTGGCCATCTGATAGATCTGGAATCTGCCGCGGAAATCGTCGAAAGGTTGCTCGACGGTGGTTATCCCCGCCCGATGAGGATCGCGGATAGGCTCTCGAAGGTGAGAAAATGAAGAAGATAAAGCTGCTCCTTTCACTCGCCCGGAGGGGTGCGATTGGGGGAAGGGTCCCCGCCGCCCTGAGGGAACTTGCGGAGGAACTGGGAGTTTCGCCCCAGTCAATTCTCAGGCTTCTGGAGGAGATGGAAGCCGAGGGGCTGGTGGAGAGATCGGTTGTGGGGAGGAAGACCCACGTCGAGATAACCTCCCGGGGGCTGGCCTTTCTTGAGGAGCTCTGCGACGAGATATCGGGCGTCCTCTACGATGGCGTGATAGTGGGTGAGGTCGTCTCCGGCCTCGGGGAGGGGGCCTACTACGTTAAGCAGTACTCCCACCTCATGAAGGAATACCTGGGCTTTGAACCATATCCCGGAACCCTGAACATCAGGGTGCTCTTTCCAAAAACCGTCTTCGACGCCCTCTGCAACGTCAGACCTGTCATTCTCCCCGGCTTTGTGAAGGATGGTAGAACCTTCGGCGACGTGAAGGCCTACCGCGTGAGGATCAACGGGATGGAAGGGGCCCTCGTGATACCCTCCAGGACCGTTCATCCACCCAGGATAGCGGAGATAGTGGCCCCCGTTTACCTGAGAAAAGAGCTCAACCTCCGGGATGGAGACAGGATAACCGTCAGGGTCGTGAGATGATGAACTTAAAGTCCCTGCTGACCTGGGCCGGGATAGGTTCCTTCACCGGCTTTGCCATGGCGGTTCCCCTTTACTCCCTGACGGGAAACGGAAAGGCGGTTTTCGCTGTATACGCGGGGTTGCTCCTGGGGGTGATCCTCGGAAGAAAACGCAAACTTGAGCTCAGGGCCTCGGCCCTGGCCTTTCCCCTGGGTTTCCTGGCCACGACGCTTCTGGCGGCGGTCACGATGGTCACGAAACCCGGATCCCTGCCCCTGTATCTTTTGCTGGCGGTCGTGATGGGGACGATGATCATCATCGGTCCCGAGAACTACCTGGATATGTTCCTTGCACCCCTCAGCTATTTCGGAGGCTTCGCCGTTGGAATGCTGACATTCAGGGGTTATGAGCCCCTTCAGGGACAGCCGGGGGCCGTGATGGGCCTCTTTCTACTTGGAGTTATGGGCGCCACGCTGGTGTTCTTCGGGCTATTCGCCAGGTGGGCCTTCGAGGTCGCGAGGAACATACCCAGGAGGTAACGTTTAAATACGTCCATCAATAACCCGAAACGGTGGTCAAAATGGTGATGCGCCTCTCAAAGCTCTACGGCAAGCAGATTTACAACACCCGGGGCTACTACGTCGGTTACGTTGACGAAGTGCTCATCGAGATAGACAGGGGAAGGGGAAAGGTACTCGCCCTCGTGCTTCCCGGGGAGAGGGTGGGCATCCCCTACGACAGGGTTACGGCCATAGGGGACATAATCCTGGTGAAAGCGAAAGAGGAGTAATCAGCTCTCTTTAACCTTTAGGGCCTCAAGGAACTTCTCCGTTATGGCCTCCTCCGCGAGTCGGAGGAGCGAGTTCTTGTCCTTGGCGAGTTTGAATATGCCCAGGGGTATTCTGGCGCCGCCCGACTGGGCGTGACCGCCACCGCTCCCTATGTCCCCGAAGGCCTCCCTGAGAACCGCTCCGATATTGACCCTGACGTCGCGCGTCCTGGCGGAGATCTCTATCCTGTCATCAACTATACCGAAGACGAGGACGGTGGTTATGCCCTCCATCCTGAGCAGGAAGTCGGCGGACTCAGCTATAGCATCGCGGTTGGTTATGAAACCGACGTTGCTTATCAGGACGTTCTTGTAGATGCGCCTGTTGAGTATCGCTCTCGCCAGTATCTCCGCTGTCTCGGTGCTGATGTCCGGGTGCTCTATCTTGTCGAGGAGCTCGTAGTCCACCTTTCCGGCCAAGAACTCGATGGCCTTCAGATCAACGTGGCTGAGCTTTGAGAATTTCTTGGTGTCAACGTAGATGCCGTAGAAGAGTGCCGTGGCGAGAAGCGGCGACAGGGGAACGTTCAGGACCCGGAGGTACTCGGCCAGTATCGAGGAGGAGGAGTGAACCTCGGGCCTTATGTCAAGGAATGCATTGTCGGGTATGAGCTCCTCGAGGTGCTGGAGGATCTGGTGGTGGTCGATGATAATCCTTATCCTGGAGTAGTCCTCCTGATCGAGCGTCGTCAGGTTGCCATTGGGCTGGCAGTCAACGAGGGCAATGAAGGGATAGCGCTTCATCTCGTAGGACCCCCTGGTGACCCGTCTGATGTCTATGCCCAGCAGATTGACGAAGGCCCTGTTCTCGTGGTGGGTTATCTCCCCGCCGTGTACTATCTGGGTTCTAAGACCCAGGGTCTGGGCTATGACGCTCAAAGCGGCAGCGCTTGCTATAGAGTCCGGATCGGGATTGTCGTGCATGAGTATGAGCAGGGAATCACCCTCCGCCTTTAGCTCCCGCAGTTTCCTGACCAGAAGCTTTGCGTTCTTACCCTCCCCTATGATCTCAACGGTTCTAACCATCGCGTCCTTGAGGGCAACCTTGGGGGAGATCGCGTGGTCAATCCTGACATCGGTCTCGTACTCCTCCTTTATCCGGGCGATGAGCTCGTCGAGGCTGACGTCGTCCGGGAGAAGGGTTACAATGGGAATCTCCCGGTTATTGGACCTGATCACGTACACGGTTTTCTTTATCGTATCAACGTTCATCGTGGTGATTATAACCAGCTCGGCCCTGTCTATGCCGGCCTTCAGGAGGGTCGCCGTGTAGGAGAAGTCTCCCCTGACGACGTTGAAGCCGCTCTCCTCGAGGGCCTGGGCCCTGATCTCGTCGCGCTCTATTATGGTCACATCAAACTCGCCGCGAAGGGACTCGGCCACGGCCCTGCCTATGGCCCCCCCACCGAGTACCAGTACCCTCATCGTTCCCACCCTTGCACAACAATGTTTAAATACAGGCGCTGGTATACTAGGACGGTGAAGTATTCACCGGGGTTCTTTGCGCTGAGGGATATATATAGCTAATGGTGATGGGTATGCAGCTGCCCGATAAGGCTCCGCTCATCGAGAACGCAGTGGTAACCTCCAGGGAGGAGTTCAGGGAGATCCTCCAGCGCGCCCTCTCGAAGGGGGCGGGGGCGTTCCTCAAGGTGTTCGCCAAGAACAGCGGCGGCAAGTACTACATAACCGCCCTAGTGGACAGATCAAAGGTCCTCGCGGCTGAGTGCCTGCTCGTCGATACAAAGCAGAACCTCTCCGGGAACGAGGCAGTGGATGTGCTAAAGTCTTTCGTCGGCAGGCCGATGGTCGTTGACGTCTTTGACCTCGACGAGATCGAACTGAAGCTCCTCATAGCAGAGAACATCGAGGCCTACTCTTCCACCCCAAAGATCCCCCTGGCGGAACTGCTGGGCGAAGCGGTAACGGTGGATAGGGAACCCGTCCGTCCGGCGGGGATAAAGCGCGGGGAAGGGGTAAAGGGGAAGCCCGAACACACCAGGAAACCAGAGCCTGCGAGAAAACGGGCCGATTCTGGAAAGCCCGAGGTGGTCATCAACCTCTCGGGTGGCAGCATTCCGGAGAGGGCCTTCCAGTCCTATGCAGAGGCTCTCCTCAGGGAGGCGGATAGAATAAGGGGTCTCAAGGTAGAGAGGATAGAGTTCGATGCCACCGTCGGAGAGGGAGTGGTCTACCTCAACGTCAGGATCCAGGGAAGCTCCACGGGAGGTTCCAGGGGAGCGGAGATCGCCGAGAAGAGGATGCTCCACGCGGTCAGCAAGTACGCCCCCATTCTCCTCAGGGAGGCGGAAGTAAAGCCCATAATCCGGGACGTCAGCATCATCATCAACGGCCAGGAGGTGAAGCCACAGGAGATAGTGGACAGGGACAGGAAGAAAACGGGGAAGGTCACCAAGGATGGAAGGGTCATGCTCTCGGTCCTGGAGGACGTCTGGCCCTACTTCAGCGCCTTCGCCAGGACGGTTATCAACGAGGTCGAGAGTTCCGGAATAAAGGTTGATAGAGCCCACTTCGACGTTAAAGGCAGGCAGGAGTTCGAGATAAACCTCTCAATGGTCGTTGAGACGGATCTAACGGAGGACGAGGTCGTCAGGATAGTGAGGGACGTCCTTGGAAGGCATGCCAGGGAACTGGCTAGAACAATCAAGCGCTACATAACCGTTCGGAACGTTGAGGTCGAGATCGTGAGGAAGGCCGCCCCCGTGGCGCCGACGGCGGTCGAAAAATCCGGGAAAGCCGCGGAAATACTCGCCAAGAAGGAGCTCCTCGAAAGGGAGGTGGAGCAGCTACTGAAGGAGGCGGGAATAGACGAGCTCGCCATCCTGACTGAGGAGAAGAAGAAGGAAACCAGGGAGACGATGATCAGGAGCCGCATAGAGCCCGCTGTGGAGACGCTGAAGAACAGGATCCACGCGGAGCTCAAGCTCGTTCCGAGGGTGACCTTCAAGTGGCTCAAGCTCAACCACGAGGTCAGGGGCTCGACGGTTTACATAGACATCGAGGCCAGCTTTATCAAGGAAAACGTCGGGGGGCTCTTCGGCTCGTTCTCCGGCGTTTCAGAGGACAAGATAAAGAGGGACATCGAGGAAACCGTCCAGCGCATAATCCGGGAAGTGTCGAGGGAGTACGGGATCGGGATGAACCTCAGGCGTTTAAACGTGATCATCCGCTGATCCTTTTCTTTTGATCAGCACTCAAGATCTTCATCATCCTTTCGTCAGCCCTGCCTGGGTCATCATGCGGCGTTTCTAGGAAAGGAATGTTTATAAGATTGTCCTCCTGCCCCCGGGAATGGTCCGGGGAATGCCTCCCGGGAACCTCACCCCATACCTGTAGGCCCTGGGCTCGAACTGGGGGAGAGGCGACCTGATGATGTACATCTCCTCGTAGATCCCGTCCCCCTCCTTTCTGCTCGAGAACTCGATCACGTAGTCACTGAACTCAACGTTCCAGGAAAGGAACTCCCTGGAAACCCTGTCGACGCCGAGGAGGTAAAGCGAGAAGAGGCGCCTTCCGTTTATTACGTGATTTGATAGGAGACGTCGGATGAGTTTGATGCTCAGGCCCTCCCCCAGTTCGAGGGCCATTCCGTCGAGGGAGAACAGAAAGTCCACCGCCTCTGTCCTGTCGGTTCTGCTGAACATATCCTCATAAATCTGCTCCAGTTTGGGGATGTAAGTCTCCGGGTTGAAGCCGCCTATGGTGTAAACATAGCCCCCAGAACCGTTGGAGGAACCGTACTTCGAACCAAAGACGTCTATGACGAACAGGTTTCCCCTTTTCCCCTCTGCCTCAATGTCCAGTCCCGCGGATCTGGCCCTGAGGAGCAATCTCGAGAGGGGCAGGTTGTAGTTTATGAATACCCCCAGTACGCCACGGTCAATCTGGCGCTTGAGTATCCTGAAGGGAAGGGTCCAGCCGGAGGAGAAGGAGTCGTAGAGCACCAGAAAGCCTGATCCCTTAATAATGCCCCCTCCGATGGCGGCGTCAATGTGGTCAATCCCTGACGTTACAACCTGCATGCTCTCCACACCACAACCCTGTACCTCAGGGTATATAACGTTTTTGCTCTATAAAAACAAAATTGTTTCGATATAGCAAAAATTCCTGATTCCGGAAAAGTTTATTAGGAATGTTGCTGATGGGAAAGGCGAGGAGAGAAGCCATGAACCAAAACAACGTGGTTAGAATGCTTATGACGTCGGGCGTGAGGTTTAAAGTCCTCCTATCCCTCTCGGAGGGCCCGAAGACCCTCGGAGAGATATACGAGACGGTGGGTTCCACCAAGTCCACCATATCCCATGCCCTGGGAGACCTCATAGAGGAGGGACTCATAACCCAGGATCCCTCAACCAAGAGATACAGCCTGACCAACCTGGGCTACCTGGTGTTCCTTCAAATCAGAAACCTCACCGAGGCCCTGGAGGTGATCCAGGAGTTTCAGGACTTCTGGCTCACCCACGACCTCAGTGGTATTCCGGAGGAGCTTCTGATCAGAATAGGTGACCTCAGGGGCTCAAGGCTCCATGCCACGACGCCCGAGTACATAAAACCACCCCACGAGACGTACATGGAGATGATAAGGACCTCCCGGTGGATCAGGGGCGTTTCCCCCGTTCTCTTTTCCGATTACCCCAGGGAATTCCTAAACATGGCCTTTATCGGGGATGCGGACATAGAGATCGTAACCACCACCGCCGTGTACGAGAAACTCCTGGACCTCACACCTCCCGAGGTTGTCGAGAGGGTCCGGCAGCTTCCGAACGTCAGGCTCTACACCATCGAGGAGAATCCCAGGGTGGCCTTCACGGTGACGGATAAGTTCATCTCCCTGGGCCTGTTCTTTCCGGATGGAACATATGACATGATGAACGATCTCATTGGAACGGGTGAGAGGGCCAGGAGGTGGGGACTAAACCTTTTTGAACACTACCGAAGAAATGCCAGACGGGTGCTTTAGGATCCAATCAGGTTCCTCATCCTCATGAGGTATCCGTCCGGTTTTCTTAAACAGCTCCGGGAGGACGGGCACGTTCCTTCTCAGGTGATGGGGTTAGTTGGCCGTGGGTTCGGCTTCCTGATATCCACGTCCCTGTTCCTGGCCGTTAGCGGGGTTTTCAAGCTGTACTTCGCTTTTCTCCTCTATGGAATCCCCCCGAAATGGAACCTGCTGGTGGCGACTTTCTTCGTCATATTCAGCGTTTACGGGACTAACAAGCTCACCGACCTCAAGGAAGACGAAATAAACAACCCCGAGAGGGTAAGATACATCAGGCGCCTGGCCAGAACAATAAGATACGGCTCCATCCTGTCCTTCGCGGCGGCCCTGATCCTAGGTATCCTCTCAGGTCCCGAGGCCGTTCTGGTGCTGGTCTTTCCAGTTATCACGGGCTTCGTCTACAGCGTCAGGATTCTCCCGGGGCGAAGGAGGCTCAAGGACGTCACGGTGGTGAAGAACCTGATCATAGCGGGCACATGGGCCGGCGGAACGGCCCTCCTCCCCCTGGCCGCCGGGAGCGTTGAGTCCCTTAAGGTGCTCCTCGTATATTACTTCTTCTTCATAAAGAGCCTCATAAACACGGTGCTATTCGACGTCAGAGACGTTGAGGGCGACAGGCTCAGCGGTGTGGAAACAATACCCGTGAGGTTCGGACTGGCGAAGAGCAGAACTCTACTGCTCGTTCTCAACTCCACCCTGATCCCCTGGCTCCTGATGGCAGCGCGACTGGGCTACTTCCGGGAGTACCTTTCCGTTCTCCTCTTCTCGATCCTCAACGGCTACGCTTACATCCTGTACTTCACAAGGAGAACCCGGCCCGGGAAGGCTCTCGATCTCTGGGTGGACGGCGAGTGGATCTACACCGTCGCACTGGCCCTGCTTTCCTGAGTTATTCGTTCCCCATCGAAACGTTAAGTTTTTAAGCTGAATGTCTGGCCAACCTCCATGCAGCCAACGGTAGCGGGTATCCTGATGGCGCTGCTCTCGGCCGCGGCATGGGCGATCTCCACGGTCCTGATAAAGGCCGGCATGAGGGACAAGAGCCCGGTGACCGTAAACATCGTAAGGCTTTACATAGTCTCGGTTCTCTTCGCAGTGATCCTGGGTATCACCGGTCGCCTCCACAGGGTGCTCTCCCTGCCACCTCTCCTCCTGGGAATCGCTTTCCTTTCGGGTGTTTTGGGGTTCGTCGTGGGGGACTACTTCTACTTCCATGCCCTCAGGAGGATGGGAGTTTCAAGAACGGTCCCCATAACCTCCACGTACCCCCTCTGGACGATGCTCTGGGCCTTCCTCTTCCTTGGAAGGAGTGTAAGTCCCAGGGTTGTGGTGGGGGCGATCATGGTGGTGGCTGCGATAATCATCGTGAAACGGGCCGAGGAGAAAGAGCAGGCCGATCCGCGGGGATTCATCTACGCGCTCCTCGCCCCGATATCCTGGAGTCTGGCGATACTTCTGATGGACTGGCTGACAGGCTACGTGGATGTCCTGACCCTCTCGGGCATAAGGATGATATTCGCGACCCTTGCCATTTCCACCCTTCTCCCGCGCTACCTTCCCGAGCTGAAGAGGATAACCCCCGGGGAGCTGCTCCTTCTGGCGGGGGCGGCCGTGAGCGGTCTTCTGATCGGCCAGTACACCTTCGTTTACTCAGTTGATCTCGTGGGTTCCGAGATAGCCGCCCCGGTTTCCGCCATAAACCCCGTGATCGCGTCCGCCCTCGCCGTGGTCTTTCTGGGGGAGAAGCCCGGGAGGAGGATAATCGAGGGGCTCCTTCTGGCGGTTATAGGGGTGATACTTATCTCAACCGCCTGAGGGTCATGTTTTTAAATCTGCATGGGCTAATCCCAATCGCCGACAGCGGGGGGACAATCGTCTCCTCGCTCGGGCTCGGTCAACCCGCCTCCGCGAGGTATCGGGTTCCGTGAGCGGAGCGTGCTCACGCCGAGCCCACAGGGCCGGGAGCATCCACCCGCGCGACTAATGACCGCGGGGCTCTGTGCCCGGCCCACACTTCGATGCCCTTCTGAGGAAGACTTATAATGACCAAAACCGGGATTGATAACCGGTGGTTATGAATGGTGACAATACCCCGGCCGATTGATCCCAGGGAGATACGCCGAATCAGGAAGGAGCTGGGCATAACCCAGGAGGAGCTGGCGAAGAGGGCGGGGGTTACTCAAGCGTACATAGCGAAGCTCGAAACCGGGAAGGTGGATCCCAGGCTCTCGACATTCAACCGCATCCTCCAGGCCCTCCTGGAGTGCAAGAACGCCCGGCTAAGGGCCAGGGACGTCATGTCCTCCCCGGTTCTCTCGGTAAAACCCTATGACCGCGTCGGGGAGGTTATAAAGCTGATGAACAGGCACAATATCTCCCAGGTTCCGGTGATAGCGGGCAACAAGGTCGTGGGCTCGATAACCGAGAAGACTCTGGTGCGCAAGAGTCTCGAGTATGAGGACATCTACGACCGAAAGGCGATGGAAGTGATGGAGGAACCGTTCCCGATAGTCAGTGAAGACGAGGATCTGGAGGTTGTTAAGTACCTTCTTGAGGAGCATCCCGCTGTACTCGTCCAGGACAGGGAGGGCAGGATAGCGGGCATAATAACCCGCGTTGACATCTTCCGAATGGACAGGGAGCGGGAGTGATCAACAACCTTATAAACCACCGGCCCGACCACCACTGGACAAATAATCCAGGTGGTCGGCATGAGAAGAACCGCACTTTTCATAATACTGCTCCTCGTGGGAGCGGTGATTGCCAGCGGGTGCATAGGAAGTAAAACCACCCGGTCCAGCACCCCAGTTGCCTCACCCGAAACGCCCTCCAGTGTGGAACCATCAACGACCCCGGAGACCAGTATGTCCAAATACCCAATAACGATCACCGACTTCGCCAACAGAACGGTCACAATCGAGAAGGAACCGAAAAAAGTTGTCACCCTTGCTCCGAGCATAACCGAGGACCTCTACTACCTCGGACTCTTCAACAGGGTGGTCGGCGTCACCGACTACGATGACTTTCCGCCGGAGGTCCGCAACATCACCCGCGTTGGAGGCTACGGCAAGTACGCCAACCTTGAGATCATAGCATCACTCCAGCCCGATCTGATACTGGCAGACGGCTACTCCATGCCAATACTCAGCGAGCTCGAGAAGATAGCACCCGTTGTCATCGTTGACCCCCATGGCATTGACGACATACCCGGGGCGCTCGAACTCCTTGGAAAAATCTTCCACGCCGAGGAAAACGCGAAAAGAGTTATAAGCGAGTTCAACTCCAGCATCGAGGAGATAAGCTCCGCCGTCAAAGACTATCCCAAGCCCGGCGTTTTCTACATCGTCTGGAACGACCCGCTAATGACGGCCGGCGGTGACACCTTCATAAGCGACGTGATAGAGCTTGCCGGGGGAAGGAACATCTTCAACGACACCACCGGCTGGCCGGCGGTCAGCCCGGAGCAGGTCATCGAGAGGAACCCGGACGTGATAATCCTCACTCCCCACTGCGGCATGACCGTTCAGGACGTTTACAACGGGCCCCTCGCCACCACGAAGGCCGCAAGAGAAGGAAAGGTATACGTCATTGAGAACGAAAATGATCTGATCCACCCAAGTCCGAGGGTCGTGAAGGGTCTGGAGACCGTCGCCAGGCTCCTCCACCCCGAGGCCTTCAGGGTAAGCTATCCGCTAACCGTAACGGATTTCGCGGGGAGGAAGGTTACAATCGAGAGGGAGCCCCAGCGTATAGTCAGCCTCGCACCGAGCATAACCGAGACCCTCTTCTACATAGGTGCCGGTGACAAGGTCGTTGGCGTCACCGACTACGATGACTTTCCGCCGGCAGTGAAGAACATCACCCGCGTTGGAGGCTACGGCAAGTACGCCAACCTTGAGATCATAGCATCACTCAATCCGGACCTCATCGTAGCGGACGACTTCTCGATGAGCATCCTCGACAGCCTGGAGAAGATAGCACCCGTTATCATAGTGAGCCCGAAGAGCATTGATGACATTTACAGGAAGATAGAGCTCCTCGGAAAGGTCACCAACCGCGAAGAGGGCGCCAGAGAGGTCATCGCCGAGATGAAGGCGAGGGTGAACTACGTCAGGTCAATGGTTGAAGGAAAGCCGAAGGTGAGGACATTCTTTATCCTGAGCTACTACAACGGCTACTGGACCGCCGGGAATGGAACCTTCATCAACGACCTCATAAACCTCGCGGGCGGGGAGAACGTCTTCGCTGATTTCACCGGCTGGGGCGTCGCCAGCGAGGAGCAGATAGTGGCGAGGAATCCCGAGGTCATAATAATCTCGCCGAACTCTGGTATCAAGCCGGAAGACCTGTGCTCCGGACCGCTTTCGAGCGTTGACGCCGTGAAGAGCGGCCGCGTTTACGTGCTCAGCGACGAGGATCTCGTTGTAAGGCCCGGACCCAGGATAGTGTACGGGCTCGAGGAGATAGCCGAGTACCTCCATCCTGAGGCCTTCAACTACCAGCCCCAGCCTCTGGTCTGCAACGCGACTTCATCCGCTTCCGGCTGAGGGGACAGGGTTAAAAGTCCCCTCCCCTATTTTTTCCCGGTGGGAGCATGAAGAAAAGGACGTTTTACCGGATCCTGCTGGCGGTGGTGCTGGTTCTCACCTTCGTTTACACCCTGGGTGTGCTGGGCGTGGTTCCCTTCGAGTGGAGCTACTACATCACGATCTTCATGATAGTCCTGTTCTTCTACCTCAGGCTCGACAAGAGGTGGGAGAACTAATAGAGCCTCTGCAGGCTCTTGATCAAAAGGCATGACGGGAAAAGTGGTTTACAAGAAAAAAGAAGGGGATCACATGCCCCCGCTGACGGCAAGCTCTATTATCTTCCTTATCTCAACCAGGAACTCCATCGGGATGTCCTTGAGCATCGGCTCGAGGAAGCCCTTGACGATGAGCTGTGTGGCCTTCTCCTCGTCGAGGCCACGGCTCATAAGGTAGAAGAGCTCTTCCTCGCGTATCTTGCCTATCGCAGCTTCGTGGCTCAGCTCGGCATCGTCAACCTTACTCACCAGTCCTGGATAGGTCTCCATCACCGCTTTGTCGCTCATGAGCAGGGCGTCACAGCTTATGTGGCCCTTGGTTTTAGGTGCCTCGGCCGTTATTACCCCGCGCGTTATGACGGTGCTCTCGTCCATTATCACTGCCTTGCTGGCGTTTATCCCGGCGGCGCCCCTACCCTGAAGGAACATCCTGCCACCGAGGTCAATGTAGAAGTCCTTCTGGCCGAGCAGAATGCCGTTCAGCTCGACGTAGCCCTTCTCGTCAACCCAGTAGTGCGGGTCGCCTATGTTGCTCTTCCCGGAACCGAGGGTAACTGTCGTGTTGATGAAGCGCGCGTTCTTTCCTATCTTTGCCCTCGTCATCGGCCTCGTGTGAACGTACTCCGGCCAGTTCTGTAAAACCGTGAGCTGGCCCCTCGCGTTCTCGTGGAAATACGCCTCCGTCATGTCGAGGTGGAGCGAGTGCCTCGTGAGTACCGGGGAGGTGCAGCCCTCTATGAGGTGGAACTCCGTGTTTTTCTCGGCTATGATGATTATGTGCGGCGCCTGAGCTAAAGCACTCTCCTGGATGAGGAAGAACAGGTGAAGCGGGAACGGGACCTTGAGGCCCTCCTTGACGTGGAGGAAGATTCCGCCGTTCCATATGGCGGTGTGGTAAGCTGTCAGCTTGCTCTCGTCAACGCGGAACAGCCTGAGGAAGTGCTGCTTCACGATATCAGGATACTTTCTAACGGCCTCCTCGGTCGGGAGGACGATAAGACCCTTCTTCTCCCACTCCTTGAGGAACTGGTTGTAGATAACCCCTGTGTCGGTCTGAACCGCCAGTCCCGCCAAGTATTTCTGCTCTACCTCGTCTATGCCCAGTTTGTCCAGCAGGGCCTTCATCTCAGGTGGGAGATCATCCAAGCTCTCGATCTTCTCAGGGATTCCCTCAACCTCAGGTTTGGCTATGAACTGGAGGAGTTCCTCCTCGCTTATTACCGGGTCCCTGTGGGGTGCCCTCTCAAAGGCTTCTAAGCCTTTGTACCTCAGCCTCGTCATCCACTCCGGTTCCCTGTTCCTCCTCGCGAGCTCCTCGATCTGCATCCTTATGATCTCCTTGGCGTCGCGCATTGTTATCGTCTCGGTCATGCTCCCACCTCCTCGAATATACCGGCGAATCCCTCTCTGTCAATCCGGTCAACGAGTTCGCCGGAACCGGTCTTCACTATCTTCCCGTCCTTCATCACGTGAACCCTGAGCTTCTCCCTGTCGAGATGACCAAGGATCCTGCCGTAGTGGGTGATGAGGAGTATCGCGGTTCCCTTCCTGTGAAGCTCCTCTATTTTCCTGCTGATAACACTGAGCGAATCCACGTCAACGCCGCTGTCCGGCTCGTCCAGGATGAGCAGTTTGGGTTCGATGAGGATCGCCTGGAGGAGTTCAAGCCTCTTCCTCTCACCGCCGGAGAATCCGACGTTGAGGTAGCGGTGCAGATCCTCCTCCCTGAACCACAGCTCCTTTGCCTTCTCCACGATCAGGTCGTAGGCTTCAACCGGATCCATCCCCTTGAGCTCGATGAGAACGTGCTGGAGGAACTCGATTATCTTAACCCCCTCGACCTCAGGCGGGACCTGGAATGCCAGAAGGATGCCCTTCCTGGCCCTCTCGTCCGGACCGAGTTCCTGTATCTCATCGCCCTCGAAGAGTATCCGACCGTCGGTGACCTCGTATTTTGGATGCCCAGCTATGGTGAGTGCAAGCGTTGACTTTCCCGAACCGTTCGGTCCCATTATCACATGAAACTCTCCGCTTCCAACGGAGAGATCAACGCCCTTCAGGATCTCCCTGTCTTCGACCGAAACGTGAAGGTTCTCAACTTTGAGCATTATCTCACCTCCATGGGTAACGTAAATGGGACGTTTTTTAAGCATTACTGGACATGGGTGTGAATCAGCGGAGTCGGGACAGCCCAAGAACAGGGTGTGTGAAAAAAGAGGAACCTCAGGATGAGAGGGGCAGGGTCTCCTTTATGCGCCTGAGGAGTTCCTTCTTCCTGTCGGTGTCCTCGAGGGCAATCTCGAGAACCTGATCAATCGTCTCAACCGGGTAAATCTCTATTTTATCTGCCTTGTCCTTGCTCAGGAAGACATCCTTCTCGTTGGCCTTGGGGATGATAACCTTCTTTATCCCGGCCTCAATGGCGGCCTCTATCTTCGGCGTTGCCCCTCCAATGGGGAGTACCTCACCGAGAACGCTCAGCGAACCGGTCATCGCGACATCCTGTCTTATCGGTATGTTTTCCAGGGCGGATATGACCGCGGTGGCAACGCTTATGCTGGCTGAATCACCCTCAACGCCCTCGTAAGTTTGAAGGAACTGGACGTGGATGTCGTATCTGCTGATGTCCTCGCCCTTGTAGCGCTTGATTATCGCGGAGACGTTCTGGACAGCTTCCTTGGCTATCTCACCGAGCTTTCCAGTGACGATTATCTTCCCTTCCTCCTTGCTCGCTGCCGGAGCAACGGCTGCCTCTATCGGCAGGACTATACCGCTCTGCTCACCTATGACGGCTAAACCGTTTACCCTCCCCACCTGGCTTCCCTCGGTTCTTATGACCTGATACTCCTTCTTTCTCTCGATGTACCAGTCGGCGAGCTGCTTCTCCAGGGGTTTTGCCATTCTTATTGCCTCGAGGACGTCCGCCCTCTCAACCAGCTTCTTGCCCTTCTTAACCGCTATGTCCCCGGCGGCCCTTACGATACCGCCAAGGTCACGAAGGCGGAGCGTGAGGTGGCCCTTTCTTCCCGCCCTCTTCTGGGCCTCCCTGACTATCTCCTCAACCGCGCCCCTGGTGAAGTGGGGTATCTTGCCGTCGCGCTTTACCTCCTGCGCAACGAACTGGACGAGCTTCTTCCTGTTCTCTATCGTGTCCGGCATGGTGGTGCGCATGTAGACCTCGTAACCGTAGCCCCTTATGCGCGAGCGCAGAGCCGGGTGCATCTTCTCTATCGTGTCAAGGTTTCCGGCCGCGACGAGCACGAAGTCGCAGGGGACAGGTTCGGTTCTGACCATCGCACCGCTCGACATCTCGCTCTGGCCGGTTATCGGGAACTTCTTCTCCTGCATCGCGGTGAGGAGGCTCTGCTGCATTTTGAGGCTCAGCGTGGCTATCTCGTCTATGAACAGGACGCCCTTGTGGGCGCGGTGTATCATGCCGGGCTCAACCCTCTCGTGGGCCGGCGTGCCGAGTCCACCGCTCTGGAACGGGTCGTGTCTCACATCACCAAGGAGCGCTCCGGCATGGGCGCCGGTTGCGTCTATAAATGGCGCCTTCTTTCTGCCGCAGTTGTCCACCAGGAGCTTTGGAACCAGAACTGAGGTCTTGAGGCGCATGTTGGAGAGGGCCATTATGGTGAGTATTATGACGAAGAGCCCCATCAGAAGGGTGGTCGCCGAGAACTGGAGGAACAGGGCGAGCATGACTGTGAACATGACAAAGAGCAGGATGTAGGATTTTATGTTCTCCTGTCCCTTGGCCTTCTCGCGGTACTTTTCGACTATCCTCCTGCCCTGGCAGGCCGGGACGGTCTTTATCTTGGGCATGTTCTCGTCCTCGGGATTCGGGAAGACGAGTATATCCTCGAGGTTTTCCGTCGGGAGAAGCTCCGCCATCGCCTGACCGAGCATTGACTTCCCAGTACCCGGCTCACCGATGAGAAGAACGTGCCTCCTCTGGTTGGCGGCGGTTTTGATGACCTCGACGGCGTGCTCCTGGCCTATGACCTGATCTATGAGCCTCTCGGGAACCTTTATCTCCTCGGTGGTCTTGAAGTCCACGCCCAGCTCGAGGTTCTCACCGTACTCCCGGGGGGCCGGTGCCTTCTCAACCTTCCCTTCCTCCCCCATCTTGAGTCCCTCTTTTTTACTCTAGCACACCATCACCGGGGCGATTTATAACTTTTTTGAGATACCGAGAAAAAGCTAAAATAGTCCCCCGATCAAGGGAAAACGGTGGATGTCATGAAGATGGAGGATCACATAGTGTTCACAGCAAAGCACGGGGAATGGAAAGTTGCGGACAGACTCACCGAGATGGAGCCCCGTAGGATAGCCCACTTCACGGCGGGCGTTTCCAACACGGTGAACCTAAGGATACCAGGCTATCTCACGGGGGTTATGGACGTCGGGAAAATAGAGGAAGTCGCGGGAGAACTGTCCAGGAAGGATCTGGCCGAAACAATAACCCTCCTGAAGTCACCCGGAACCGCCAGGAAGCTCGGCAACCTCGTCTTCGAGAATGACAAAAAGCTCAGGAAACTCCTGGTCGAGGTGGCCCGGGCCCTGCTCGTCAGAAGTACCCTTGCCGAAAGGGTTCCGATCGAATATCCCGAGGGACCGCTGGAAGGTGTTAGGACGGAGTTTCCCTACGAGGAGGACCACGTCAACTTCACTGCCTTCCATCCCCGGGGCAATCCACCCTGGAAGGCCGTCAGAAGGCTGATAATAGACGAAAGGACGCCGATGGAGGATGTTGCCAGGGTCCTCGCGGCCATAAACGAGAGCATTACCCTGAAACTTCCCCTGTACGCCGGAATAAACCTCGGGGGCATCGAGGCCTGGTTTGGCGAGTTCAAAAAGGTGAAGAAGGCAGACATACCGAGGGTAGTGGAACGGTACCTGGAGTTCCCGGCGGAGGACCACGCTCCGGAAGAGTTCACCGAGCACGCGCGCGTCTATGCACTGAGAAAGGCCCTCGAGAAGATAGGCCTTCCGCTGGACGTTCCGGCCAAGAGCCTTGAGAAGTACCTGGAGAAGAAGGCGGGATGATGAGGCCGAGGACATCCGAGGGAAACCGATGAGGACTCTTCGCTTCGCTGATTTGAGATGATCGCCATGAGAAAGGAAGTCGTGTTCACGGAAAGGGTTCCCGCTCCCCCGGGGCCCTACAGCCGGGGCGTCCTGGCGGAGGGAAGGCCCTTCTTCCTTTTGGGCCAGATACCCGTAAATCTCGAGACGGGGGAGCCAGAAACAGATCCCATCGAGGAGCACTTCAGAAGGACCGTTGAGAACATTCCCGGGATTGTCAACGCCAGAGCCATGGTGGAGGTCTCCAGCCTGCCAGGGGGAATGGCGGTTGAAATAGAGGCAATCACCGTTCTCCCGAAGGTGAGAGAATGAGGGTGAGGATCCGGCGCGAGCTCCTCGAGTACCTCCTCCAGCTCGCCCGCGATTTTTATCCCAACGAGTTCGCCGGCTTTCTCAGGGAGCGGGACGGTATCTTCGAGGAGGTCCTCATAGCCCCCAATCCCCATTTCGGGAACACCTCTGCCTTCTTCGATCCCTGGATGCTGCCCTACGACGAGAGCATAAAGGGAACCGTTCACTCACACCCCGGCCCTAACCCGTGGCCTTCGGAGGCGGATCTGGAGTTTTTCTCAAAGTTCGGGGGAGTTCACCTGATAATAGCGTATCCCTTCACGGAGGAGGACGTCAGGGCATACCTCAGCAGCGGTGAACCGGTGGGGATAGAGGTGGTGGAGTGAGCAGGTGAAAAATTATTAAGGTGAAAGCTTGATCTGGTATGGTGTTGTCCATGCGGGTGGCAGATCTCCTCAGCGAACTGGATGAGAAGCAGAGAAGAACCGTTCTGGAGTGCGGGAGGGAGTGCGGGATACCCGATCTCGATGCCGAGATCAACGCCAGAATTGACGATAACGTGGTGAAGTTTCTAAAGGCCCTGTCCAACCCCATCAGACTAAGGATTCTCAAGCTCCTGATGAACAACTGGCTGTGCGTCTGTCTCATCTCCCGGGCCCTCAACAGGGAGCAGACCCTCATAAGTCACCACCTCAGGACGCTCCGCTCCCTCGGACTCATCAAAGTGAAGAAGGTGGGCAAGATGCACTTCTATCGCACCGACGCGAAAGCACTCAGGAACTACCTCGATCGCGTACACAGGGAGCTGATGCTGGAATGAACCGCTACCAGAGGATGGTTGACGAGCTCGTGAGGGAGATGGGCGGCTACTGGGGCCCCTTTGAGATGCTCGCGGCCCTCGTCGAGGAGGTCGGAGAACTGGCGGACGAGCTCCTCAAAGCCGAGGGAATAAAGGGAGAGGGTAGGGCAAACCTTAAGGAGGAGCTTGGGGACGTGGCATTTGCCCTCGCCTGCATCGCCAATCACTACGGCGTTGACCTTCTGGAGGCCCTCGAGGAGAGCGTCCGGAAGTACAGGGAGAGGGACCTTTCCCGACGCTCCGGGTGAGGACCGGAGTAATACCTTCCCGTGTAACATCATGTTAGACTTTATGTTCTATATTTCCCCGTTTTCGGCCAATTAGGATAACCTAAAGGCTTGGAAATTCTCCAAATGATAGAAACATTTTTATAGGAGTGCGCTCAACTCCTCCCATAACTCCGGAGGTGATGAGATGGCCGATAAAATAACGGAGATAGATCTCCGCATACTGAAACTTCTCTCCAAAAACGCCCGTCTTACCTACCGGGAGCTTGCCGAGATGCTGGGCACCACGAGGCAGAGGGTATCCAGGAGGATGGACCGCCTCGAGAGGAACGGCGTCATAAAGAAGTACACCGTCATACCCGATTACGAGGCCCTCGGCTACGTTCATGTAATCCTCGGTATAACCGTAAAACCCAACGTCAACCTGGATGAGGTCATCCCCGCGCTCGTTGAGGACGATAACGTCAAAATCGTCCAGCGCGCCCTGGGTTCCCACAACCTCGTGGTTCACATCGTCGGACCGAAGGACATGAGGGAACTCGAGAGAATAATCAGCGAGGTCTCCAGGAAGATCCCGGGAGTGGACAAGCTCGACATAACCTTTATAACTGACACCGTCAAGTTTGAGGTTCTCTGATCCCCTATTTTCCCTTTCAAGAGAAAGAGTAATAAACGACCCTCACAATCCCCCGGGGTGGCAGCGATGCTCGAGAGGATCGCAGTGGACGCGGCAGTGGTTTCAATACTGGGCCTTGGATCCTACCGTCTGGGGGCCCTGGACGGTAAGGGTTCCATTGCTGCCGCCCTCCTGGGCCTGGCCGTCATGGAGCTTGGCGGAATCTACCCGTTTCTCGCCATGCTCTCCTTCGTTGTGGTGGGAGTTCTGGCGACCAGGTACCGGTTCAGGGAAAAGGCGAAGCTGGGGGCAGCGCAGGAGGGGGACGGGATAAGAAGCTGGGGCAACGTCCTCGGAAACGGTCTCGCTGCGGCCCTTTTTCTGACGATTGAAGCCCTCTCCCGGAGGGACGTCTTCTGGGCGGCAACATTCGCGGCCATAGCCACCGCCAACGGAGATACCCTCGCCAGCGAGCTCGGCAAGGTCTTTGGAAAGAAACCGCGGTTGATAACCGATCTCAAACCGGCTAGACCCGGCACTAACGGTGCCGTTTCCCTTCAGGGAGAAATCTTTGCCCTCCTGGGTGCCCTGATGATAGCACCTTTTTCGATCCCCCTGACCGATAAGACGGTTCCAATGGTGATCGCGGTTACCCTCGGCGGGTTCCTTGGCGTCAACCTTGACAGCCTCATCGGGGCGACGCTTGAAAAGAGGGGTGTAACCGACAACAACTCCACCAACTTCCTTGCGAGCCTCCTCGGAGGTCTTCTGGGAGCGGTTATATTCTACCTCCTGGCGGGAGTCTGAAGAAATGGCGGATGATGAGTACGGCGGATCCCGAGGGATGAGGAGGACCTTAGGGACTGACGCCGGTCAAAAAGTTCATTGAGGGGAGAATAGAAGGGAAGATCACCCCCCCATTTCCCTGTTCCTCAGGTACTCCTCGTAAACCTCCCACAGGGAAACCAGCGCGGCCGGAATCCCGTGTTCTGTCGCGAAGGTCATGTAAGGCGCGAGGTCAACCACGTAATCTGCAAAGCGGAAGAGTCCCCGCGGAATGCCCTCACGGGAGCCGATGAAGACAACCACCTCCCTCGCGTAGAACATATCCCTGGCGAGCTTTTCTTTGACCTCTGCCAGGGTTGGCCCCTTGGGATCGGTGATTATCAGAACCCTCTTGCCCCTCCTCTTGTCCCTGACCACCTGGTTGAGGTCCCAGAGGGAAACTGGAACCCTCTCAACCTCCCAGGGGTAAGCTTCGCGCTGGATTCTAAAGCGGCTCTCCTGGCCCGTCTTTACACCCCTCAGGAACTCCATGACTTCAAAGGCGTCCATCTTCTCCTTGGGGGCTATGATAAGCTCCTTGACCTCGAAGGCCTGAGCGGCCCTGCCTATCTTCTCGCCAAAGGAGCGGCAGGCCCTGTAGTCACCCCAGTAGGGCATCTGGACTACCGTCAGCTTGCGGAAGAGCTTTCTGGCATCCATCTTGTCTGGCGTGAACTTCCTGAACTCCTCGCCGGGCAGAACCGATATGTAAGCTTTATCGCCGATTATCTCGACCTGGACTACCTTGTCCGGCCAGCTGAGGTTTACATCCGCCCCAGTCAGCTCCTGAACCCTCGCACCGAGATTTCTGTTGACGTCGAGGCTCGAAAAGCCGTGTTTTCCGCGTCTCTTCGTTTTAACCGCAAAGGTCTCGTTCTCGCCGATGAGAGGTGCTATCTTTTCAGCGGTTTCCACTATCGCGTCGAGTTCAGCCGGGACCTCTACCAGGACAGGAATGACGCGCTCGACTTCTGGAATCTCAAGGATCTTCTCCATCGCGTTTTCATCGTCGCTCTCAACAATGACGAGTCCGGAGTAACCCATTGGAGCGGGCCAGACACTGGACTCGGGAAGAGCCTCGCGGATGTAGTTGGCGGCAACGCCCTCCATTCCCCTCTGCGTTTTCACGATGAACTTCATGACCGCACCTCCGGTGGAGAATTGGTGGGAGGTTTAAAAAAGTGGTGACTCCAGGCGAGGATTGAAAGCGAGAATCTTCTCAAAGCCTTGGGATTACGAATTCCCGGACTTTTTCAGCAAGTTTCACGGCTTCTTTGGCCTCCTCCAATGTTGGCTCAAAAAGGACGGGATAGCGGGTCTCAACTGCGTACTCGGTGAGCCGGTCAACCTCCTCCTCAAGGAGTTGTAGGAACTCACCGTCTATCTCAGCACACGCCAGAATTAGGCTTTTTATGTCGTGGGTTTTTGATATTGGCCGGTAGTGCTTAATCAAAAACGCTTTGAGGAGTTTCTCTACAGATTGCTGGGCGTGAAAACACACTATCCACGGAACGGGTTTCTTAAAGTCCAACAGTGCCTTTGCCGTGAACAGGTCTTCCTCTGCCCGCTTTACCCAGGCCTCAACGTCGGGTCTCATATTCTAACGCCCTCCCTGAGGGCATAGTAATAAATGAAGCCCGGAGAGTCTTTGAGTTCCTCAAGTTTTCCTTTTGGAACTATAATCAGGTCAATTGGCACGTTTAAACGCCTGTAAACACGGTACCACAGTTCGCGGTAGGTCTCCCTGTCGATGTCCTCGGAGACGACGACAAGGATATCCCAGTCCGAGTCCTCATTGAAGTCTCCCCTCGCCCGGGACCCAAAGAGGATTATCTCCTCAACGGTTAGGCCCCCTTTGGCGAACTCCTCCTTTATAACGCCACGAATGAGTTCCCTTACGTCCATGCTACCACATTACCAATTTGAAGAATTCTGGTTATTTATGAATTTCGCAGAGTTTGGTCAAGATAACCCTAGTCCCAGAAGAACCTGGAGAATAGGGAATTGAGAGGCCCTCAGGCCTCCGGCTCGGCGAGGACCTTTATCTTCCTGATCTCGGCCCTCTTGATCGGGTATATCTTCCTCGCTTCTTTGGCGATCTCGGCAGCCATCTTGCCGCTCACCGCTTCGAGGACGAAGTCCTTGAAGTTCAGTTCGCTCGCCTTCCTGTAGATAATGTCCCTGATTATCTCGCGGATGGCCCTCTCCTGGCTGGTCTGTATCCTTCTGTAGGCGATGACCATGCCCATGACGCGGAGCTTGTAGCCATCCTTGGTGGTGACGTTGAAGATTCCATCAACGCGAGTGGTTCTCCTCCTGACGAGGCTCCTTATATAGCTCCTCGCGAGGGTGTGGCCCTTAAACTTGGTGTAGGCGTTCTGGCCCTTGACGTCATAGACCTGGAAGTAAAGCTTGACCTGGCCCTTGGTGAAGTCGCCGGTGAGGTCCCTGAGGGTGGTCTCTATAACCCTCCCTATGACCTTCTCCGGCTCGTCCGCTGGAGTAAGACCTATCTCCCTGCTCCCGAAGAAGTCAGGAGCGTAAACTATGTACCACTCCTTGCTCTTCCACTTGTCCTTGGTGGCAGCAGCCCTCTTTCTCGGATTACCTTTCGCCATCTTCACACCTCCAGTTCACACCTTTTCGGTTACATCTTCGGCGATTTTGATTGAAAACACCAAATCGTCCAGCGCTTTGATGAGTGTCTCAATCTCACCCGAGTATTTAACCTTTGTTATGATGTCCCCACCCTCCGATAGGGACACCACATTTAAACTTTTCTTAAGATCCGGCGGAATGTTCTCGTTGTCTACCTGGACGGCCCGTGCGATGGCCTCCGCCTTTCGGGGATCGCCGTAGTGCCAGACTATCTCCGCCCTGGCCTCAATCCTCACCGCCGTCCCTCCGCCTGCTTTTTCAGAACTTCGTTGAAGAACCTGATGAACTCGTCTATCCTGCCCTTTGGGAAGCGGATTCCAGCGGCTATGGCGTGCCCGCCGCCCTCCCCTCCGAGCTTCTCCGCAACCTCTTTCAGCGCTTCCCCGAGGTGGTAGCCTTTCGCGAGGGCCTTCTCGGTGGTTCTGGCCGAGGCCTTCACGAGGTTCTCGTCCTCCTCGCTGTCAGCTATGACAACGACGGGCTTTTCAGGATCCGCGAGGCCCGCGTTTATCGCCATGTTCGCCGCTATTCCCACTAGCGTGTCGCGGATGTTCCTGCCGGCGTAGAAAACGTAGGCGTGCTCGCCTTCATCGGCCATGCCCCAGTTCTGGACTATGAACTTCCTGACCTCGATCTGCTCCCTCTTGTAGTCATCGAGCATCTTTTTAGCTTTCCTGTAAGCCTCTTCGTCGCCGAGGCAGATTGCAACGCCAAGAGTTCCGGCGTTCAAGCGACCTGTGGCGTTGAGGAGCGTGGCGAATTCCCTTGCCTCGTGCCTCGGGTCGCCCTCAGGATAGAGCGGGCTTACCACAACGTCGCCGATGAGCCTGTCTATGGCCTCCTTCGGGGCGCCGTGTTTTATGAGGTGGATGACGAGGGCATCGTGGAGCTTCTTCTTTTCCTCCTCCCTCAGCTGCCAGTAATGAATATCGGGATCGAAGCCCCTGGCGCGGAGCCATTCTATGGCCTTCCTCTCGTCGCCCGTTATCTCAGGAATTTCAGGATTAGTGGAATATGCAAGCATCTGCCTGAGCGGCCTGCTCTCCCGCCCAAAGAGGCGAAGCTCCTTTCTGACCTCGAGGATCCCGAGTTCCCTGCCGTCTTTGATGATGTCGAGGTTCATCCCGTGGAATGTTCCATCTATCTCCTGCATGTCCCCAACGGAACCGACTATCGCAAGATACGCCAGATCCCGGTTCTTCTCGTTCATCTCCCTGGCGACGAAGTAGGCAACTCCTGAGCCGCTCAGATCGCGGACGCTGTTGGCCCCGAAGGGGACGGGGTTGACGAGGAGGTGAGACTCGTTCGAAAAGCCCTCCCTCTCTGGCGGATGGTGGTCCGCAACGATAACCGTAGCGAAGGAGAGGTGCTTGTCTATGAGATCCATCGAGCCGCTCCCGAGGTCGCTGAAGACGTAGATTTCATGCCTCTCCTCTGCGAGTTCCCTGATGAGGTCTTCACTGACCTGCTTGACGATGCTGAGCTGAAAGCTCCCGCCCTCCCTCGCCACAGCCTTGGCGAGAATGGCCCCGGCGGTTATTCCGTCGGCGTCACGGTGGGAGACGAGCCTTACCGTGTGCCCTAACTCGATGTGCATCTTGATGAGCTCGGCCCCTTCCCTGGCCCGCTCCAAGAAAGCTCCCTTATCCACGGGGCATCACCGGTAAGAAGAGGGAAAGGATCAGCGGACCAGGAGCTTAGCCTGCTCCGGATCGTAGCGCCACTTTGCAGGCAGCTTTCCGGTTCTCCTGTAGTACTTGACGAGTCTCCTGATTTTGCTCTCGGTGAGCTGGAGGCCCCTCATGGAGTGCCTGTCCTTCGGGTGCATCTCGAGGTGCTTCCTGAGCTTGACGGCCTTCCTGATGAGGGCCATCAGATCTTCGGGCATCTGCGGTGCGAGACCGTTCTCCTCAAGGATCTTGGTGATCTTCTTCCCGGTTATGAGCTTGACGCTCGGGATTCCGTACTGGTCCCTGAGGATCGTCCCTATCATGGCCGCGCTGTAACCCTCTTTCCTGAGCTTGATAACAAGCCCCTCGACCTCCTCCGCCGTGTACTCGACCCAGGTCGGCGGAGCGGTCCTCGGCGGCTTCTTTGAGCCTGACTTACCCCTTTTTCTCGCGTGTATCCTTGCCATACGAACACCTCCCGGTGACGGCCAGCTACCGCCAGCCGCCCCTTCGCGTTGGGAATTGAAGATAGATTTAAAAAGGTTTGCCCGAGACTCGGCTTCCTGTGTTACCATTTAGAAAAGTTTTAAAAAGACGAAGATAAATTGTTACCATGCGAACCCTCAGGGAACTCTCCCAGGACGAAATCGAGGCAATACAGGGGAGAATCAAAAAGCTTAGAGAGGACGGGCTAAGTTACAGTGGGATTTCAAGGAAGATTGGCAAAGAGTTCAATGTCAGAATCTCCAAGGCAACCGTCCTGCGCTGGTGCAAAGGCACTAACGATACGTTCAATAAGACGAAGAAGGTCCAGCTCACTCCCTCTCCGGAGCTGGCATACGTAGTTGGTGCCTATTTTGGAGACGCCTCCGCAACTGAGGGGAGCAACTACCGCTACAAGGTTAAGCTCAAGGTCATTGACAGGGAATTCGCAGAGGCCTTTGCGGGGGCACTCAGGGGAATAGGTCTCAATCCAAGGATGGGCTTTGAGAACGACAGGACGAGGACAGGTAGATGGTACGTCGAAGTGACCAGTAAGGGACTTTTCAGGTTCCTCACGGAACCAAGAGAGAGGCTCTTCGAGGTGGCTGGGGCGTATCCAAGAGAGTTTTTAAAGGGGTTCTTTGATAGCGAAGGGAGTGCAGTTGTGTCAAAAGGCCGTGTTAAGGTATTGGCAAGCAATTACGACATTGAAGTTCTCAGGCTGTGCCAAAACCTTCTGGAAGGTCTAGGGATCCATTCAAAAATATACAAAACAAAACATAAGGGACAACTTGTGGTGATAAGAGGAAAACAGTATAGATACAATTCGGACCTTTTTACCCTTACCATAAACCGAAAAGAAAGTGTTTACAGATACACCCGCGAGGTTGGATTCAGTATCACTCAAAAACAGAACAAACTGCTCAGTTACTTCGGTTTACTATAACAACAAGGCACAAATTTGGGAGAAAACAGAACAAAACGCTCGGAATAGCGGGGGGTGGATTTGAACCACCGACCTCCGGGTTATGAGCCCGGCGGGCACTCCTAGCTGCCCCACCCCGCTGCTCGACCCGTTCTTAATGAATCGGCGAGGGTTTATAAAGTTTACGGAAGCGGATTTATAATATCCCCCAGCCATTTAGGGATGGTGAATGGGATGTATCTGACGAAGGAGGAGGAGCTGATCCTGGCCGGTGAATACGGCTACGCGCTCCAGAAGGCGATGGAGATACTGGTTGCACTGGGAGAAATTTACGGGGCCGACAGGCTGATACCAATCAAAAGCGCCCAGATCGCCGGAGTTTCTTACAAGAACATCGGTGAGGCTGGAATCGAGTTCCTGCGCGACTTTGTGAATGCCGGTGCAAAAGTTTCCGTTTACACAACCCTCAATCCTGCCGGAATCGGGGACGACGAGTTCATGGAGAAGCAGGCCGAGGTTCTCAACCTTTACAGGGAGATGGGGATCGAGATTACCGCGACCTGCACCCCCTACTATGGTGCGAACCTGCCGAAGTTCGGCGACCACATAGCCTGGAGCGAGAGTTCGGCGGTCATCTTTGCCAACTCGGTAATCGGCGCGAGAACCAACAGGGAGGGCGGCCCATCGAGTCTTGCCTCTGCCATAGTCGGAAAGACTCCAAACTACGGTCTCCACCTCGACGAGAACCGGAAAGCGACTGTAATCGTTGATATCAGGGCAAAGGTGAAAACCTTCGTCGACTACGCGGCCCTTGGCTACCACCTTGGAAGAGCCCTTGGCAACGACGTCCCGTATCTCAAAGGGATAAAGCCCGAAAAGACCGAGTTCCTCAAGGAGATGGGCGCGGCAATGGCGGCCAGCGGCTCGATAGCCCTCTATCACGTTGAGGGCGAGACACCGGAGTATAGAGGGGCTATAGACGACAAGCTCGAAACGATAACCGTTGAAGACGGCGATATCAAGTCCGTTAAGGAGCAGTTCAGCGACGGCTGGGACGGAATAGACATGATACTAATCGGCTGCCCCCACACTTCGCTCCAGGAGGTGAAGGAGATAGCCGGGCTTTTGAGGATGCGCGGAAGACCGCTGAAGGTGCCGCTCTTCATCACAGCGAGCAGGGCTGTGAAGGCTTTAGCGGACGCACTCGGCTACACCGAAACCATAGAGCGCTACAACGGCAGAATAATAGCTGATTCCTGCTTCGTCGTCTCGCCCATAAAGGGCTGGTATCGAGGAATAGCCACCAACAGCGGGAAGTCGGCCTTCTACTTCCGATCCTTCGGCTTCAACGTCAGACTCGACGACGCGGAAAACCTCATCAAGGAGGCACCGTGAGGTGGTAGAATGAAGCTTAAGGGAAGGAAGATCGTCGGTGGAAATGCCGAGGGAGAGCTTATAGTCTCGCAGAAACCACTTTCCTTCCTCGGCGGCGTTGACCCCGAGACGGGAATCGTTACCGATGCGGAGAGCGATATAAGGGGACGGAGCATAGCTGGGAAGATACTCGCCTTTCCCAGGGGTAAGGGCTCGACGGTTGGCTCCTACGTAATCTACGCCCTCAAGAAGAACGGGAAGGCGCCGAAGGCGATAATCGTTGGAGAAGCCGAGACCATAGTGGCCACCGGCGCGATAATCTCAGGAATCCCGATGGTGGACGGGATAGACGTCACGAAGCTGAGGAGCGGGGTTAGGGTTAAGGTGGACGCTGATCGGGGGGAAGTTGAGATTCCCAAATCCGGGGAGTAGGGTTTTTAACCCCCTCCCGACTCTTTATTCTGGGAGGAGAAGATGCCGAGGGGAATCTACGAGTGCCTGAACTGTGGAAACCGGGAGGTCATTGACTCCAACGAGCCGCTCATAGAGAACGCCTGCCCGAAGTGCGGCGGCGACATGATCCTCGTGGGATTTGAAGGGAAGCGTCCGGTGGTGGGTCTGTCCTCCCCGGCGGCGCTGCCCGCTGAGGTGGAGGAGAGGATCAGGAACTTCTACGACGTCCGGCCCCTCGGGATGGAGGGCAGCGTCTTCGTCTTCGAGGTACTTGAGATCAGGGAGCGAAACTTCGAGAGGGTTCTCCGCGAACTGGAGGAGCTCGGCTACTGGGCGGCCCTAAAAAGAAGGGATGGGAAGGTTCTCCTCTACGTCTTTCCAGCGGGAAAGGTAAAGCCCGACAACCCCTGGCTCCCGTGGGTTTTTCTGATCCTCACGATGATCACGACCTTTCTGGCAGGATACTGGCTCTCGATGAGCTACATCTCACTCCTCGATGAGTACAGCCTGCCCGGCATGAGGAACCCCTACCTCATGGCCCTTGCCTTCTCGGTGAGCGTTATGGGTATCCTGGGAACCCACGAGATGGGGCACAAGATAGCGGCGGCCTACCATGGTGTCCGTGCGACGATGCCCTACTTCATACCGTTTCCGAGTCTTATAGGGACCCTCGGGGCGGTGATAAGGGTCAAGTCACCCCTCCCCACCAGGAACGCGGCCATAGACCTCGGCGTCAGCGGGCCGATCGCCGGTTTTCTGGTCGCCGTTCCGGTTAGTCTGATCGGCCTGAAGCTCTCGGTTCCGATCCCCGCGAACCTCGTCCCACAGGAAGGGGGCATAACCTTCGGAGAGAACCTGCTGTTCATCCTCATAGGGAAGTACCTGATGCCCTTCCCGGAGGATGCGGTCGTGTTCCTGCACCCGGTGGCGATAGCCGGCTGGGTCGGGATACTGGTTACGTTCCTCAACCTGATTCCAGCGGCCCAGCTAGATGGGGGACACATAGCGAGGGCCTTCCTTCCGGAGAAGGTGCACCGCTACCTGACGATTGCCATCGGGCTGATCCTCATCGGGATGAGCTACCTGTGGACCGGCTGGCTCCTGTGGGGGCTGCTGATCCTCTTCATGGGGATGGCCGGAAACCCGGGGGCGCTGGACGAAGTTTCTCCGGTCTCGAAGTCGAGGATCGTCCTGACGGTCATCGCGGTGATCCTCTTTATCCTCTCCGCGACGCCGGTCCCCATCAGCGCCTCCGGCTGAGGCCGTTTTTCTTCCCCAGTATCTGCTCGATGTCGTAGTAGATCGAATCCCTGGAGACGTTGAAGGTTCTCGCCAGCTCCGAGATGTTCAGAACGCGGGGGTTGTTGTCGAACATATCCAGGACAGTTGCTATTAACCCCCGTCTCTCCTCCAGGGTGTACTCCTTCAGGGGCTTCCTCGCGGGTGGCGAGTTATAGACGACAACCGCGACCGCGTAGACCCTCCTGGTCACGGGAGTGGTGTACGTACCCACCTCGAAATCAACCACCTCCGAGTCCCCGGGAAGAAGGCGGTTGACCCTGTCGAGGACGGCCTGCACCGTTCCCTCCCTGCCCCTGCCGTGGTGATAGCCAACTATAACACCCTTGTCGGAGGGGCTTCTCCCGTCCAGAAGGAGGGTTATGCTGAGATTCATGAAGGCACCGAAGGAGAGTTCTATCTTGGAGGAGACCACCCTACCCGGCCTGGGCAGGATGACATCCCTTACTCCGGATTCAATCTTTTTGACACAATCTTCGATGCTCGCCGACTCACATTGGACGTTTACCAGCTCCACGGGATCACCCCTGCGGTTTCCACAATATTGGGGGGGGTTTACATAGATTTGAGCAGAAAGATATATAAGCTTTTTCGGGCACCCTCCACCGGAACAACCTTTGGAGGTGTTGCGAAATGTTCAGACTCAGGAGGAGAAAGGGTCAGGGCGCCATCGAGTACCTCTTCATGATCGCGGCGGCCCTGGTCATAATCCTGATCGCGGTCAGGTACGTT
>NZ_JALUYR010000053.1 GCF_027012695.1 Thermococcus sp.
ACGCCCAGTACATCGTCGTCCGCCTCAACTCCACCGGCAGGTGGGAGGATTTAAAGTCCAGGTCGGTATCCCTTTCCGAGTCCGGCGGAAAGACCACCTGCACCGTCCCGGGAACACCTTACTCGGGAACCTACTCCGGAAGCATCGGCTACGACACGACCGGAAAAACGCTGGAAGGGATCTACAATGATTGCATGGACGGAAACGCTGAGGCCTGCAGGGTGATAATCTGTGCCCTGGGAAGGTGAGATTTCAGAAAAGGCTTTAACCCCTATCGGGTATTCCCAACGGTGGTGAAGGTGGGGCTGTTTTCATTCGGGTCAAAAAAGGGCAAGATGAGGAAGCTCATCGAGGAGGAGCGCTTCGACGAGGTCGTCGGCCAGGTTCTGAAGGGAGGGAAAAACCTCCAGACTCTCCTGGAACTCCTCGATGACCCCAACCCTGGAATCGTCGGCGATGCCCTTCTGTTGCTCACCAACGTCCTTCGCGAGAGCCCGGAAACCCTCGCGCCGCTCATGAACACCGAGACCTTTCAGAAACTCCTCTCCCTCATGGAGAGCAGGAACCCCTACGTGAGGGAGAACGCGATGCTCCTCTCCTACGAGATCGTCAAAACCTTCCCAGAAGTCGTGGAGAAATACCGGGACTGGATAGTTCGGGCAGTCGAGCGGGGCCTTGAGGAGGGTGGTAAGGACCAGAAGGGCTTCCTTCTTCTCGTAATTGAGGAGCTCGAACTAAGGGAGCTCGTGCCAAAGGTTGAGGAGCTGGTGAACGTCGAGGACAAGGTCATTCTGCCATTCGAGGGCAGGAAGTGGGTGAAGCTGGGCGACATAGCCAGGGAGGTCCTTGAACGGCTCTCCTGAGCGATTCCGGTTTCATTTTACTATCTACCACCTGCGAAAAACTAATAAGGGGGTTTGCCACCAGTTATCCGGGTGATACCATGCTTGAGGAGATACTGCTGCTGTTCTTCCTCTTCCTGGCCGTCATGCTGGTGGTCAAGGTTGGATTCGGGGTTATCAAGTACCTGGTTGCGAACGCGGTTATAGGGCTCATAATACTCTGGTTCACCAACTGGATCGGCATCTCCGATGTGCCCCTGACGGCCCTGAATCTGCTGGTGGTTGCAATAGGCGGCATCCTGGGCGTCATAGCCCTGATAATCGTCTACTGGTTCTAGCCCCTAAACTTTTATAAGTTCCCTTCTTTCCATCTTCCGGGAAACTATCCGGGAGTGATGCTCATGTCTCACAAGTCAGCCGAGATGTATGAACTGAAAAAGAAGGTCGAGGAGCTCAAAAGCTATCGAGGTCGTGCCACCGAACTGGTGAGCCTCTACATTCCAGCGGGATACGACATTAACAAGGTCATGCAGCAGCTACGCGAGGAGTACGGAACCGCTCAGAACATAAAGAGCAAATCAACGCGAAAGAACGTTCTCGGTGCGTTGGAGAGGGCGATGCAGCACCTCAAACTCTACCGGAAGACCCCCGAGAACGGCCTCGCGTTGTTCGTCGGAAACGTCAGCGAGCAGGAGGGGATGAGCGACATAAGGCTCTGGGCTATAGTTCCTCCGGAACCCCTCAAGGTCCGCCTGTACCGATGCGACCAGACCTTCGTTACCGAGCCACTTGAGGAGATGCTCCGCGTTAAGGATGCCTATGGGTTAATCACCGTCGAGAAGAACGAGGCGACCATTGGTTTGCTCCGCGGAAAGAGGATAGAGGTCATTGACGAGCTCACCTCAAACGTCCCCGGAAAGACCCGCGCTGGAGGTCAGTCCGCGAGGCGTTACGAGCGCATTAGGGAGCAGGAGACCCACGAGTTCATGAAGCGCATAGGAGAACACGCCAACAAGGCCTTCCTCCCGCTCCTCGAGAGAGGCGAGCTGAGGGGCATCATAATCGGCGGCCCCGGACCGACAAAGGAGGAGTTCGTTGACGGTGACTACCTCCACCACGAGCTCAGGAAGAAAATCATCGGCGTCGTCGACATAAGCTATCACGGCGAATACGGACTGAGGGAACTCGTTGAGAAGGCCAGCGATATCCTCAGGGATCACGAGGCCGTCAAGGAGCGCCACCTCATCCAGGAGTTCTTCAGGCACCTCGTCAAGGACACCGGGATGATAACCTACGGCGAGAGGGAGGTCAGACAGGCCCTCGAGCTCGGGGCAGTAGATACTCTCCTCATCAGCGAGGGCTACGATAAGGTTCGCGTCAGAGCGAGGTGCAACAACTGCGGCTGGAGCGAGGAGAAAACGATGAGCGAGAGCGAGTTCCACATCTACCGGAAGAAGCTCACCCACTGTCCGAAGTGCGGCAGTCAGAACATAACCTTTGAGAAGTGGGACGTTGCTGAGGAGTTCATAAAGATGGCGGAGGAGGCAGGATCGAACGTCGAGATAATCTCCCTTGACACGGAAGAGGGCCAGCAGTTCTACAGGGCCTTCGGCGGAATCGGTGCCTTCCTGAGGTACAAGATACGGTGAGGCCATCAAGGGCCTCTGCCAGCAGCTTTTCCTGTCTCTTCTTCCGTTCCCTCACCGTCCGGCTTCCACTACTGGGGGATTCCATCATACTCAGGGCGATAGCGATGGGCTGACCGGATGGAGCACCATCGGGGAATACGTTGAGGCCAAAGCCGGTCCCTAACCAATGCAAGACCGAGCGAACTTCTGAGAAACCTGGAAAAGATGGGGTGGATAACCGGGAAAACGGAAAATAGGGGATTATAGACCCCGTTGTGGAAAAGCAGCTCACATCCTCTCAGGGGCTTCGATTCCGAGGAGTTCCAGGGCGTTCTTCAGGACACGCTTCACCGCGAGGACGAGGAGCAGCCTCTCCTCCACGATGCCCTCCTCTGCCTTGAGCACGGGGTGGTCCATGTAGAACCTGTTGAAGAGCGAAGCGAGTTCGTTGGCGTACCAGGGGATGAGGTGTGGCTTGACGTCTTTTCCTGCCTGCTCAACAACCTCCGGGAACCTGGCCAGGAGCTTTATTAACTCTTTCTCGCGGTTGGTGAGCTTCGAGAAGTCGGCCCTCTCGATGAGCCCCTTCCAGTCCGTTTCGATGCCCTTCTCCCCCGCCTTCCTGATTATTGAGGCACAGCGCGCGTGGGCGTACTGGATGTAGGGAGCGCTCTCGCCCTCGAAGTTGAGAACGTCATCCCAGCGGAAGGTGATTATCTTATCCGGGCTGTACTTGACGAGGTTGAAGCGCACCGCCCCAACGCCAACGGCCTCGGCTATCTCGTCTTTTTCGGCTTCACTCAGGCTCGGGTTCTTCTCTTCAACGAGCTCTCTCGCCCTCTGAACGGCCTCGTTGAGGATCTCGTCAACGGTGAAGCCGACCCAGGTTCCCTTTCTGCCGGAGAAGGACCCCTCAGGCCTGACCACGTGCTCGTAAGCCAAATGGTGGAAGTTCTTCGCCGAATCCTCGAAGCCGAGGAGCTGGAGGGCGTACTTTATCGCCATCTGTGGATGCCTCTGCTCGGCCCCGATCACGTTGATTACTATATCGGCCCTTCCGAACTTCCCCGGCATTTCCTTCCCGTCTGGAGCAGTCGTCCAGGTCTCGTGGTTTTCCCGCTTATCCCAGAGTTTGTAGAGCATATCCGCATTAACCTTGCCGAACTTCCAGAGGTGATAGGCTATGTCCTTACCCGTGTATGTGGCGGTGCCATCGCTCCTCCTGAGGACGAGGAAGGGGTTCTTCATGTCCGGGAAGAGCTTTCTCAAATCCATCACGAAGGCACCCTTATATTTGCCTTCCTCAGCCCAGAAGAAGTTCTCGTTCTTCTCGATGAGCTCGTAGGCTTCCCTGAAGATTCCGCTCCTCATTATGTCGCTCTCCCAGCTGAGTAAATCATAGGCGATGCCCATTCTGTAGGTGGTCAGCATCTGGGCCTTGACGACTCTCTCGGCCAGTTTCCTTCCAATCTCGGCTATCTCGTTGTCGCCTTCCTCGAGCTTCTTCATCAGCTCGCGGACTTCCCTATCGACATCGGGACTCTCCTCGAGTTTTTTGTTCACCTCGACGTAGAGCAGTCCCATGGCGTGGTCTATGAAGTCCTCCTTGAGACCTTTCTCTCGGAGCTGGGCTTCGATGGCCTCAAACCTCTCCCTCATGTTGAGGTAGCCCCAGAGAACCTGGGCGAACTGCACTCCAAGGTCGTCTATGTAGTTCTGAACCTCGACGGTGTAGCCGAGCTTTCTCATTATCCTCGCCATCGTGTCGCCGAGGACAGAGTTCCTCGCGTGCCCCATGTGGAGGGGCTTGGTAGGATTAACCGAGGTGTGCTCAACGATGACCTTCTTTCCCTTTCCGACCTCGCTCTCACCGTAGGAGAAGCCATTTTCAAGTATCTCCCGAACGAGTTCCCTGCCAAAGCGGTCGTAGTCCAGGTAGAAGTTTATGTAGCCGTTTACCGCTTTGACATCCGCTATCTCCTCCGGAAGCCTCTCCCTAAGGCGCTCCACGATCTCCTCCGCTATGAGCTTCGGCGCCTTCCTGAAGACCCTCGCGAGCTGGAAGGAAACCGTCGTCGCGAAGTCCCCAAGTTCAATGCTTGGAGTTTCATCGAAGGTTATTTCGCCCTTCCATTCCGTCCCTGCCCCGGTGAGCATGTCTTCAAGTGTTTCCCGAAGGAGGAGCCTGGCCCGTTCCTTAACATCACCATAACCCATTCTCACCACCGGCCCCAGTTGGGCCCAACCTTTAAAAACTTCCCCGCTTACTCCATGAGGGGGTGATAGGATGAGGCACCACGTGGGCGAACACAAAGCTAAGAAGGGCCTCATAAGGATAGAGTTTGACGAAGAAAATGGCATAGCGGAGCACGTCAAAATTACCGGGGACTTCTTCATGCATCCTGAGGAAGCGGTGCACGAGCTTGAGGAGAGACTCGAGGGGCACAGGGTTGAGGAGCTCGAGCACCTTATTGACGAGTTCTTTGCGATGAGGCTCGACGTGGAAATGCCCTATGTTAACGTTGAGGACTTCAAAATCGCCCTCAAGAAGGCCCTCAGGGAGTGATCGGATGGACTCCCCGAAAATACCAGTGAGAACCTTCGGATTAATGCTGCTGACGTTTCTGATTTTTTCCTTCCTGGGCTATGCCATTGGAAGCGCCAATCCCGAAACGGCCCTCAGGACCGTGAAAAAACTCATGGAACAGATAGGACCGATATCCGATTCCAGCTTCGAGAATTTCATCAAAATATTCGTCAACAACTCAAGCGTCGCACTCCTGATGTTTCTCTCGGGGTTGTTCTTTGGCATCGGGCCCTGGGTGATAACGGCCTTCAACGGCCTGGTCGTGGGACTCGTGGTCTACGCGGTTCACCGGAGGGGAATACCGATGGGGCAGATACTCCTAGGTCTCATCCCCCACGGGATCATTGAGATACCCGCCATCGTCCTGGCCGGTGTGGGGGGAATAGTCTGGTACAGGGAGCTGGTTGGGGGTGAGGGAAGCGCCCTGGAACGGTTCCGGAGGGGAGCCATCAGAGGGTTCAAGTTATTCCTGCTCTCACTGGGGCTCCTGCTCGTTGCGGCCTTCATAGAGGCCTACGTAACCCCGAGGGTTGCCGGCCTCTGAGTCGAGGGGCGGAACGCTGAAGCGTCCCGATTCCTCGAAGGTTTCTATTTCCCCCAGGATCACGTCCATCGGGTTTTCGAGGGAACCCACGATGCTCCTGATGTAGGAGCGGTAGCTTCCGTTGAGATCCATCATTCTCTCCGCCATTGAGGCGACCTTAATCGGGTCGGTGGAGTGAAACTTGAGTCCCATCTCGACGAGCCATCTCGTCACCGCGAGAAGCCTTCCCGGATAGGTTGAGATGGTCGGCGTTCCGAGGGCTATGGCCTCCCTGTTCATCGTCCCACCGGCCCCTATCATCAGCTTGGCGTAGTGGAGAAGGTTCAGGCTGTCAACGGGGCTTTCCGGCATTATCAGGTTGTCAAAGCGCTCAAACCTCTTCCTCTGTTCGCTGGTCCTCGGAAAGAGGACTACCGGGACATCGGGCAGGAGCGGGATGACGTCCTCGAGGACGCTCTTCTCGGGGCCGTTGAAGTAGTTGGCCTTGACCGGCTCCGTTCTCATCACGATGTAGCCGTTTTTTCTAACCCCGAGCTCCCTCAGGACTCTCCTATCTGGCCTGAACCCGTAGAGGTGGGCCAGCTCAGAGAAGCCGTTGACGGGCTTAATCCCGTTGGGATCCGCGCCGCCCCGGAGGAGGTCGTAAACGTCAATGGCCCTGGGATACAGGAGGAGCTTCGTGTAGGGGAGAATAAGCTTGTTCTGACCGATGGCCGTTTCATTGTCGATGAAACCAATGGAGGGGATCTGAAGACCAAAGGCGACGCGGGGCGCTTCGGCCGAGTGTTTGTAAAGTGAGAGATCGGGCTTTTCCTCGATTATCAGCTTGCTCAACCGGTACATCCTCTCGGTTCCGGCTATGAGCTTGCCCTCCAGGGTGGCCCCCCCGTGCCTGCCTACGACGTAGTAGTCGAAACCGTGCATGTCGAGGATCTCCGTGAGACCGTCGAACTCCCGGGTTGTGATCAGAACCTCATGCCCGGCCCTTTCAAGCTCCCGGATGATGCCCTTGAAGAAGTGGACGTGGGGGGCGTTGGTGATATCAATCCAAACCTTCATCTCTCACACCGTACTACTGGACAGCCCTGTTCAATATAAGGGTTTCCCAAAAACGGTTGCCCGACTCCGGTTTTTCGGCTCTGAACAGCCGTCTCTGTCAAAGAGATCGTTCAAAACGCTTTCTCTTGATGAAAATGTGTTCCACCACGGACTCATGGAGAAACCCGGGCATGGCTCGTTCCGGACAGGAGATTCTACCGCCCCCGGGCGGGAAAACGACCTGGAAACCGTTTTCTGGAAAAGGCTTTTATGGATCCCGGCCCAGACTGAAGCGGTGGAAAAGATGGGAAAAGACGGTCAATCCGGGGAGATAGCGGTCATAGGTCTCGGATACATCGGCCTCCCCACGGCCATAATGTTTGCCAACGCGGGTTTCAGGGTCACGGGCTACGAGGTAAGGAAAGAGGTCGTTGACAAAATAAACTCCGGGAAGGCCCACATCGTTGAGCCCGAGATAGAGGAACTGCTCGCGAGGGCCATCGAGAGCGGCAACCTGAGGGCCACCTCGGACCCCGGGGAGATACGGGACAAGGACGCCTACATAATCTGTGTCCAGACTCCCCTTCGGAAGGACAAGACCCCGGATCTGAGCTACCTCGAGAACGCGGTCAAAACCGTGGCAAAGGCCATGAAGAAGGGCTCACTGGTCGTCATAGAGAGCACGGTTCCACCGCTCACCACAGTTAAGATGGCAAAGCTCATCGAAGAGCTTAGCGGTCTCAAAGCCGGCGAGGATTTCCACATGGTTCACGCCCCGGAGAGGGTGATGCCCGGGAGGATTTTCAAGGAGCTGGTCTACAACTCAAGGATTTTCGGTGGGATAACCCCCGAGAGCTCCGAGATGGCGGAGAAGCTCTACCGCTCCTTCGTCAGGGGACAGACCTTCAAAACCAGCTCCACCGTCAGCGAGGTCGTTAAGCTCATGGAGAACACCTTCAGGGATGTGAACATAGCCCTAGCGAACGAGTTCGCCTTTTTGGCCCATCAGTACGGCATAAACGTTTTCGAGGCCATAGAACTCGCCAATACCCATCCGCGGGTAAGGGTGCACAGGCCCGGAATAGGGGTTGGGGGCCACTGCCTGCCGAAGGACCCCCACCTGCTCCTCTGGCCGGCCCGGGAAGATTTTGGACTCATCAGACTCGCGAGGGAGGTAAACGACTCGATGCCCCTCTTCACGAAGGATCTGCTCTTTGCCGCGTTGAAGGAGCTGAACGTTCCCCCCGAGGATGCCGTCGTTACTGTCCTCGGTCTCGCCTACAAGGGCGACAGCGACGACACGAGAAACTCCCCGGCCAAGGCCTTCATCGACGCCATAAGGGACGACGTGAAGGCCGTTAAGACCTACGATCCCTACGTCGGGGGCACCAGTGGAAGCGTTGAGGAGGCCGTTGAGGGAAGCGACGCGATCGTCGTAGCCACCGATCACACCGAATTTAAGTCCCTCAACTGGGAGGAACTCGGAAAACTCATGAGAACGAGGATTCTCGTAGACGGAAGGCACGTCGTTGAAGAGCCCCCGAGGGGGTTCCTCTTTAAGGGCATAGGGAGGGGTGACTGTTGAAGCCGGCCTTCATCTTCGGCACCAGGCCCGAGATAATAAAGCTCTCCCCGGTCATAAGGGCGTTCCTTGGGAGGGGCGTTGAGCCGCTCTTAATCCACACCGGGCAGCACTACGACTACGAGATGAGCAGGGTCTTTCTTGAGGAACTTGAACTACCCGAGATCGACTATCACCTAGAGGTCGGCTCCGGGACCCAGGCGGAGCAGACGGGAACGGCAATGATCAAAATCGAGAGGGTTTTGATAGAGGAAAAGCCCGACGTGGTAGTTGTTCAGGGCGACACCAATACGGTTTTAGCGGGAGCCTTAGCCAGCGTCAAGCTCAAGATTCCGGTGGCCCACGTTGAAGCGGGCCTGAGGAGCTTTGACCGGACGATGCCGGAGGAGATAAACAGAATTTTAGCGGACCATGCGAGCGAGATCCTCTTCCCCCCAACGGAGGAAGCGAAGAGGAACCTGGAGCGCGAGGGAATAACCGGGAACGTTTACGTTACGGGAAACACGATCGTTGATGCGGTTTTACAGAACGCCGAGGTTGCGGAGGAAAAAAGCGACGTCCTCGAAAGGCTGGGTCTCGAACCCAAGGAGTACCTCCTCATCACCGCCCACCGTGCGGAGAACACGGACAGCAGGGAGAACTTAAGAAAGCTGGTTGAAATCCTCGAGAACCTTCCAATGAGGGCGGTTTATCCAATGCATCCAAGGACGAGGAACAGGCTGAAGGAGTTCGGACTGCTGAAGAGGGTCGAAAACATAGAGAACCTGATAATCACGAAGCCGCTCGGCTACCTCGACTTCCTAAAATTAGAGAGGAACGCCTTCGCGATAATGACCGACTCCGGCGGAATCCAGGAAGAGGCGATAATCCTCAACGTGCCATGCCTGACGCTCCGCTACAACACCGAGCGGCCCGAGACGGTTGAAGCCGGTGGGAACGTCCTCGTTGGCCTTGAGAAGGAGAGGGCAATGGATTATCTGAGACGGCTGATGGAGGACCCGGAGTTCTACGAGAAAATGGCCAAAGCTAAAAATCCCTTCGGCGATGGAAAGGCCGGTGAGAGGATAGCTGGGATACTGCTGGAGCTCTATAAAAAAGGTGAGCTGAGGGTTAAAAGCTCAAGGTTCATATGATTCATCGCTTTTGAGGAACTGGTCGAGCCGGGAGGCTATCTCCTTTGCGATCATCTCATGGGGACTGCCTCCCCTTAATCTTCCGACCCTTGCCTTCAGGTTCCACCAGTAGGCAACCGATACGGACTGGTTCAAAATGTGTTCCTCCTTCAGTCTCCTAAGGCTCGAAGAACTCAGCTCGAGTGCCAGCTTTTCGAGGGTTTCTCCGGTTTCCTCGGGAACGTTTCTGCTGAGCGTGAGCTCGACGAAGGTTTTAGCGTCGCCGGGGTAGGAGTAGTAGAGGATCCCCGAGACGCCGTACTCTCCGCTGAAGAACCCGTCTCTCCAGAAGTCCACTGGGAGGTAAACGATCACGATCCTTCCCCGGAGGTCGTAGTCGGTTATCGATCCGTTGACGTGGACCGGCCTCAGGCCGTGGGAGCGGGTCACGTTGTCAAGGGAGTTTTTAATGGCCTCCTTAAGTCTGACGTTTGGGGCCATGATCGATATGTAAAGGGTTTGCGGGTCCTCCGGGGCACTTCTACCTCCGGGAACATTTGGGATAACGAAGGAGTACCGGTGTTCCCCCGAGAGGTCTGAGAAAACGCCGGATTCGCTGGCCAATTCCAACGCAACGAGCGAAAGAATGATCACAAAGGAGAGGCCGAGGAAGAGTAAGCGCCCCATGTTTTCACCCGATGGAGTTTGGAAGAGCACCTTAAAAGGGTTAAACCTCGGTCCCGATGTAAATCCCGTGCCTCGTTCTGACGATTCTCACCCTTATCCTGTCCCCGACCTCGGCTTTCGTGCCTACGACCTCGATGAGCCTGTTCCTCGCTTTGGCGAGCATTTCACCCTCTATCCTGCCCGGCAGAACGACCTCGGCCTTGACAACTTCCCCGGGCCTGAAGGCCAGGGGAATGAACTCGCGCTTCTCCATTCCGAAGTGGCCCGGCTTTAGAACCAGTGGCTTCATTCCGGTCTTTTCCTCCAGCTGTCTGAGCCAGGCGTAGAACTCCTTGAAGGGCTTTACCCTGGCTATCGTTGGGTTCCTCCCGAACTTGTAGGGTATGTAGTTCTGAAAGCCGAGTGCCGGCCAGCGATTTCCGGCGCCTATTTTCCTGGCGAACTCTATGAAGGCCTCAGCTTCATCATCGTTTATTCCGAAGATTATGACGGGGGCGATTAGGACGTCGATTCCCGCGTTCACCAGCGCTTCCGCCATCTCAAGGACGTGCTCGAGGTCGTAGCTTTTCATCCCCATGAGCATCTTGGCCTTCTCCGGGTCGAGGGAGTGAAGCGAGAGGTTCACCCTGTCGAGGCCGGCCTCCGCCAGCTCCTCGACGAGCTTATCCGTCAAAAGCGTCCCGTTGCTCTGCATCGATATGACGGAGACGTTCGGGTGCTCGCGGAGGGCCTGAACAAGCTCGACGCGGAAGGGATAGATGAGCGGCTCTCCCTGGCCGTCGAGGTGGGCCTCCAAACCCTTTCCCTTTATCCTCGCGACCTCATCAAACCACCTCATCAGGTAGTCGATGTCCACCACGTAGTCCAGCTTTCTCGTCCTTGAATACGGCCCCTCGTCAACGGAGCAGAAGATGCAGCTGAGGTTGCAGCCGCTAACTCCTCTTATTTGAATGAGGTTCGTTCCCCGGTCAATCAGCCCGAAGGCGTTATAGCCCAGGAGGGGAACGTCCATCGCCTCGTGGATGTAGATGACCCTTCTCTTCGTGTAGCGGTTCCTCAGGAGCGCGCCGAGGTTGTTCTGGATGTAGATGACCAGGTAGGATGAGATCCTGTCGTCCTCCGTGTTGAGGAAGAGCCTGCCCTTTTCAACGCTTATCTCGGGTTTCTCCCTGAACTTCCTCCATATCACTTTCCTGAGCTCGTCCTTCCCGAAGTCGGCGTAGAGGGTATCCCTCCATATCAACCTGATCGAGTCCCCGAGATCCTGGAAGGTTACGTGCGGAAGGCTAACCTCAACCATGGGCTGGGCTTTGAGGGAGCTCTTAAAAAACCGACGATGGATAAAAAATCCCGTAGCTCTTTCCCCGGTCGATTCGGGGTCTCTTTGCCAGCATGCGGGCATGGAAACATTTTAATATCATTGGATTAAAGAGTCTAGTGATGGACTATCATGGGTGATGAGAATGTGGGGGAAGATAGAGCACTACTTTGACGAATATCCAGTTCGGAAGCAGATAGCCAAGACACTCCTCAAGTACGGCCTTAAGGTTTCCGAGGACCTCAAGATCAAGGCCGGCGACATAGAGGTTCCGTACACGAAAATAGCCAAGGCCCTCGACGTGGACAGGCGCGTTGTTAAGGAAACGGTCAACATGATCCTCAAGATCCCGGAGCTGAGGGACATATACCTCAACCTCGAGCCGACGGTTCACATGAAGTACGTTGGGAAGCACGTTGGTTATGGCGTTATCGAAATCGAGCCCGAGCCAAGGGCGATTGGAATCCTGGCCAAGATCGCCCAGAAGATCGCCGAGCGGGACATAAACATCATCCAGGTCGTTGCCGAGGATCCCGAACTCTACCCCGAGGCGACGCTCACCATCATCACGGAGAAGCCGGTTCCCGGGGACCTCATTAACGAACTCTCCAAGCTCGAGGGAGTGAAGCGGATCTCCATATACTGAGGTTTTAGGCGAATCGAATTCGCCCGCGACATCTTTTTTTCTCCCGTTGACCCATAGGGAACGCCAGTTGTCATTAAAGAACAAATCTGATGCCCCCATTTTAACCTAGGGTTTTAAACCAGGGCCCTTCGTTGGTAACGTTTATAAGCGATTGGCCTGAACCTGAGGTTAGCCCCGGTTGACCCCAACGGGCGCGTTATCAACGACTGGGGGTTGATGCTATGGGAGAAGTGAGTAAGGCAAGCAGGTACCTGTACACCGTTATCATACTGTTCTTGATATGGTTGATGCTGACCGCCAGCCTTGATCCCCAGGAGGTGGGGTTCGGGCTGTTGCTGTCGCTCATCGTCGCGGCATTCACCTACGAGATATTCACAACCGGCGGGCTCTCCAACCTCCATCCCAGGAGGATAGCCTACATGCTCGCCTACCTGCCCTACTTCCTGTGGGCGATGATAATGGCCAACATCGATGTGGCCTACAGGGTCCTTCACCCGGCCAGGCCCATACGGCCCGGGATAGTCCACTGCAAGACCGTTCTCAAGAGCGACGTTGGAAAGCTCAGTCTGGCAAACTCCATAACTCTGACGCCGGGAACCATAACCCTCGATGTTGACGATGACAACTACTTCATACACTGGATATGGGTTCCGGATGAGGCCCTCACCGGGGACGAGGAGGAGCACGTTAAGGTTGCGTCTGAAAATATCACCAGGCCCTTTGAAAAGTTCCTGAAGGTGATCTTCGGATGATCGGGATCAACGTCTACCTCATACTCATAGCAATAGCGACGCTGCTGAGCACCTACAGGGTGTTCAGGGGACCGACTGCAGTTGACAGGCTCGTGGCGGTTGACATAATGACCACCATAACGACCGGTCTGATGGTGCTCTTCGCGCTCTATTACAGGAGAATGATATTCCTCGATGTCGCGCTCGTCTACGCCCTGCTCGCCTTCGGTGGAGTCATAGCCTTCGCAAGGTACATGGAGGGAGGCCTATGAACGCATTCACGGTCCTCGGGGAGCTCCTCGTCCTGCTCGGGACGTTCTTCTACTTCCTGTCAACGCTGGGCCTCATCAGAATGCCCGACGTTTACAACAGGATGCAGACATCGACCAAGAGCGCCACCCTCGGCTCTCTCGGTGTTATAGCCGGTGTGGGCATATGGGCCCTAGGCACCGATTTTGGAAGCGCCGCCTGGCTCACCAAGACCATGGCCATAGCCCTCTTCCTCCTGATGACCAACCCCATAAGCGCCCACGCCCTCATAAGGGCCGCCTACAAGCGCGGGATTCCGCTCTGGCACGGCAGCGTGGTGGACAAGTACGCCGAGTACCTCGAGAAATCCGGAGGAGATGGAGAGACCCCCGAGGGGGGTGGTGAGGAATGAACTGCATGTCATGTATCGAGTACATAATCGTTGGGGTGATGATAGCCTCGGCAGTCCTCGCCGTGGAGTGGCGGGACCTGCTGGCTGCTGCGGTGGGGATGGCGGCGGTAAGTCTCTTCGCGTCGCTGCTGTTCTTCATGCTCCAGGCGCCAGATGTTGCCATGACGGAAGCGGCAATAGGAGCAGCTTTAAGCGGCGCGGTTTTCATCTTCGCCATCAAGAGAACCCAGCGCTATGAGACCGAAGAGGAGGAGAAGCCCGGCTGGTGGGTGAGGTGGTGAAGATGCTCAAGCGTTTGCTCGCAATAACCACGCTCATCATAATCGGTTACTGGCTCGCCCAGGGCCTCGCTGGAGTCCCCTTCGGCCAGGACAGGATGCTCGTGGGAAAGTACTACCTTGAGCACGTGGTGGAGCAGACGGGCGCGGTCAACGCCGTCACCGCGGTGGTTGTCAACTACCGTGGTTTTGATACCCTCGGTGAGGTCACCGTGCTGTTTATAGCCTCAACCGGTGTGGGAGCGCTCCTCTGGAGCAGGAAAAAGAGGAGAACCGCCAGAACGGAGGGTTCGATCGTCCTCACAACGGGAACCAGGCTCCTGGCCCCCTTCGTGATGCTCTTCGGTGTATACATATTCATTCACGGACACCTCACCCCGGGTGGAGGTTTCCCGGGAGGAGCGACCATAGCGACCGCCTTCCTGCTGCTCTACATGGCCTTCGTGACCTACGAGATACCCCACAGGGCCTTTGAGAAGATCGAGGGAGCGGTGGGAATGACCTACGTCATCGTTGGTCTGATCGGGCTGGCAATAGGCGGCTACTTCCTCTACGACTGGATATGGCAGACATGGGGATGGGGACACGACAACATCGGCAGGCTCTTCAGCGGCGGCTTCATCCCGATCATCTACACCATAATCGGCATCAAAGTCGGCACCGAGCTGAGCGGGATCATTGACAACATGATCAAGGAGGAGGTGAGCAAATGATCTCGGTCTACTACTTCGGGGCGATAAGCCTGATTCTCATCGGCCTGTACGCGGTCCTCGTCAAGAAGAACGTGCTCAAAATGCTCATAGGTCTCAGCATAATGGAAACCGGTGTCAACCTCCTCCTGGTGAGCATCGGTTACATCTCCGGAAGGAGCGCCCCGATACTGAGCGAGGGGATAGGCCCGAATCAGGCCGTTGACCCGATACCTCAGGCGCTGGTTCTCACGGCAATAGTCATAGGCGTTGCCACGACAGCCATGGCCCTTAGCGTTGCTATAATCCTCTACGGAAAGTACGGTACCCTCAACGTTGAGGAGATCAGGAGGTTGAGAGGATGAACGGGCAGTACGCTTCACTCCTCATAGCGTTGCCCCTCCTAAGTGCGTTCTTCGTGCCCCTGATAAAAGGGCTCGGTGAGAGGGGCATAAAATACTACCTGGCGGTCATAACTGCCCTCCAGACGGGAATAGCGGCCTGGGTTTTCCAGCAGGTCTATTCAACAGGAAAGCCGATAATCGTCATGGCGGGCGGCTGGAAGCCACCGGTTGGAATTAACCTCTACATCGGCCACTTCGCGGCCCTCTTCGTGCTCATCGTCGCGGTGGTCAGCTTCTTCACCGCGGTGTTCAGCATCTGGTCAATGAAGGTGCAGCCCATAGACAAGTACGCCATGCTCTTCCTCCTGCTGATGCTCGGAGCGACCGGAATGATAGCGACCGGCGATATCTTCAACCTCTTCGTCTTCATGGAGATAACGGCGATAAGCGCCTACGCTCTAACGGCATACAACAAGACGGGCGAAGCGGCCGAGGCGTCGCTCAAGTACATGATCCTCGGTGGAATCGGCTCGAGCTTCTTCCTCATCGGCGTGGCCCTTATCTACGGCTCCCTCGGAACGCTCAACATGGCCCAGATAGCCCAGCTCGCAGGGAACATGAACCCAACAGTCGCACAGGTGGGATTGGCCCTCATAGTGTTCGGGCTTGCAGTTGAGGCTGAACTGTTCCCGCTCAACGCCTGGGCGCCCGATGCATACCAGGCGGCTCCACACGCTATAACAGTCATGTTCTCGGCCTTCGTCGTTAAGGCCGGACTCTACGCCACCGCGAGGCTCCTCTACCTCATGCAGGCCGTTGGAAGCTGGCACGACGTCCTGAAGCTGCTCGTTGCCATGGCCACCCTCACCGTCGTCGTGGCTGAGTTCGCGGCCCTGAGGCAGAAGGACGTCAAGAGAATGATAGCTTACTCGTCAATAAGCCAGGTCGGAATGATAGCATTTGCCCTCGCCCTCGGAAGCCAGGCCGGAGTCGACGCGGGAGTCTTCCACATGGTCAACCACGCCGTTGTAAAGGCCCTCCTGTTCCTCGGCGTCGGCTACGTCGGGATAAAGCTCGGCGGAACGGCCATGGAGAACTTCCAGGGGCTTGGAAAGAGGATGCCGCTGACGGCCTTTGCCCTCACCATCGGTTCGCTAGCCGCGGTGGGAATCCCGCTGTTCAACATCTTCTGGAGCAAGGTCAGAATCCTCATAGCGGGCGTTGAAGCGGGCTACACATGGGGCGTCGCCCTTATCCTCGGCGCGAGCGTCGTGGAGGCGGTCTATTACCTCCGCTTCATCCACGCCATGTGGTTTGCCGGGGAAGGGGAGAGGATGCGCGAGGGGCTGGCCATAAGCCTGATACTGCTCCTCCTCGCTGCCCTCGTGATAGTCATAGGAATTTACCCGGACTACATCTGGTCTCTCGCCCAGAAAGCGGGTAGCGACATCTTCAACGTCGGTCAGTACATCAAGAACGTTCCTCTGATGGAGGTGGGAGCATGAACGAGATACTGATTATCCTCTTTACGCCCCTCCTCGCGGGGGTTCTCGCGTGGGCCTTTGACTTCAGGGGGGTTAGAGAGGTTATAGGCCTCATCGGTGCCGCGGTGCCGCTGGCCTACTTGGTCAAACTCTATCCCGCGGTGATTGAGAAGCCGGTGGACTATGCCCTCACCGTCGGCGGCTTCACCCTCCAGTTCCAGCTGGGTACGATGAGCTGGTACTTCGCGGCGGTGGCCTCGCTCGTCGGCCTCGCCATGGCCTTCGGGCTTGTTGCCACCTCCAGGAGCGGGTACGACTGGCTCTTCGCCCTCATGAGCTTCACGGGTGTGCTGGGCGTCTTCCTCAGCCAGGACTTCATCGGCTTCTTCCTGCTCTGGGAGCTGATGACCTTCGCGAGCTTCATGATGGTCCTTAAGAGGAACAGGCACGAGTCGCTCAAGTACTTCGTGCTCAGCGTCATCGGTGCCTACGCCATGCTCCTCGCGATAGGCATACTCTACGCCAGGACTGGAGCGCTCGACTTCGAGACCATAAGGCAGGCCCTCATCATAGACGTCTCGCTCGGAACCATAGGTAAGGGCGAGACAATACTGCTCTTCACGCTGTTCCTCACCGCGTTCGGCGTTAAGGCCGGGGCCGTTCCGCTCCACGTCTGGGCACCTGGAGCCTACAGCGAGACGGACCAGAGCTACACCGCGTTCTTCAGCGGCGCCCTGAGCAAGGCGGGCGTTTACGGAATACTGCTCATCTACATGCTCATGGGCTACAAGCTCTACGCCGAACTCGGAACCTTCCACGGCCACCTCACCTTCGCCTACGTAATAGCGTGGATAGGGGCCATAACAGTCGTCGTCGCAAGCTTCCTGGCGGTCCTCCAGGAGGACATAAGGAAGCTCTTCGCCTACTCCTCGGTCGGACAGGTCGGCTACATCCTCCTGGCCTTCGGGGTGGGCAGTCCGCTCGGCTTTGCCGGAGGTCTCTTCCACGTGCTCAGCCACGCGATATTCAAGGGCCTCTTCTGGCTCGTGACCGCGGCAATAATCCTCCAGACCGGAAGGACCAGGTTCAGGGATATGGGCGGCCTCGCGGAGAAGATGCCCTTCACTTTTGCGATGGGGCTCATAGCAGTACTCAGCCTCGCGGGAATACCGCCGATGGCGGGTTTCGCGAGCAAGTGGCTCATCTACGAGGCAGCGATACAGGCCCACATGCCCCTAGTTGCCGGTGCGATATTCCTCGGAAGCGGCCTAGCCTTCGCCTACGTCGTCAGGTTCCTTTACGGGGTCTGGTTCGGCCAGAGACCCTCAGAACTGGAGGACGTTAAAGAGGCACCCCTCCCGCTCCTCCTAGCAATGACGATACTGGCGATACCGAACCTCGTCTTCGGCGTTGCTCCCGGCGTCGTTACCGGTTACATCAACAGGATACTCATGGGGGATGTGGTTGGAGGCGACTACTACAGGCTCGTCACCCAGACCGGAACCTACAACGCCCTGCTGGTCAGCACGGCTCTCGTCATAGGACTCGCCATAGCCGGACTGGTATACCTCTACGGAGCAAAGGCCAGGAGAGTTCCCGTAACCGACACCTACCAGTCGGGTAACCCCGTCACGGAGGAGTTCAACCTCAGCATAAGGAGGAACTTCTATAGGCCTCTAGCTGAGGCCCTCGAGTTCTGGCTCAGGTACAGCTGGGACCGCTTTTACGAAAGGCTGGCGAAACTGTCGGAGGACTTCGCGGATGCGCTCAGACAGGCGTTCTACAACGGAAACGTCCAGAGCTACTCCTGGTATCTGGCGATAGTGCTGCTCATCTTAGCGCTGTGGGGGGTGTTGTGAATGATCGACTGGAAGCTCATCCTCGAGGTCATTGGGATACTGCTCTACGCGACATTCATGGGCTTTATATTCATGGGCATAGAGAGGAAGGCAATGGCGAGGATACAGCGCAGGGTTGGACCTCCCCTCTACCAGCCCATCATCGACACCCTTAAGCTCTTGGGCAAAAAGGAGAGCATTAGCCACGGCTTCATCTACGACTTTGGACCGGTCTTTGCCCTCGGAGCGAGCATAGCGGCGCTCCTCTTCATCCCGATAGCGAACTTCCAGCTCTTCAGCAGCAACGCCGACTTAATCGTCGTGGCTTACCTCCTTGAGGTGCCAATGCTCGGAATAATGCTCGGTGCGATGAGCTCGGGCAACCCGTTCTCAGCGGTTGGTGTCCAGCGTGGGCTCTTAACCATGGTGGCAATGCAGCTTCCCTACGGTCTGGCACTGATAGCCCTCATCCAGCACTGGGGAACCTTCAAGCTGAGCGAGATAGTTGCGCTCCAAGGGGCACAGGGATGGAGCGTAACCGTTCCGGCCCTGCTCATAGCCATGATAGTCTTCGACATAGTCTTCCAGGCGATGCTCGGTCTGGAACCCTTCGACATCATAACCGCTCCCGCGGAAATCTCAATGGGTCCGATGGTCGAGTACGGCGGCAAGCACGCAGCGATACTCTTTACCCAGCACGCGGTCCAGATATTCGCCGAGACGGCCTTCTTTGCCGTGCTATTCCTCGGAGGGGCCAGCAACCTCCTGGAGCTGCTCATCAAGCAGATAGCGGTGCTCTTCATAGCGATATTCGTGGCAAGTATCTACCCGCGCTTTACGATTGATCAAGCCGCGAAGTTCTTCTGGAAGTGGCCGACCATACTGGGAATAATAGCCGTTCTCCTAACGGTGTGAGGTGAGAACATGAGCGAGATTGGGAACGACGGTGTCATAAGCTACGAACTCAAGGAGTTCAAACTGTTTGAGCCCCTCTTCAAGTGGGCCCGGAAGAAGAGCCTCTGGATAGTGGCCTTCTGTACCGGATGCGGTGGAATAGAGATACCACCGCTGGCCACCGCGAGGTATGACTTCGAGCGCTTTGGGATAATGCCAAACCCCTCCCCAAGGATGGGCGACCTGTTCCTCATAACCGGCTACGTGACACCGAAGACCCTCAAGAGAATAATCATAACCTACGAGATGATGCAGGATCCAAAGTACATCCTCGCCCACGGCTCCTGCCCGATAAACGGGGGAGTTTACTGGGACTCCTACAATGTGGTGAAGCAGCTCGACAGGTACATACCCGTTGATGTTGCCATAGCCGGCTGCATGCCGAGACCCGAGGCGGTCATGGACGGGATAATGGAGATGATGCGCAGGATAGAGGATGGAACCGCCGATGGGTGGAAGAGATATAGGGAGAACTACGAGTACTACCGGAGGAACCAGGACGAGCTCTTCGGTGAGGGCTGGCGCGAGAAGGAAGCGAGGAGGTGGCTCGCATGGATATGAACGAAAAGAATGTTGAGGAGAAGGTCGAAGAGAGCAGGCCGGAACTTCCCGACACCAGAGAGGGGAGGCTCGTCAAAGCGCTCATCGAAAAGGCACCGTACGCTGAAGGAAGCGTCAGGCGCGAGAGGCGCGTTGAGTTCAGAGTTTCAGTGGAGAGGATACACGAGTTCCTCGAACTGGCGAGCGAAACCTTCGAGATGCTCATGCAGATAAGCGTCGTGGACTGGATCAAGGAGGGGGAATTCGAACTCGTCTACCAGCTCTGGAGCGTGAGCGAAAGCGTTCACGCCTTCGTCAGGACGAGGATTCCGAGGGAGAACGCGAAACTCCCGACGGTTATGGACGTCTGGCCGGTTGCCGAGACCTACGAGAGGGAGGCTCATGAGTTCTTCGGAATTATATTCGAGGGCAACCCGCGCCTTGGACCGTTCATCCTGGAGGAGAGGGAGTACAAAAAGCACCCGCTCAGGAAGGACTTCAACATGCTCGGCCACGTGAAGGCCATCTACGGAGAGGACTTCGACCGCTATGACGAGAGCAAGACGAACTACGTGATATGAGGTGATGATCATGGCTGATTTGGAGGTTCCGAATGAACTCAGGCGGGAGGCAAAGGAGCACGATATGTACCTCCACCCTATAGACAGGGACACCTACGAACTGTTCTTCGGCCCGCAGCACATGGCGACGGAGAACTTCAGCATAATCCTCAAGATGGACGGCAACAGGATAGAGAAGGCGATAGTCAACCCGGGCTTCCTCCACAGGGGCTTTGAAAAGCTCGCCGAGGGGAGACCCTACTTCACGAACATCGCGTTACTCCTCCGTATCTGCGTCCCGGAGAGCGACGTTCCCGAGAACATCTACTCCATGGCCGTCGACGAAATTGTCGGCTGGGAGGTTCCTGAAAGGGCCATCTGGATAAGGACCACCGTCCTCGAGATGGCAAGGGTTTCGGCATGGATGTTCTGGATAATGGGCTTTGGGAACGAGATAGGCCTCTACACCCCCGGCCAGTGGGCAGCAGCGTATCGTGAGAGGTTCATGCGCCTCTACGAGGAGCTAACCGGCGGAAGAGTTTACCACATCTACACGGTGCCCGGTGGGGTTAGAAGGGACATCCCGGGCGACCGCTGGTTGAGACAGCTCCGCGACACCGTGGAGTACGTCAAGGGCAAGATGAAGGACTTCGACGAGATACTCTTCGATAACTACATCACCTTCGAGAGGACTGAGGGAGTTGGCGTTATGGACAAGCGCTTTGCCCTCAAGCATGCTGTAACTGGTCCAAACCTCCGCGCCACCGGAGTGCCCTACGACGTCAGGAAGGACGACCCCTACTACCTCTACGACCAGCTCGACTTCGAGGTTCCCGTTCTCAAAGAGGGCGACAGCCTGGCCAGAGTTCTCATCAGGAGATACGAGCTGGAGCAGGACCTCTACATCCTCGAGCAGCTCCTCGACATGGGGCCGCCGAGCGGACCTTACATGGTCCAGGACGCCAGACTCAAGGCTCTGCCGAGGTTCAAGCCGCCAAAGGGAGATGCATACGCGCACGTCGAGTCAACGAAGGGCGACTTCGGTGCCTACGTTGTCAGCGACGGAAGCCACAAACCCTACCGCGTTCACGTCCGCGGACCGAGCCAGAGCCACGGTGTTACTGTGCTGGAGGAACTCCTGAAGGGAGCACGTCTTGCTGATGTACCGGTCATACTGAAGACCCTTGACAACTGCCCTCCGGACATAGACAGGTGATGAAGATGGAGAGCGTTGAGAAGCCAAGGGTTAGGGTCGTGGGAGAGGAGAAGGTCAGGATCAAGAAGTCCTTCATCAAACCCTGGATGGGTGTGAAGTACCTGTTCAGGAAGCCCGTAACGATAAAGATACCCTTCGAGAAGATAGAACCGGCACCGAAGTACAGGGGCTTCCACACTCTGAACTGGAAGACCTGCGTCGGCTGTAACTTCTGCGGCCAGATATGCCCGGCGAGGGCCATAGAGATGACGTGGATGGAGGGTGAGAAGAGGCCGCACCCGAAGATCGACTACGGCCGCTGTACCTTCTGCCAGTTCTGCGTGGATGTGTGCCCGACGGGAGCGCTCGGCTTCAGCGAGAACTTCTACCTGACCACTGGCGGCCTCGAGGAGGACCTCGAGCTCTACGACTGGGTTCCGATACACCCGGACAAGGTCAGAGAACTCAACGAGAAGTTCGGCGACTACCGCTTCCCGGTCGAAAGGATAGAAAAGAAGGGCGATGGTGTCTACGTCTACCACCTTCGCGACGGCTCCAGGATAGAGTTCAAAATACTCGGCTACGGTCTGAGACCACCGGCAGCCGCGAAGCCCAAGCCAGCGGCAAAGTCCTCCGGTGGGGCCCCGAAGGAGTAAACACCCTTTTTCTTTACCCCTGTTTTGTACCTCCGCTAGAATTTTAAGCTCAGCCGTTAATACCATGTGGTGGTTGGAATGGCCGTGAACGTACGAAGCGAAAAGAATCTCGGGCTTTGGGGTTCGATCCTATCCCTCCTGGGAGTTTTCGTGCCCTACATTGGAAACGTGCTGTCCCTGGTCGGGCTGATACTCGTTCTGGTGGCACTTCACGGAATCGGTAAGGCCGTTGGGGACGACAGACCCTTCAGGTACTATCTCTATGCAGTTCTCTCCTGGATCGCGGCAATAATCGTCCTCGTCCTGGTGGTGCTCGCCATGTTCCTTTCCACGGGACCGGTACTCCACTGGGGAATCTCCGCGGACGGTGCCATACCCGGTGAACCGTGGATTGGCCCAATGGGCCATGAAATGGAACCCCACCCCTGGATCGGCCTGGGCGCTGTGGTACTGATAATCCTGGTGCTGATCATCGCGGTGGTGGTTTCAGTGTACTTTGAGATAAAGACCTGGCGCGCGATGTACGAGATAACCGGAACCAAAGAGTTCGATGAGGCCGCCACCTGGTTCAAGTGGGGGGCTATAACTCTCATATTCGTCGTCGGCCTGCTGCTGCTCCTAATCGCCAAGATATTCGTGATCCTCGGCTTCAGCAACATGCCAGAGGAACTTGGTGTGGAACCCGCCCCAGAATCGCCCATGTTTTGATCTACCTTCCCGGTAAAAAAGATTCGGAGCGCGGGTTTACCCGGTGGAGTTGTCGGGTAACCTGTGCTCCACGTATATCTCATAGAGTTTTTTCAGATCCTCCCTGACTTCGGGGTCGGTGCGGGGAAGTATGTACGCCTTCCCGCGGACAAAGAGCACCGTTCCGTTGTTCTGCATCGCGACCGCGATTATCTTGGGCGTCATCGAAACGTTGAACTCCCCCTCGATGAGGGCGTATATCGTTCCATTGTAGGTTATCGCTATCGCCGGTACTCCACCTATGCCCGTGATGTTGTACTGGGCCCTGAAGAGCTCGATGTTCTCCTCGTTTCCAACGAGCTCGTAGTAGGTCAGGCTGTCATTGCCGTAGGTCTCGGGAATGAGCGTGTGCATCCTCCTGCAGTGGGGACAAGTCTTCATGCCGTACATATAGAAGTGGATTTTGTCGAGGTATATCTTCGTGCCGTTGACCACGACGTAATCCCCTGAAGTTGCCGTCCCGCTGGTCTGGGTCCTCGATGGGTGAGAGTCAGATATACATCCGGCCGCGAGACCGACGAGGAGCACGAGCAACAGCAACAGTCCGATCTTTCTCACCACCATCACCCGATGAACCCTCTCGGGCAGGGGTTATAAAACCTTGGTACCCTTCGAGACCGATTGAAGCAATGGGGGAACCCTTAAATCGGGATGGGTGTACTCCCCAGGGGGATCATCATGCAGGAGTGGTACCGTTCCAGGGCCCTCTATGAGGCGGTTCTCAAACTGATGGAGTCAGGGAAGATTGAGGAAGCCCTCACCATGGCCGATGGAATACCCGACAGGATGATACGTTCAAAGGCCTTTTCAAGGATTGCCGTCGAGGTTGCGAAAAGGGGAGGCGACTACTCGGAACCCCTGAGGCGGGCGGTGGAGGCTGCCCTCGACGTACCCAGGAAAGAGGAGAGCACCAAGGCATTGATGGGACTGGCCTTTGATTTTCTGAACCTTGGAAAGCCCGAGGAAGCGCTCAGGATAGCGGGCCACATAAGGGACCTCTCGAATAGGGCCAAGGTGGAGGCAGAGGTTGCACTGACCCTCGCGAAGAAGGGGGATGTCTCCGGGGCTATGGAGATAATCAACGGCATAATGGACGAGGACGTCAAGACCTGGGCAATGTCCAGGCTCGCGAGCCAGCTTTAGCTTGAATCTGTCTATCCATAGACATCGAACCGGAAAGTTTAACAGGAGTAAGGCCACAAGCCTTTTCTGGCCCTTTTCCATCAAAATCGGGGTGAGAAAATGAACGTTGCGTCCATTATAGGCCTAATCGGAATGCTCCTGCTCGTGGGTTCGTGGATACCCCAGACATTGGAGACAATAAGAACCAGACACTGTCCCCTGAACCTCCAGTTCATAGTGATCTACGTTACCGCCTCAACGCTCCTTACCCTCTACGCCTACTTCCAGAGGGACTGGATATTCTTTGTCCTGAACTTTCTCGCCGCCCTCCAGAGTGCCGTAAACCTGGTCGTGAAACTCACGGAGCGGGAAGCAACACCGGAACGGTGAGGGGGATTTTTTAAGGAGCCGGTTCCATCCGGGAAGGATTAATCATGAGAGTGCTCTGGGAGAAGGAAATTGATGCCTCCGGGATAGTGGTCTCGCCGAGACCCGTCTGGAAGTGCCGCGCCTGTCCGATGTACGGGAAGAGACCGAGCTGTCCCCCCTATGTCCCGGAATGGAGGGAAGCGAGGGAATGGGTAGGGCACTTCAGGAGGGCACTCCTGATAAAGTTTGAAATCAACATGGACGACTTTGAAAACGAGAAGAGAAAGGTAATACTCCACCTTCTCAAAAGAGAAGCGGAACTCTTCAGGGAGGGGAAGTTCTACGCGATGGCCCTGTTTCCGGGCAGCTGCAACCTCTGCGACGACTGTCCCTTTGAGAGGGGAGAGCCCTGCAGGATGCCAACCAGGGTCAGGCCAAGCGTTGATGCCATCGGAATAGAAATCGGGAAGCTGGTGAAAATAGACTTCTCCGAAAGCGTTTTGTACGGGATAATATTAGTGGATTAGGGCGTTAACATGACGAAGGTTGCCTACGTTACCCTGCTCGGAAGATCACCCTGGGCGGTCATCAACACATACTACAAGCTTTTAACGATGGGGAAGAAGGCAGACCTGATATACGTCTTCACAGAGGAACGCTATAGGCACAACCTCCCGAAGGTCGTCCGCGCCATCGAGGCAATCTCTGAGGCCTATAATCTTAGCCCCGCAATAAAAACGGAGGTCGTGCCGGATTACGGCTTCTTCGTGGCGGACAGGAAGTTCAGGGAGCTTTTCTCAAAGTTAGGGCGTGAGGGCTACAGAATGGGCTTGGACATAACCTCGGGGAGGAAGGCACTCGTTGCGGCTGCGATAGTCCAGATAAGAGCATTTCCAGTGGCGTTCATCGTCTATATGGGACTTCTGGATCAGGACTTCCCTGACAGGCCTTACATGATGATACCAACCCACCTGCAGCCGATAAAGAACTTCCTCGGTGATGAGAATGAGGGGGACGAGTGAAGTCATAGAGAAGCCCGAACTCCAGGTACTCATGAACGTCCTTGGGGAGATGCGCGTCAGCTATCCCCTCTATGGACTGGAGCTCCTCCGGGCGAAGCCCACCGAGAGGGGTTACAGGGTTAACGTAACCGTGGGCAGAAACGAGTTCAACTCCCGCGTTCCGGATTACCTGGCGAACGAGCTGCCCACCTACACGGACTTCTACGAGAGTTTCATCTCCTCAGGGATAATAAGGTACGATAACATCGGCGAGTTCCTCCAGAACCTGGAGCTCTACGAGCGGCTGAAAAAGGGAGTCGCCTTCGCCCCGGACACCAACATCTTCTACCACCGCTTCATATCCTCCTGCCGGGCCCTCGACGGCTACCAGATAGTGGTCGCCGAGGGAGTGAAGAAGGAGATCGAGGATGCCATGAACTACAAGTACCGGAACAGGCAGCTGGAGGAGATAGGCAGGGAGGTTCAGAACGGGAGCCTCCTTAGGGAGTTCAGTAACAGGAGGACGAAAAAGAGCAGGAAAGCTGCCTACATAGCCCTCAAGGAGTTCGAAAGGCTCAAGCCCAGGATAATCATCGCGGAGGACGTTAAAGAACCCGCCCATAACAACGACGAGCGCATAGTTAAGTCCCTGAAACGTTACGATAGAATGACACCGACGCTTCTCGTCTTCCTAACTGCGGACATAGCGGTCACCGATGTGGCAGAGATGGAGGGGCTGGAGTACTTCCTCTTCAGGTATCCCCGCGAAAAGCTGGGAAAACACGACGTCACAGCGTATCAGCTGAGGACTCTCCTCTTTAACCTCGCAGCGGTCTTCGGTGTCATCGAGATCAACAGGGCCCTGATATTCGGTGAGTTCGGCGGAAAAGGAGGATTGAACGAACTCAAGGTCGTCTTCCCTGCCGAAAACAGAACCTACCACGAGTTTAAGTTCCACCTTAAGCTGAGCAGGAAGCTGATGGAAATAATGAAAGGTTAACATCCTTTGGCTTTCACCAGGACTGCAAAAAACTCGAAAGCAAACATAAAAACCGTGAAAACCTCCGCAAACAGGGTTATGTACCCTCCCAACGGCAGGAGAATGAGGGCCATTGAAACGCCAAAGGCCACCAGTTCTTCTCCTTCCCTCGATTCGCCCCCGTAGCGATACTCAAGCAAAAAGGTAAGCCAGTTGAGGATAACAAAGAAGGCAAGAATCGGTCGGAACATCCAGAACAGATATGCTCCGCTGTACAGAAGGAACGGAACTGCCAGGTAGAGGCGCCTCATGGGGTATCCCCCCAATTATCAATCCGTCCCGACGGACCTCAACGTTCCCCGGCTCCTTAGAGACCACGAGATGGTAACGGCCGGGTTCAACAACTTCTAAGGCAAGCACCAGTTCGTCCACATTGAGGAGTCTGCTGCCGTTTGCACCGTTGAGATGCTCCTCGTTCCCTTCTCCGGAGGATCTGACGAGGAGCGTTGGATGGACGGTAAGAACCGACCGATAGCTGTGTCCCATGTACCTAACGCTGACCGGCATGCCCTCTGCGTAGGGAATGTAAAGGGTCCCCTCACCGGGATGCGCGTCCACAGGAGTCCTAAAATCGCGAGTGCAGCAGGAAATACGAAGATGACCCCCCGCGATTGAGTCCCCTTCATCTTCCCACCGGCAGGGGTTAAAATCTCAAAACTTAAAAGGTTTATGGGGGGATAAAGAAAACTGTTTACCGCAGCATTCCCTCGAGCTTCTCCACGAACTCCGTGCTTCTCCTGAGGTCGGCGAAGTACTCCTTTGCCCTCTCAACGTGCTCCCTCTCGACCCGCCCTCCTTTCGCCAAAACGCTCGCCGGAGCCAGAAGCTGAACGGCATAGCGCAGACTGGTCTTCTCGCCGAGTTCCGCAAGGTACTCTATCGCCTCATCGCTGGCCTCTATCTTCTCCTCCTTTGCACGGATTTTGATGATCTCGCGGATTTCTTCCCTCTTATAGGGCTCGGTGTTGATTATCAGGAGCCTGTCAAGCATGTCGAGGGGCATTCCATGCGGCGCCTCGATGTCCGTTCCCCTTATCTTCGTCCTCCCCCTGTTGGTGGCCATGATGAGGATTGGAGCGAGTTCGCTCTCCATCGCCCTCGCGAGGAAGGAGAAGGCCTCGATATCGAGCATGTGGGCCTCATCGATGAAGAGCACTCCGGGAACGAGCGTTGCCTTGCCCTCCTCTATCCAGCTTTTGACAGTTTCATCAACGCGCCTCCTTACCTCATCGCTTATCTCGGCACCGGTACTGAAGAGCAGACCGAAGATGTTCCCGCGGGCGTTGGCAACATCCAGGTCATGGAGCGTAACCGTGTAGGTAAACTCCTTTATCTTCAGCACGGGCCCACTGGGAAGGTCCACCTTGCGCTTGAAGAACAGTCCCTCTTCCTCCCTCGTGGTTCCAACCTTTGAAACCTTGCCGGTTTCGGCGTCAATCTGTATGACGTCGCCCTCCTCAACACCGAGTTCCATGAGCTGGTAGGCTATCTCCTTCCCGGCCCTTATGGTTTTCTCGTCGTCCTTCGTGCGGAGGGTTATGAGAACGCTCTCAGGGATTTCGACGTAGGGGTTTAACGGGTGCCTCGTTTTGTTGATCCGGATCTCCCTGACCTCTCCTTCATAGACCTTCCTCTCCTCGCTTATTCTAACGCCTATTGCCCTCCTGAGGGCCTCCTTGAGGAACTCGGTCTTCTTGATCTCGGCTGAATAGATCTCGCTGCCCGAGATCTGGACGAAGGGGACGTCTTCACCGAGTTCCCTGGCTATGCCCATCGCGATTGCTGTCTTACCGCTTCCCGTCGGTCCGACGAGGAGGATTCCCTTCCCGGCAAGCTTTCCCTCTTTAATAAGCTCAACCGCTATCCCGGCCGCTTCTCTAGCTTTAATCTGCCCCACCATACCGTCGGCCATGAAGAGTGCCCTGCCTTTCTCGTCCAGGCCAAGGCCCTTTATGTGAGAGTGGCTGCCAATCCTTTCAAAGGTCCTCTTCGTGACCTCCTCGATGACCGCCATTCAACCACCCCCTTATTCTTCCTTGTAGTTACTAAAATAGAAAGGCTTAAAAATTTGACTGTGTGGCTCAGACCGTCGATCCCGGGCATCGATTTACCCCAAAGGCCAATTTCATCATCGCCGGGAAAAGTTGGAGGGAAACTTTAAAAACTCTCTCAAAGCACGTTGAGGTACTTATGCACCTGAAAGCTTAAGCCTACGTTCTTCCTGCCCATTATCAGGGAAGCTTCGCGGTAGAACTCCATAAGCTTTTCCTGAGAGACGTCAATCGGCTCCCTCGGCTGGATGACGAGTGGAACTAAATCTTTCAAAAGCTCCCCATACCAGCGGACGTTTTCGAGCTTGGTCCCCTTTGTGACGACGAGCTTGGCATAGGTTTTCGCGCCGGCTTCCTTCAGGATTCTGATGCTCTTCACCTCTCTAAGAACGAGGTTCTTCCAGTCCTCCGTGGCCTTGGCCGTCTCGTCCTTTATGTCCACGCTCGCGTAATCAACGAGGTGAGCGACCTCCTCAATCAGCTCCGGAAGGCCTCCGTGAGTTTCGAGAAAGTTGTCGAAGCCGAGTTCCTTCATGCGTTCCATGAGGACCTTCAAGGCCTTAACCTGGAGGGTGGGCTCGCCGCCGGTGTAGCTTATCGAGTGAATATCGCCGGTATCAAGCCTCAGGACTGCATCAACGACTTCATCAACGCTCGCTGGATTTGGCCGGTACTCAAACTTTCCGGTGAAGGGCTCGACCTCATAGCGCCAGCGGGAGACGCGGGAGGCGTCTATGTACTGCTTTGAGTCGCACCACTGGCAATGAAGGTCACAGCCCGCGAACCTGACGAAGATTTGCCTTCTCCCAAAGGCGCTTCCCTCAACGCTCCCCCCCTCCCCCTGCCAGCTGTTGAAGACCTCGGCCATTACGAGCTTCATGTTCCCAGCTCCTCCACGTTCAGCCCCTTCACCTTATCACTCACGAAGCCCTCGAGTATCTCGACTTTAACACTTCTCTCCTCCCTGGTCATGTCCGCCATGAGCTGAACGGCCCTCGCGTAGTCCCAGAGCCTTCTCTTCGCCTCGGGGGTAACGCTCTCGGCCATCACGATGAGCTCCCTTTCCTCCGGGTGAGAGCCCATCCACTCCACAACCTTTCTCGCGTCTTCCTCCGTAAAGACACCCTTCTTCGTGAAGAGCACGTTCCCCCCTCCATAAGCTATTACATAATTCCAGAGCTATGGAATTAAGTAGGTACTCAATTAAAGGTATTTCATCAGCAGCTCGACGGCCTCCTCGAATACCTCCCTGTCCTTACCCTCGAGAATGCTGTCGAGGTAATGTAAGCTGGCCAGGTTGAGGATTATGTAGGCCGTGTTCCTGTCCAGGCCCAGATCGTAGGCCTCGTAGTGAACCATCTGCCTCCCCAGGGCCTCGTTTAGCATGTCCACGAAGTATTTTATTTCCTCAACGGTTAACTCCCCCAGGCGGTTCTCCATCTCCCCGAAGTAGCGCTTCAGGATGCCGAGTGTTTCCAGGTCTAGCTTGAGGGTCCCCATGAAGTAGGGAAACTCTCCAATTCGGAAGACCTTAACGCCTTCCTCGTCCTGAACGCCAACGTAATCCCAGAGCAGAATACCTTCGATGGGATTGTGCCCGTACCTGCTCGCCAGGTAAGAAAAGCGTTCCATAGCGGCGCTCATATCCTCAAGGAATTCCTCCTCATCGCGGAAGGGTATTATTTTGCTTATCGTTCCAGCCATCTTTCGCACCATTAGGGGGTTGGGTCAATGGTTATAAGGCTTTGCGAGTAAAGCTGAACGCCCGACGAGTATGGGGTTGCGATGACGTCGGGACCCCCAGGGGGCCGACATCCTCAATGGCCCCCTTACAAACTTCGCCTTCGCGAAGTTTGATCAAGGTTTGTGGCTCCTCCTCAGGGCTTGTTTCTAAAAGTGTGATTATAGTGTGAGTTTAAGCCTTAGAATGTTGGAATTCGTTAAGGCACGCTCTTTTTAGAGGAGTTCGTTTTTAAACCGACGCCCGGAGGGCATCAATAGAGGAGAACTCTCTTTTAACTTGTAAAGCGAATGGATTTCGGGTTGAAAGTTCCCCACTTAGAATAATCACACTTAAGCACGTTCAAGTTTAGTGGAGCCACAAACTTTTGGTGAAGCTTTTTCCAAAAGCTTCAACGCCGCTTTCACTGTCGTTCAAGCGTCCTTACGGATGGCGGAAGTGAGGTGCATTTTCTACAAGCTTCAGAAGGGTTTTGTTACTCCCTTGCTCCTTTGGTGAGTGTTTCACTGCACAAACTTCTCCGAAGGACGCCAAAGATAAAGTGTGGAAACCAGATGAATGGGGTGTGAACAACAGGAAACCCACAGAAAGCTTTAAATTCTGGGGTGCACACCCGGTTTGAAGTTTAAGGGGTTTAACATCCCCGATCAGGCTTTGCTGACGCAAAGCTTGTTATGCAAAGGTTTATAAAACGTCCCCGGAAACAGTCACCGATCGTGAAATCGGTAATAATTAGGGGTGATGCTCATGGGAAGGACTGCTAAGGTCGGTTCCGCTGGGAGGTTTGGTCCCAGGTACGGTCTCAAGATTAGGAGAAGAGTAGCCACCGTTGAGGCCAAGATGAAACAGAAGCACGTCTGCCCGGTCTGCGGAAGGAAGGCCGTCAGGAGAATAAGCACCGGCATCTGGCAGTGCCAGAAGTGCGGGGCAACCTTCGCCGGTGGCGCCTACCTGCCGACCACTCCGGCCGGAAAGGTTGCGAAGCGCGTTGTCGCTTCCAAAGCCTGATTCCTTCCTTCTATTCGGGTGATGACTATGGTTTTGGCCGTTTATCGCTGTGCGAAGTGCGGAAGGGAGGTCGAACTCGACCTCGAGAACACGAGGGAAGTTCGCTGCCCCTACTGCGGCAGCAAGATACTCTACAAGCCCAGGCCGAGGGTGGCCAGGCGCGTTAAGGCCATCTGATTCTTTCGTTTCGAAAGCTTTTTAGTGACCAAAGCGGGTTTTGAGTGAGGGCTATGATGCTGATAACGACATCCCACAGACCGACGAGGAGGACGAGGAGTTTCGGCCACGATCTGGAGAAGGTGTTCCCCAACTCCCTCTACCTGACGAGGGGAAAGAAAACGCTCCAGGATCTTCTGATGGAGGCCTACGACAGGAACTATGAGAGACTCCTAATAATCAACGTCTGGAAGGGAAATCCTCTCAAGATGACCTTTATCAAGGTTGATCCGGATGACTGGGGCTACCTCGGCTACCTCTACCTCCACGGTATAAAGCTCCAGCGCGAGATGGGGTACAGGGACATTCGTCCCATCCGCGAGGAGATGCCCCTCGTGGTTACCACCGCCAAGCGCGTCGGTCCGGATCACGTGGCCTTCGCGAGGGTCTTTGCGGAACTCACGGGCGGAACCTTCGTGCCCAGACGGGAGCGCTCTCTCCTTGGCATAGCGGACAGGTACAACACGAACGTCCTCGGTGTCATCGAGAGGCACCCGCGCGGGATGGCGGTCAATTTCTACCGCTTCGACGTTGATAAGGAAAACCCCGTTGGGCCCCTAATAGGCGTCAAGATATGGGCAATGGAGGACGGTCGAAGATGGGACTACAGGGAAGCTACGGGCCCGAAGAAGACTGGCCAATCGAGGGAGTGATAGAGCTCTCCTTTCCTGACGAAGAAACGGCCAGGATTGTTTACGAGAGCGTTTTCCACGAACACAGAACCGTTCCATACCGAAGGAGCAGGATAGAGTTTCTGCGCGAGGGGAACAGGATAGTAATTCGCTTCCTCGCGAGGGACAACTCCGCTCTGAGGGGAACGCTGAACTCATATCTGAGATGGATTAAGGTCGCGATGGATTCGCTGGAAGTCTGAGAAATCTACCGGCCGAAACTATTTAAAGCCCGGCCACTACTCTATCCTGATCGCGAGTACGGAGGTGTGTTGGAATGCAGAACATACCACCCCAGGTTCAGTCAATGCTCGCCCAGCTCGAGAGCTACCAGCAACAGCTCCAGCTCGTCGTCCAGCAGAAGCAGAAGGTTCAGCTCGAGCTCACCGAGGCGAAGAAGGCCCTCGAGGAGATAGAGAAGCTCCCCGACAACGCGGTTGTCTACAAGACCGTCGGGACACTCATAGTCAAGACCACCAAGGAGAAGGCCCTCGAGGAGCTCAGAAGCAAGATAGAAACGCTCGAGGTTCGCCTCAACGCCCTCGAGAGGCAGGAGAAGAAGCTCAACGAAAAGATCAAAGAGCTTACCGCCCAGATCCAGAACGCCCTCAGGCCGCCCACGGCGGGCTGATCCCTTTTAAACTCTTTTTACCGATGGGAGGGAAGGGAATGGTCGGGGAGGGTGGCAAGAGGAGGGTTATGCACATAGGTCTTCCGAAGTTGAGCGGAGATCAGCTGGTGGAGATAGGTGAGATAGCTCAGGAGACAGTCGTGCGGGAGATCTTTGATGCCCTCAGGAGGAGCGACGTCAAAGACATTGAGGTGACGGCTAGAATAAACCGCGGCGAAACCCTCGACCTGGAGCTTGAAACGTACCTTGAGGTTCCCGTGTTTGTGAAGGTGGACGTTGATAGACTCGTTGAGAGAGCCGTTGAAAAGGCCTACGAGGCCGTCGAGAAAAGGTTGAAAGAACTGGCCGCTAGGGAGTAACCCCTAATGGGGAATCAAGAGCCGGAGGAACCCGGATGAGGGGAAAGATTAAGCTCAGGCGCCTTCTCGAGAGTTCGAAGGACAGGTCCTTCTTGCTCCTCTGCCACCACAATGCGGACCCGGATTCCCTCGGCTCGGCGATAGCCTTTGCCAGATACCTGAGATCCAGCGGCGTGGAAAGGGTAAGGATAGGGGTCGCCCAGAGTGTTTCCTCCTATGCAAAACGGCTTCTGGCCCTCTCCCCCGTTCCCGTTGAGAGAAATCCCCGGGTTGATGAAGACATCGTCGTTATCTTTGACACATCCTCGGTTGAGCAGCTCGAACCCATCGAGATCCCGCCGGAAAAAACCGTCGTTGTCATCGACCACCACGTGGAAAAGAAGAAACCGATAAGAGCGGATGTAATGGTCCTAGATTCTTCGAGAACTTCCACGGCTGAGATCGTATGGGAGCTCTTTAGATACTTCCGTTTTGCCGATGAGGATAGCGTAAAGGCCCTTTTATCGGGGATAGTGACGGACACGGCCAACTTTCGCTTCGCCAACTCAAAAACGTTCAAAGCCGTCTCCGAGATGCTCGAGCGCTTTCCCCTTCGGATGGGGGAAATTTTCCAGCTCGTTGCACCGGTCAGCGATGAAAACACTGACCAGGCGAAGAGGATTGCCCTGCTCAAGGCCTGCCAGAGACTTGAAATCCGGAAGTTCAGGGGGTACATCATAGCGGTCTCGCGAGTTTCGGCCTATGAATCCCTGGCGTGCAAAACCTTCCTCCAGCTCGGCGCGGACATAGCAATCGTGGGAAGCGAGAAAAAGGGTGTGAGGATTTCGGCGAGGGCTAAGGAGAGCCTGGTAAAGAAGGGCCTTCACCTCGGCAAGATCATGGAGAAGGTCGGGCCCGTTATAGAAGGCTCCGGAGGGGGTCACGCCGGTGCGGCCGGGGCGAACGGCAAGAAGAACCTCGACGAGGCGATTAATGTCATCCTAAAAGAGATTGAAAAGTTTTTGATGGAAAGCGGGTAGTTCCCTTTAGTGCTTATTGGATGTGTTTTCATTATTGGACATCCCTTCTTTTACTTTGGGCTTCTTTTGGTTTGTTTTCTCTGTAAGACTAACAACCGAAAAAATTAACACTTAAAGAAAGAATAGATCTGTCTTCTAATAAACGGAAAAGCTTATAAAAGCAGGTTGCCTAAATGGGAATGCAGAACTTCGTAGGAGGTGCCAACTTGAAGTGGAAACCCCTGTTGGGGATCCTGTTAGGACTGTTAGTAATATCTAGAATGGCTACGGCCTCTTTAGATGAGCCCGCATCCCCTAGGACAATGGGATCAATAGAACCTCCAACGGACTTTGAGAATATCGTTTTGACAAAAGTTTTTTCCGGAAAAGATGCGTCACTGGAAGCAATGAACTTCCTTGCCAGACATCGTGGACGACTCACTCTTGAGGTAGATCTCAGAAATCTTGAAAACATTACTTTCATAGGTATATCACTAAGACCCCTCAAAGAGGGATATTACATTCCTGCGTATTATATTGTAGACAAGAGCGCTCCTATGAGCAGGCAAGAGTTCCAAAAGAGGTTCGATGAGATCACTGCAACCTTGGCCAAGGAGCCTCTCATAATGGCGGGGGATGTTCTAAATGTGGAACCTAAAGTTAATTGGGAATATGTTGGGGGAATAGATTATGTGACATCTCATGTCACAAGAAATGGAAGGACTGGCACAATACAACAGACTGGATGGTACTACTATTACTTTGTAGACAATTACAGAGTAGAATACCATGCAAAGATTAAAATCCGGGGGACATGAACTCTAAGGATGTGGCACTCAAAGAACTAAACCTTCACGTTGATAGGAATGGATATACCCATGAAACTCTTGGCGATTTCTTGCCTGATGGTCATATAGGGCCCATAACGAGCTATTCTGAGTCACTCATGATTGAAGTCGACTCAGGAAAAACTCTAAGGATATCGGCCCATGGAGGATACACAAAAGATACCAACGATGGGATATACTTCAGGGGAGATACCCACACCCTAAACCCCAATGACTACGTGAACTTTCACTTCTATGACTCCAAGCGTAACATAAGGTTCTTCCCGGACCCCCCGCATGGGGCGAGTCCTTTTACATATACCTGGCAGTCACTATGAGCGCGAGTTACAAAAATATTAAGTATGGAGTACTGAGGCAGAAACTTAATGGGTCATTCTACTTTAATGGACAACATATAACTGTAAAATCAGCCCCAACAGTGGAGATAGTAGTCCGTATAAAACCAAATCCCGCGAGCGTCTGGTATATTAGAAGATGAGTATTTTCCAGTTTTCTTTTGTTTTAGGGACGTCTTTTTAGTATTCAAACATCTCCCTGATGTTCCAAGTAGTGAAACGTACTGGGAAACATTTAAAATTGATCATTTTATCATTTAGGTTTAAGGTGATCCAAGTGGCAAGGTGCCCCCTCTGTGGAAAGCCCCTTGACTGGGGCGAGCTAATCGAACAGATGCTCTCCCTTGAGAACGCGGAGGAAATTCTACGGGATAGGGAAAAGTTCATGAAAGCGTTTCGAGACTTCGTTTTCAGGTGTCCCCACTGCAGCGGGGAGTTCTATGGCAGGAACCTTCCCCTGGAGGAAGCAGAGAAGGTTTTCGAACTGCTCAACGAGTTCAGGGGATCTATAGACTGGGAGAATAAAAAGGTTAAGCTGAAGCTGAACAACCTCCTGGCCCTGGACACAATGCTCGAGCAGTGGGACGAGAAGGTTAAGGGCCAGCGGTGATCCCTTTGGGGAGGATCAGATACCTGCTGGAGGGAGGAAACTATCGAAAGGCCCTGAAGGAAGCAATGAACATTCAAAATCCCCTGCCGAGGCTTATCGCCCTCGCGAAGATCCTTGAGGTGTTCCCCCGGGACGAGGTTCTGGCAGGGATGTTCGACACCCTCGACTCCATTAGGGGAACACCCGAGAGGGCAGTTGCCCACTCCATCCTCGGCCGTGCGCTCTACTCCCTCGATAGAGACAGGGAGGCCGAGCTCCACTTTGATCGTGCCCTCGAGCTCGCGGAAACGATAGGGTCGCCAAGGATCAGAGGAGAAGTTCTCGCGGCGGTGTCCAGAAACTTGGTCCTCTCCGAGAGATACGGAGACGCGCTGGACCTCTTTACCAGATCGGTCGAACTTCTTCAGAGGTCACGGGGTCTTTCTCCCTCTGCCGTAGAGTCTCTTATCGGGGTCGCGAGGCTTATCGAGAAAAGTGCCGACGGGGTTCCGAACGAGATGGCCCTGGCATTTTACAGGCTCGCACGCGACGTTTATACGTCCATTTCATTTAACCTGCAGGCGAAGTATCTGGAAGAGAAAATGAGACTGGTGGAGGATGTTCTGAAGCGCGGAAAGGCTGCAGTCAGGGAGCTCATAGAAACAGGTGACGTGGAACCCGCTATCGAGATGGCCCGCTTCCTGCCGCTGGAGGAGAGGGCAGTGGTGATGCTCGAACTTTCCTACTGGTTCCATCTCCACGAGCAGCCCAAGCTTGGAAGGAGGGTTTTCGACGATGCCCTCGAGATAATCCTTGTTGGAAAGTTCAAACCGCCCGATAGGGAGCTCATGGGGGTGGCCAGACGTTTTCTGCGCATTGGTCTCCTTGAGGAGCCCCTCCTACTCGCTGGAATAGTGGGGGATGAAAAACTCGCCTCCCGGCTTCTCGGGGAGATAGCCCTGGCCTATTCAAAGAGAGATCCAGAGAAGGCCCGCTCGATAGCCGAAGGCATAAGGGACGAAAGCGTTAAGAGACGGGTTTTAAAGGCACTGGAGGGTGGTAGTGATGTGGGATACGAGCAAGGATTACCGCTTATTAGTGGCGGAGAAGGCGATAGAGCTCTTTCTGAAGACGATTGAGGCAGCGAAGTTCAAGGGGCACTGGGACAAGAAGAGAGCGATAAAGCTCGGCAAGGAGATGTTGCCTGAGATACAGGCGATGCGTTATTCCTACATTGAGCCGAAGGAACTCATTGAGACACCCCAGATGAAGGCCCTCAAGGAGAAGGCCCTTGAAATAATCGAGGCCTTGGGTGGCGAGGACTGGCACCACAAGTTCATAAGCAACGCCTCCAAAGATGAAAGGGAGAAGGTTGAGGAGCAGGTTGCTAAAATCCGCTTCTTCCTGAACACAATACTCGGCCTCGACAAACGATTGGCCCTCGGAAAGATAAACGACCCCGTAATAGCTGTGGATATAAAGGTCGGCGAGGTCATGAGCGTCGCTAAACATCCGAACGCTGACAGGCTGCTCGTCACCAACGTCAACATCGGCGACAGAGCTATCACCGTCGTTACCAACGACCTGACTGTTAAGGAAGGCAACCGCGTTGCCGTTGCTCTGCTTCCGCCGGCTAACTTCCGCGGAATAGTCAGCGAGGGCATGTTTCTTGGGGCTGGAGAGGGCGTCCTCAAGGACGTTAAAGGGGAAATCGGGGGCCTTCCAAAGGGCATTCCACTTGAAGCTCTCAATGAGACGAGGAACCTTGTCGAGGCTTTCCTGAAGGGCTGATTTTCGTTTTTGTTCCGAGGTATTCACTAGCTTACTCGATTACTCCTCTTTCTTTTGAGCTATCCTAATCGTAAAACCTAACTCCGAATAAATTTGTACTCGAAAAAAGAGGAAGAAGCTTCACTAGTAACAAAAGGAAAAGTTTATATAATACAATGGTAAATAGTGGTTATGAAAAACCCTCCGATGGTGGACGACTTGAGATGGAAGTTCCTGCTTGCAGTCCTTTTGGGACTGCTGATGGTTGGAGTGACTGCTGGAAGTGCAGGTGCGTTGCCTCAAGATTCCTCTGGGATACCCGTGGGGATAACGCCCCAGACCGCAGAAAAAGTTGCCCTGACCTATGTGGAGTGGATATCAAAAAACATCCCGCTATATAAAGCGTGGGAAGGATCAAGAGTATCAAAGATACCCAAAATATACTATCTGCCAGATGGGAGTAAAGCTGCATACGAATTCACAATCCTTAAAAATGGCAAAATAGTGGGTTATATCATGATAAGCGCCAGAGAAGATCTCCCACCTGTTCTTGAATTCGGAAAATCCAAGCCACCTAGCATGAATATTGAGAAAGTTAAGGTCAAGTATAGAGTTAAACGACTTCTCTATCTCGGAGCACTTCTTTATGCTGCGGATATTGGGAACGAAAAGGCGGTGCATCTGAGGGATATGAGAATCATGGAATATCCCCAGAAAGTTACCTTCAACGTGGATCGTAAAGCAGCTGAAGCCTCTTGGATGAGTATTCTGAAAGAAACGAACAAAGACGTGTTTTTGAAGTCTGACGTTGGAATCCACTCCTCGACACCTGTTGTCTCAGATTGGGGATACATATGGGGTGTTCCTTCTTGGACCTCTGAAGATGCAGGAAATGCTAACATTCCGTATCCAGACAATGTGGGGGACCTACCTGACCCATGGGATACATGGGATGGATGCACCCCAATAGCTGCTTCAATGGTTATCGGATATTATATAAGTTATCCAGACAAAGAGAGCATAATTGACATTCTTCATCACACCATGAATACGGGTGGTCATTGGTATACTAATCCCTGGGAAACAGCCATACAAGACGTAGATGATGGGATCGACAACTTTGCTGAGGAGTATCACAGAATATCCAGGCAGACGATTCCCCATGACTTTGATGGAAGCAACGACTATTATGTTTCTATGGATGATGTAAAACGCCAAATCAAAACGTATGGACGTCCCTTTGTTCTGTCTATCAATGGAGGCCCCTACGGGCTAACTACGGGTCATAGTGTTGCAGTTGTGGGATTTACAGAGTGGAAGAACTTAGAGGATGGTGTCACATGGATGTATCTGACAATTCACAACACATGGTACAATGGAGACGAAGGCGTGGATAGTATCCTTTTTGGAGATTGGCGTATTGCAGTAGCAACGTATGTGACGGCAAATGGTTAGAGGGTTGTCAATGAAAGGCCATGACGTCATTGTAATGCTACTTTATGGAGTTTTTCTCTTTATTTCATCTTTATACTTCATCCTCGCAGGTTCAGCCGTGGTTGACTACCTCGGGATTGACAGACACTTACCTTATTCGTTGACCCCTATTATAGTGTCATTTATCTCATCCCTCATGTTTACGGCCCTGTCATCGGTGTCCCTAATCTTCACAAAGAGAAGCAGTATAAGAAAAGCCGTTTTCATGGTGTTTTCGACGAGTTTTGCGTTCTATTCAATTATTGTCTGGTTCTTTTTGGGATCCAAATAATCTTTGGAGGTGTTTAGATGAAGACGGAGAAAGCGGGTATGATAATCGGGTATGGGGTCTCTTTACTTATCCTTTCCCCTTTGCTTCTCTATGGAAGCTTTGCATTCGTTGACAGCTTTGGAATTGACAGGCTTTTACCCGGAGGTCTAACCACTCTGCTTATACTTCTCCTTCCTGCGGTTGTCTTCACGCTTTTAGGATCGGTGCCGTTGATTGTTCTCGGGAAGGGCAAAGAACTTATCAAACAAGTGGCTGTTGGGTTATTTGTTGCAAGTTTCGTTTTCAACATCCTACTGCTGTTCGTCGGCTTTATGGTCTTCAGGTGATTTCCGCCATCTGGCGGAGAGAAGTCTCCCGGGCTTTCCGCTTCCTGTTCCTTCAAGCTAACCACAAAAGTTACCTCCCTCAGGCGGGGCACCGCGTTTCTTGAAAACGCCGGCGAGGTCAGAAGAGTTTCCTTCGTGAAGTTCAGCGTTGACGTCTACGGTAGAACCAACGTGAGCACGGGAGGATTAACCGCCAAAGTGCCGGTCGTGGTTTTATGCGCCCGGGCATCGATGGGAATCCTCTCTGGACCTTCACGCTTTCAGATTACGCTTGGACCCACGACGTGGGCTTTGAACGTCCCCTGCCGGATGGCTCTCCGATGTCCGACTACGTCATGGTTCCGAACGGAACCGAGGTAGTCTGGAGCAGAATCTTCCAGATGGACGACCCGGGCTGGAGGAAAATAGACGGGAACGGCTGCGCCACCTTCGGGCTGTACGGTGGCTACGCCACCTACTGCAACGGGACGATGACGTTCCATCAGAACTCCGACGGGTGAGTGTTGAGGATAAGGGAAATACTTCTGGCTCCGCTCCCGGCGGTATACGAGGCGATGCCCCGTGAGAAAGCTGACGTTACAGCGGGCGTTCTTTACGCCCTCTTCCTGCTTCCATCCTCCTTTTACTTCACCTTCGTAAGTGCGGCGATGATCGACACCTCTGGAATCCCTCCCCCTGATAAGGAAGAAGAGGGGAATAAAGAGGCCCGTCGTTGGGATTTTTGCGGCTTACCTGTTCCTCTACTTGGCTGTTCTGCTTCTCTTTGGTGCTATTGGTCCCAGAACTCCATCCTCTTTCCCACTACATACGGCTCAACTCAAGTTCTGTCCCCATCCTCCGTTCCAATAACTGCGGGGATTACACAGATACCCGTTTCATTTTTCAGCTTAATTCCCTCTCCAAAGGAGGACTTAACCGTCGAATTGCAGGGGATTACTTTGCCACCATTCTTCTCAAAGAAGCTTAGATACTCCTCAAGTTTGACATCGTCAGCGGGGGTGAGGTTCAGGCTTCCATTCCGGAGGTCAAAAATGGCGAGATACGTGACATTTCCTGCCCTCACGATTCCCTCGACGCGGAGGACTCTGCAGTCGGGACAGTCACCGACGACCCAGTAGGTGAGCTGTGGCTGGAGGGAATTATCGCCAAGGTTGTTATCATAAATTAGGTTTAAAATGTCCTCCATAGTTAATGCCATTGGATTGGGAGTAGGTTTTGACATGGAAAAACTTATTTTCGAAAAGAATACTCCACAAAACATTAAAACTAAAAGAGATAAAAAAACAATAATCTGCTTATGATTACGTTTCATCAGGTTCACCTCTCTCAATGTAACTCTCAATCTTCAAAACTTTAACTTGGGGATTCTCTGCTACGTAAATTGGCTCTCCTCTCTTTTGTGCCCTATAAATGATAAAATCCGGGATGTTAAATTGCTTTTTATAAATCTCGGCATATTTGGGATTTATTACGTAAAGAGTATGTAATGTGCCATTGGAATTTATGGTATATTTAGCAATTCCTGAAGTTCTGTAGCTCATTCCTTGAGTCATCTTACTAAAGATGTTGACTTGCTTCAGTATGCTGTATGGTGTATATGACGGTGCTCTAATCTCAAAACTGCCGGAAACGACGGCAGCTTGCCACGGATCCCAGTATATTTTTGATTTAACTGTAAAATCTGCGTAGCTACCTGAGTCAATCTCTATGAGCCAATGTGCAAAGTGTCCAACATCACTTCCATACGTTGTCCATCTAAAGTACACATTTCCTGGGTCATTTAGCTCATCATATCCCTTTTTCAAGTTATAAGCAAATTCTGCTGCTGTGTATGCATAACCCACTCCATGGGGTAGATTACCAACTACAATCTCTGCTATATCCTGTGCAATGTCTTCAAATAAACCTGCAGTTCCGGAATATGGAAACGCTGCCGCAACTCTTTCGTCATTTGGATTTGCCATGAACGAGAAGCTACCCCCGTCTTTTATAAGGTCTACTCCCTGCTTTACTATCATCCCTGGTCCACAGGAGATATCACATTCTCTTGCTGCACCGGCAGCAGACTCTTTAAGTGAATATAACCATCCATATCCATCCCACCAATAGTACTTGTACATCTCAACAGCTGCACTGTTATATACAGTGCCCCAACCGAGAGGGGTCTCATAATATCCTGTTGAATACCCCTCTCCGAGTTCACTCCAATCTCCTGAAGCTACTACAACTTCTGTTGTTGCTCCAATCACCAGCAGTCCCAAAAGGACTGCTACCAAACATCCCCATCTCAGGTCGTTCACCTTCTGGGAGTTTTCACAACGCTTATGTACGTCATGATATATAAGCTTTTCTTTTTGCTATTTGTAACTTTTCTTTCTTTTTTTTTCGAGTACAAATTTATTCAGAGACGGGTTTTATAAAGTGAACGGGTCAAAAGAAAGAAAAGTAATCTACCACATTATCCAGAGCCCTCTTGGCATCTTCTTTGAACTCGGAGAGGCCGAGCTCCTCCATGGTCTCGGGCAGGGGAACGCCGAGCTCCTCGTCCCAGCCCCTCAGCCTGTAGAACTCCTTTCTTGCCTCGAGGAAGTCGTTGTAGTCGATGAATGCTTTGTTGCCCTTTGCCGGGCCGTCAGGCTCCGGCTCCCACCAGCGCGGCGGAATCGTGTCGTCGAGATATGGTGTAACCCAGTCGAGAGCGTTGTGGATTCTCGCTATGCTCTCAACGCCCCAGGCTCTCTTCCTCAGCTCCTCAACGCTCCATTCCTCACCAGTGACGAGAGAGTAGAGTCTCGCGAGGTCTTCCATCCTGTAGGGAACGAACTTGCAGGTTCCAAGCATGTCGGTGATGTAGCTCTCATCTCTACTCTCTATGAGCGAAGGCACGAGTTCTTTGGCAGGTCCCTGGTTTGGCAACTGGTGTGGCCTCGGCCAGCCGCGGAGGTGGCTTGCTCCGACGTCCGCTGTGGCGTAGCTTAAAGCATACGTCCTCCTTCCGCGCGGGTCCCAGGCAGGTGCCTCCATTCCCTTGACGTGGACAGCAAGCTCGCAACCTCTACCAAGCCTCTCACAGGCCCTCTTAACGCCGTCCGCCAGAATAGCGCCAAAACCTTTCCTCTCGGCCATCAGTTTAATGAGCCTCTCCTCAGCCTCCTCGTCGCCGAAGCCCTTGACCGGGAAGCCTATCTCCTCCTCGCTTATCAGCCCTTTCTCGACCATCTCAAAGAGCCAGGCTATGGTGTTGCCCGTCGCTATGCTGTCCAGTCCGAGGTTGTTGACGAGCCAGTTGAAGTACGCAACCGCTGGAAAGTTGAAGACGCCCGTGGCCGCTCCGAGCATCGCTATGCTCTCGTATTCAGGCTTGACGCGGATTTTCCTGCCTTTGTATTCCACCTCAACGTAGCGGGCGCACTTTATCGGGCAGCTCTTGCCGTGGACGAACCATTCTGGCTCAACTTCATACTTCTTGACCTCGTCTCCGGCGAGCTTTGAAGCCAGCTCGTCCGGGATGTATGGTCTTGAGAAGTTGTAGGCCGGGCTCATGCCCAGGGAAGCGGAGCTCCGCAAAGCATCTGTGGTTCCGTAGTTCCTCGTGTGTTCATACTTCGGGTTGGTTGAAAACTCGTTGTAGTACTCCTGCCAGAGTTTCTGGAACTCCTCTGGATTGGCTACGCTCGGCTTCTCGCCGGGCTCAACGACAACCGCTTTGACCTTCTTGCTTCCCAAGACCGCTCCCAGTCCACCTCTTCCGCTGGCCCTCTCGGTGTCGTAAACAACGTTGGCAATCCTGCTCAGCTTCTCACCTGCTGGGCCTATCATGGCTATACTCGCCTTTGGATGCTCCTTCCATATCTCCTTGGCAACCTCATAGTTGCCCCTTCCCCAGAGGTGCTCCGCTGGGAGAATCTCGACCTCTCCATCGTGGACGTAGAGATAGACGGGTTCCTCGCTCTTCCCTTCGATTATAAGGGCATCGAAGTGGCCCTTCAGCTTCGGCCCGAAGGCGTCTCCACCGCTTGAGTCGCTTATCAGTCTCGTCTCGGGGCTCTTGCTGACGGCTATAACCTTGCTCGAACCCGGAACGAGGCCCGTCATTCCCCCGGGTGCGAAGACGAACTTGTTGGCCTCGCTCAACGGGTCGGTGCCCGGTGGGACCTCGCGGTAAATCAGGTAGTAGCCGAGGCCCTTCCCGCCTATGAACTTCCTTATCGCCTCATCAGGCAGTTCCTCGTAGGTAACCTTTCCCTCCGTCAGGTTTACACGCGCAATCCTGTTGTGGTAGCCGTACATCAAACACACCTCCTTGCTTTTTCCCTATCCTCCTTCGAGAGGCGCCAGCCCATCGCCCCAAAGTTCTCCTCCACGTGCTCCTTCCTACCGGCCTTGGGAATCGCTATAACGTTCTCCTCCCAGATGAGGTAGTTTAAAGCGACCTGAGCGGCAGTTCTTTCGTATTTCCTCCCAATCTCGGCAAGGCATTCGTTTTTAGCTAACGTTCCCTTCTCCAGTGGAGTGTAGGCAATCAACGCCATCTTTTCCTTTTTCATGTAATCGAGCAGACCACTCGTTTCGGGCCACCTATCGCGGAGCGAATATTTTACCTCGTTCGCCACAATCTCGTACTTTCTCATGGCTTCCTGGCTTCTTTTGAGCAGTTCAAGGTCGAAGTTGCTGACTCCAATGTATCTGATAAGCCCCTCATCAACGAGCTCTTCCAAAGCGTGAAGGGTCTCCTCTATCTTTTTCCAGCTTTCCCCCGGCCAGTGGAGGAGGTAGAGGTCTATGTAGGTGCCGAGTCTCTTTACGCTCGCCCTAGCGGCCTTCTTGGCCTCGCTGTGGCCGAAGTGGGTCGGCCAGACCTTGCTGATGATAAATAGCTCCTCCCGATCAAAGCCCTCTATCGCTTTTCCAACGAGCTCTTCACTGTGGCCTGCTCCGTAGAATTCGGCAGTATCGATGAGGTTCATTCCAAGCTCAAGGCCGTACCTGAGAACTTCAACGCTTTCTCTATCCCTCGAGTAGTCGGGACTTTCCTTTCCCCCTATTCCCCACGTCCCCATTCCTATTGCTGTGACATTATCATCGCCTATCCTCTTGAGGTCAGAAACCCGTGGCATTTCTCACACCGCTCAAATTAGGAATCCGAACTTAATTAAGGTTTCCGTCTGAACGCTAAAATGGTCAGATGTGTGGAGCGAAGGTTTATAAAAGCGTGGCCGTTGGGGGAGTGGTGATACCATGGACCCAGTGTCAAAGGTTTTTGAAGAGGCCAAGAAAAATCCAAAGATGAAGTAAAAGCTCAGGATGAAGGCGGTGTTTTCGCTGGTTCTGTTTGTAGCCTTCTTAGGTGTCATTTTTATAACGGTGGGAACCTTCCTCTCTGCAAAGCAGGGAAGCTTCCTCGGTATGAACCAGCTTGACTTTTTGAGGCTCCGGGCAAGATACGGGCTGTTAATGATGGCCCTGATACTGATTCACCTAGCTATGAACGGGAACCTCATGAAAAAGGAACTTGGACTCCTTTTTGGTTAAACCTCTTCAAGTTTCTTCCTCACTTCTTCTGTGTTCCTCCTCGTTTCTTCGAGCACGTTCTTTAGCTTTTCAAGCTCGACTTTGAAGTCGTTCAGCGTCTTGTTCACCTGGTAGAACGCAAAGATTAACACGACGAGAATGATAAGGCCGAGGATTATACTTATCCATCCGCTTGGGGTCTGCATGTGTTCACCTCCCCCGGGCATTTTCATCCCTCCAGGCGCTTTACAACGTCGTTGTCTATGACCAGCTTGAAGGGCTTGGCCCGATAGTACTTCTTGGCCCTCGGGTCGTCAGGCTCAAGTCGGAGCTCGCTCTCGACAAGGCTGGCTTTTTCAAGCTTTTTGAGGTGAAGGTAAAGTAACTGCCTTGAAATTCCGAGGGTCTTGGCGAGTTCATAAACATACCACTCCTTTTCGCAGAGCAACTTTAGTATCTTAACCCTCACTGGATT
>NZ_JALUYR010000054.1 GCF_027012695.1 Thermococcus sp.
TACTTCAAATCGCCGAGCAGACCGATTGTTAAGCCGTCAATCTTCCCGAAAGTTCTCTTTATCGTGTAGAGGTCCAGCAAAGTCTGGGTCGGGTGCTGATTACTTCCATCGCCGGCGTTGATGACCGGGACTTCTGCCACTTCAGCGGCAAGCCTGGCGGCACCTTCCATCGGGTGCCTTATCACGATGACGTCGCTGTACTGCTCCACCGTCTTTATCGTGTCAGCCAAGCTCTCGCCCTTCTTGACGCTCGTGCTCGATGAGGAGGAGAAACCTATAACCGAACCGCCGAGCCTGTGCATCGCGCTCTCAAAGCTCAGGCGCGTCCTCGTTGACGGCTCGAAGAAGAGCGTCGCCAAGATTTTCCCACGGGCGTAGTCGAGCGAGCCCTTCTCGTTAAGCTCCTCCTCAAGCCTTTCTGCAATGCTCAAAACGAACTCAATGTCTTCCTTCGAGAAGTCCCTTATGCTTATCACGTCGCGTCCTTTCCATTCCATAAGAGCCCTTCTCGTGTAAAAAACGACGGATTTTTAAACGTTTTTTGACATTAAATTGTCGATGAACGTCCGCTAACCCTTTAAACCCAGGTTCAAAATTTCAATAACCCGGTTTTAGGGTGATGGTATGAAGACGCCGAGCGTTTACATCGCCGAGGAGCTCATGCCGTACCTTCGAGCCAAGGTTGCGGAAGGGCTTTACCGGGCTGGGATGAGGCAATCGGGGATAGCCGAGTACCTCGGCATAACCCAGGCGATGGTGAGCAAGTATCTCGCCAGAAAGTACAAGCGGCCTCCGGAAGAAGTAGCTGAGAGGCTTGACTCTATAGCGGAGGAGATAGTCAGAGTGGTGCTTTTCGGAGGGCACAGAGAGGAGGTAATAGCGCTCGCCACCAGGAGGCTCTTTGAGCTCTTCCAGAGCGGCTTTCTCTGCAGGTTCTATTCGAGCTATTCGGGCGTGGGTGAGGAACTCTGCCGCTCGATGTTCTCGGTTCAGAGGGACAGGGGCGAGGTTCTTGATGTTCTCACTCTGGCCCTCGGCGAGCTCGAGAGGATAGCTTTGTTCCCATCGCTGATTCCCGAGGTGAGGAGCAACTTCGCCTACTCCCTTCCTTCCCCGAGGGGTCCGGAGGACGTTGCGGCCGTTCCGGGAAGGATAACCACAGCCAAGGGCAGGATTTTTGCCCTTCCGCCCGAGTTCGGGGCGAGCAGCTTTACCGCAGGTATACTGGTCGAGCTCGGGAAGCTCGCGCCCGGAATCAGGAGCGTCCTCAACGTCCGCTACGGCGATGATATGGAGATGGCAATGGCCAAGGCAGGATTCAAGGTCGCGCGCGTGAAGTCCGGCGGCCTGCCCGATCGGGAGGCGGTGAGGCTCATCGCGAGTCCGTTCAAAACCGGCTCTTACGACGCTGTAATCGACGAGGGCGGACTCGGCGTCGAGCCGCTCGTCTACATCTTCGGGAGAAACCCCTTCGAGGTCGTGGACAAACTGAGGAAGCTTGTGGAAGCCCTTGGGGGCAAAGAGGCGGAATGATGTCATTTTGCTGACCTACAGATCCTTCTGCTGCTTTTGAATCTTTCTCTCATGGTTTCTGTTTCTTCGGTGGAGAACGGGGACAAGCTGGCCCACTTCGCAATGTTTCTTCTCTGAGAATTAACCGGCTTCACCCTCTGGTCCTCCTTCTCTACACGACCGCAAACCTAATAGGTTTTCAGCGGGGGTTGTAATCGGGTGGTGGTATGAAGGTGCACGCGGAGGAGCTTCGCTTCTCAACCCGGGGCGAGATCGACCTAGTTGACATAACGGCGGAAGTTGAAAAGATCGTTGAGGAGAGCGGAATAGAGAACGGTCACGTTCTCGTCTTTGTTCCGGGGGCAACGGGCGCTATAGTTACGATAGAGCACGAGTCCGGCCTTTTAGAGGACTTCAAGAGAATCCTGAGGGAGCTTGTCCCGAAAGGAAGGGGCTACCTTCACGATAGGATAGACGACAACGCCCACAGCCATCTTAGAGCTACGCTCCTCGGTGCCAGCGAGTGCTTTCCCGTCGTCGATGGAAGGCTCATAAGGGGAACCTGGCAGCAGATTTTCTTCGTTGAGCTCGACGTAAGGCCGAGGCACAGGCGGGTTATAGTGCAGGTTGTGGGGGAGTGAGAAGTCAGTTTCTCAACTCTTAATAATGAGTAGTCCTTCAAGCGGAACCCTTGACGGAACTGACTGAAGTGTCTCTTGACCCTGAGATTGCGGGAGAGAAACATTAGGCCGAGTCTGGTTGAGAATGTGTTGCTTAATCGCTGGAAGGATTTAAGGGGAGTTGAGCAACAGGGGAAGAGCAGGTTTAAGTTAACGTATGTGCACCCTGAGATGGATGATATGGATTTAATTATTGTCGTTGAGGCCAAGGAGAGGAAGAGTAAGATGAGGCTAACTGTGGTGACGGCGTTTCCTCAGCCTTCGAGCAGGCGGGTTAAGGTGGTGGACAATGAGCGAGGTTGAGAAGAAGTTTAAGCCCATTGATTATGATCCTGTCGTTGATTCGTTGTTTGTTAGCGTCCCGGATAGGCAGTATAAGTACTCAATCATGGTTGGGGACGACCTCATCTTGGATTTCGGCATGTTGCCAGGTAGGGATAAGATTGATGTGGTTGGGTTTGAGCTGTTGGAAGCCTCGAAGAAGTTGGGCGTTGACAGGTATATACTTAGGAACATTAAGAGCCTTCATGCTGAGATAAGTGTTAATGAGAAGTGGGTTAAGCTGAAGCTTTCTATCGTTGTTCTTCAGCATAAGAAGGAGCGGAAGAGCGATAAAATACTTGAGGTGGCCAACTCGGGCATTCCACCGCTCGCTTCTTCAATTACCCTCTGATTCTTTGGGATTTTAAAAATGGGAATTAGAGCTTTATAGAAATCTCCGCTTTGTCG
>NZ_JALUYR010000055.1 GCF_027012695.1 Thermococcus sp.
TCACCTCGTGGAGCCTGTGGCCGGCCCTACCGATTCTCTGCAACGCACGGTTGACGCTCTTCGGCGAACCGATAAGGACGACCAGATCTATTGTACCAATGTCAATCCCTAACTCAAGGCTTGTCGAGCTGTTTTTTGAGATGAAGCCGTTAACAACGTAGTTCCCGGTTTCGGAGTTTATTATTCCGTAGGCGTAATCAATGTAAGCGGGTTCGAGTGACGCTATCCTATCAAAGAATACGTCACCCTCGGCGAGTTTTCTCAGTTCCTGAATATCCCTTATAACCTCACGCATTCCTTTATCCTTTGCCTCTTTCTCATACACCTCAAGGAGCTTTAGGAGGTTTCTCCTACTGATTTCTCGCGTCCCAAGTTCGACTTTCACCGGATTATAAAGGCCCATTTTCTGGAGGCGGTAGGAGCTTATTCCAAGCTTCTCCCGGAGTTTTCTCAGGCGCTTCCCAATTCCAGGAATGACGTCGAGGTTGGAGTATCCCTCAGAGTAGAGTTCTTTCCAGTTGGAGAGGCCGCTCCTCCAGGGCTGTATATTCTCGAAAAATCGTCCGAGGTACTCTCCTCCTATGACGGCCACCGTATAAGAGATTCCTTTCTTTGGTATCTCCCTTCCTCGGAAGCGCTGAACCTCATCGTAATCCCTGGCTCTGATGGAAGATACTATTCCAAGCTGAAGGAGGATGTCTCTAATCCCCTCGGCGAAGTTTCTGTTGAACGTAGAAAAGCCCGCCGAATAAACCCGTCCATCCTTAACCTCCAGGTAGCCGTCTCCGTCGAAGTAACCTGCCAAAAACTCCCTCTTGTGTTCCTCGGGAAGAGCATAAACTATTGAAGGAAAAACTCCCCTCTTTGACTTCCTTCCTGTGTTTCCCGTTAGGGCCTTGAAAATCCTTGGAAGCAGGACAAATGGAATCTCAAGCGTCCACGTGCTTTCGTTCTGCTTTCTTATAATCCCCTCGACGCCGAATTCTCTCTTACTCAACTCCCTGTACTTTCTGAGCATCTCCCTCTCAGTTGAGAAGAGGGTTAGGGTTCCGCTCTTCCACGAGCCGTCAGCCATCCAGAAACCAAGCAGTCTGGACATTCCCGGAGTGAAGGTAGCGGGGAGGGTGTAGCGATCCTTGTCAGAGGTTATTCTCTCAACGTCTTCCCCACGTATCTCAAGCCCCGCATCCCTTAGAAGGGATTTCAACCTGCTCCATCTGAAGGGATAAACGCCGTTGAGTTGCTTGGTGAGGTAAGAGGCATCCCACCCTCTGTGGCGTGCATAGGCCCTAATCGAGCCAAACTTTGCCCGTATAGAGAGCTTAAGCTCCCGGAGAAAGTCCTCCTTAATGTGCAGGTAGGCCGAATCGGGAAGAAGTTCAACGACTGAAACTTCTCTTTCGGGACTTGGAAGCCTCCGGACGACCGCGACGTAGTCACCTTCTCTGAGTTCCTTGGCCTCTATCCATTTAAGCTCTCCGTTCCTGACTGTGAGGAACTTGTGCTCCCTCGTCGCCACAACCTCAAAGCCAAGTTTAGTTTTGATCTTGAGACCTTCGCTGTGGTAGGGGACTCTCTGTGGCTCATTGAATTTCACGAACTTCGTCCTGAGGGAGTCCACCCCAGTAATTCCCGAGGCGTCTAGCTCCCTAATCTCAACGGGACCTCCCTCGGTTAGAATCTTTGAGTCTCCAGAGACACAAACGACGGCCTTAAGCTCGCCCCTCTTCAGCTTCTCCTCGACGTCAAGGCGAACCTCTCTGGAAAGGCTGGAGTGGTGGGCCTCTATTAAACCTTCAAACTCTGGATAGCGCTTCTTCAGGTTGAAAGCGACTCTCTCGGCTCCGCTCCTCGTGTTGGTGAAGATGAGCGTCGTTCTGTTCGCCCGTATAAGCTCCGCCAGGCGGGAGTATAGGGCGTCGCTCAGAACGTTCGCCGGGGTGTATATGAGGTCTTCAACGACGCTCTCGACTTCTATCTTTGTCTCCTTCGCGAAGCTGACGTCAACGATGAGGCCCGGCCTCGGTTTCCCCTCGTCGTCGAAGCCGAAGACGAACTTCGCAACCTCCTCGAGGGGGTGTATCGTCGCGCTCAGACCTATCCTGACGAACTCCTGCTCGGCCATCTCCGCCAGCCTTTCGACGCTCAGAGCTAAGTGGGAGCCGCGCTTGTTTTCCGCCAATGCGTGAACCTCGTCGATGATGAGGTACTTCACCGTCTTCAGCCTCTCGCGGAACTTGGGGGCGTTTAGAGCTATGGCGAGACTCTCCGGAGTGGTGATGAGTATATGGGGCGGTTTCTTCACCATTTTGCTCTTCTGGTAGCTCGAGGTGTCGCTCGTCCGTATTCCAACGCGGATTTCGGGTAACTCGTAGCCGAGTTCCTTTGCCACTTCCTTTATCTCCGCTAAAGGCCCCTCCAGGTTGCGCTTTATGTCGTTGTTGAGTGCTCTAAGCGGTGAGATATAGATGACGTATATTTTGTCCTCGAGTTTTCCCTCCTTTCCGAGGAGAATCAGCTCGTTTATCGCCGCCAGGAAAGCGGAGAGAGTCTTTCCAGAACCGGTTGGGGAAGAAATCAGGACGTTCTCTCCCCGGTGGATTTCCACCACCGCGTAGCGCTGAGGGGGTGTAAAGCTCCCAAACTTCCGCTTAAACCACTCCCTAACCGGCTCGCTGAGTATCTTAAATATCTCCTCGTCGCTGTATTCTCTCTCCGCCCGCCTTATCCTTTCCCCGCTCATCGCGCCATCGTCTTCTTTTCGGTTTTTAAACTATTCGGTTGGCCTAACAAACTTTTTAAGTGGTGGACTGGAACTCAGACCGGTGAGATGATGAACGAAAGGGAGA
>NZ_JALUYR010000056.1 GCF_027012695.1 Thermococcus sp.
TCGAAGACGAAGCCGCCGGAGTTCTCTATCGAGCGGTGAACCGTTCTGAAGTGGAAGACCCTTATCCCGTCAAGCTCGACCCACTCGTTGAACGGAAGTCCGTGATAACGCCATTCCCTGTTTTCGGGGGCGGCACCTCCGAGGAAGAGCGAAGCCAAGCGCTTTGCCACCTCAACGCCCTGCCCGTGGGAGTAGACATCCAGTTCCTTAAAAACCTGAAGCTCTGGAAAGCCCGCTATGTGGTCAAAGTGGGCGTGGGTTATGAAGATCCCCTCAACTTTTTTGTTCAGCCTCTCGAGGTGGTAGTGTAAGTCTGGACTCGGATCAATAAGGGTTCCCTCGAAGTAGAACGAAAACCTCGTTCTCCTTAGAGCGGGGTTAATCCTTGCCCTTAAACAGTTCTCGCAGCTGCAGAGCGGTTTCGGCGTCCGCTGTACGAACCCGAACCCAGCACGACCGCCTTCATGTTCCCACCGCTACCCTGATGACCCAAAACTTTAAATCTCTTCCTCCTTCTTTACACCCATGCGCGGTGGTCGTTTTTGGCTCTGGTGAACCTCTCTTCTACTCCGCCTTAGTTCGGAGTTTCATTTCCACTGGAAACGGAGGTGTTGGAATTGGAGTTTAAGGTTACCCCCTGGGACGTTGAGGGAGTCGTGGACTACGAAAGGCTGATCGAACAGTTTGGGACGAGTCCGCTGACGGAGGAGTTGATAGAGAAAACCGCAAAGCTCACCGGGGGCGAGCTCCCGATATTCTTCAGGAGGCGCTTTTTCTTCTCCCACAGGGACTACGACAAGGTTTTGGCCGACTACGAGAGCGGGAGGGGCTTCTTCCTCTATACAGGTAGGGGTCCGAGCGGTCCGATGCACATAGGCCACATCATTCCCTTCTACGCGACCAAATGGCTCCAGGAGAAGTTTAACGTTAACCTCTACATCCAGATAACCGACGATGAGAAGTTCCTCTTCAAGGAGAAGCTAACCCTGGAAGAAACCAAGCGCTGGGCCTATGAGAACATTCTCGACATCATAGCGGTCGGCTTCGACCCGGATAAAACCTTCATCTTCCAGAACAGCGAGTTCACCAAGATCTATGAGATGGCCCTTCCGATAGCAAAAAAGATCAACTTCTCCATGGCAAAAGCGGTTTTCGGCTTCAACGAGCAGAGCAAGATAGGAATGATATTCTATCCTGCGATACAGGCCGCTCCAACGTTCTTCGAGAAGAAGCGCTGTTTAATTCCAGCGGCCATAGACCAGGACCCCTATTGGAGACTTCAGAGGGACTTCGCGGAGAGTCTCGGTTACTACAAAGCTGCGGCACTCCACTCGAAGTTTTTCCCACCCCTAACCGGTCTGGAGGGCAAGATGAGCGCTTCTAAACCGGAAACGGCTGTCTACCTCACCGACGATCCTGAGGAAGCCGGTAAGAAGATATGGAAGTTCGCATTAACGGGCGGAAGGGCCACAGCGAAGGAGCAGAGGGAGAAAGGAGGAGAACCTGAGAAGTGCGTCGTCTTCAAGTGGTTCGAGATATTCTTCGAGCCCGACGACGAGAAGCTCATGGAGCGCTATAGGGCGTGCAAGAGTGGAGAACTCCTCTGCGGCCAGTGCAAGCGTGAGCTTATCGAGCGCGTCCAGAAGTTCCTGAAGGAGCACCAGGAGAGGCGTAAAAAGGCCGAGAAACTGGTAGATAATTTCAAGTACACCGGAGAACTGGCCAGGGAGCAGTGGGACAAGGCAATACCGGAGGCGTTGAAGGACTGAAGCTGATTTTTAATCTTCCTTCTCAAAACCTTTTTATACTTCTAGGGGTTTAACTTCTACTGGTGGGTAAAAATGCGGAAGGCCCTTTTGGCGCTCCTTCTTATCCTCGTGGTTCTCGTGAGCGGCTGTCTGGGGGGCACTTCCCGGACGAACACTGCATCTTCCAGCCCATTGACGACCGAAAATCCAGCGAAATCCCCGGATTTCTCTGTAATCTACCCCGAAAACCCAATCGTAGAAAACCTGGGCATGGACGAGGGCGGTCCGCTCCTCGAGAACATCTACTCCCCCACCGCGATCCAATGGGGGAACCTCACCATCGAGTACAATGGGAGCAGGATCAGGGGCCGTTACGACTTTGTTCTTTCAAACGTCTCGGAGAACGTCATCTATCTTGCCCTCACCGGCGTTCCCGACGACCCCGATGTTCTGAGGCTCAACCTGACGATTGAGGGTGTCCCCGTTGACCTTTCCCGTCTCAGCGGGAGCAGGATTTTCTTTGAGGAGGCTTTTGGACGTCCGATAACACGGAGCTATTTAACCGTCTATGAGATACGCTTCAACTCATCGAGGAAAGACCTCCGTGGGGAGGTAGAGTACTCGCTGAAATACCCGGTCTTTCTCGACATGCCAGAGCAGTACGCGGGTTCGCCCCTCACATGGTGGGATATTGGGGCCGAGCCGGTGGGTCTCAACATGACTTACTCCCTGCCCGAGGGCTACACCCTTGTGGTGCCCGGCTTTGGGGCCTTCAACGGTTCTGGAACGCTGAAGGGAGAAAAGCTCCTTCAACTCCTCTTTGGTTCCTTCATCAACGACGGCCCGGTGGTCGTCGAGAAAGTCCCCGCGGCGGGCATTAACGTGACGGTTTATATCCCCTATGGACAGTACAGCCCGCGCTACTGGGTGTACTTGGAGAGGATCATAAACTTATCCGTTGAAACCTACGTCAATGTCACTGGAGTCAGGCCCTTTAGCGACATACATCTAGCGATTAACCCCGACTTCACGGGCTCCTTTATGATAGACGGCACCAACTCGGTTGTCATAGGTGAGAGGCGTGGTATCGAGCTAATCGTCCGCAAGAGAACCGGCTCCATACCGCACGAGCTTGCCCACATCTGGTTCGCAGGATACGCGGATTTCAAGTATTTCAACGAAGGTCTTGCCTCCTACCTTCAGTCCCTTGCCCTGAGGCGTATCGTACCTGGTCGCTTTAATACGTACCTGGAGCTAAATGAAAAGTTCATCATCCAATACGGGAGGTCGATCTCGATCCACGATGCCATGTCCGGGAACCTGCTGGATTTGAGGAAGCTCAACGTATCCACGGTGCTTTACACTAAAGGAGCATTTGCCCTCCGTTCCCTCCAGTTCGTCCTCGGCGACGAAACGTTCTATAAAGGACTTCACGAGGCCTTGATACGGTGCCATGGGACAGAGTGTGGCCTGACCGATCTTGAGGAGATTTTTGAGAACGTTTCTGGGGAAGACCTCGACTGGTTCTTCAGCGAATGGTTCAATTCAACGTTGCTACCGGACTACACCGTTGAGAACCTTGCCGTGACCAACGAGAGTGGTTCGTACAGGCTCGTCTTTAAACTCGTTGACAGGAGCAACTTCACGATGCCCGTTCAGGTTAGAGTGGTTACGGAGAATGCCAAGTTCATGGACATAACCGTCAGAGTGGAGAAGGGTCTTGGAAGCGCGGATATTACGCTGGAGGCAAAGCCGGTGATGATAGTAATTGACCCGGATGAGTGGATGGCGAACATAAACCGGAAGTTCGAGGTAGAGGGGATACGGGTGGAGGTCAACTAGGGGCTAAAACACGCTCCACTCCTCCTCGAACTCCTTTTCTTCTTTTCCTCCCTCCAGCTCGACCGTGAAGGTCTCCCCGGCCCTGACGTCGGGCCTCAGCGGTACGTCGAGGATCCCCCGTATGATGAACTCGCCGTGCCCCATGACGACGGTGCCGTCGCCGAGGCTGCTCAGAACCATCTTCGGCGTCACCGTTCCATAGGTTCCCACCATGACAACCTTCTCCTTTGGGAGCATCCTCTTCCTGAACTCGAACGATCTCCCCCTTCCAATGACCCTCTCATGGGAGAAGCCCTCCGCCCCTATGGTGACTTTAACTCCTCTCGCTTTCCTTAGCTCTGAGTACACACTCCCCGTGATAAACTTTCCATCTCCCCTGAAGCTTACCTGCGCCGAGTCCTCATCAACGGCAAGTGTAATAGTTCCCGAACCCCTAACCGCTCCCTCGTCAGTGAAGAAGAGCAGCAGGATGCCCTTATAGGGCTCGTCCCTTATCCTCACCGCCGGGACGCTCACCTCCCCGGTTCCGTCCCCCGCGACAGTTACCCGAAACCCCTCACTGGGGAAGGGAATGCTCGACCCCACACCCTTCTCCCCGGGGATGAACTTCCTCTCAACGTGGTAGCTCCTGTTTCTTCCGCTCCCGACCCAGTAGCCCCTCATCTCGAGCCTCCCGATCTCGAACTCCCGGCCCTCCTGGAAGGAGACTCCAGAATCCGAGAAGCTCACCATCTCCGCGAAGTTTTGGGCTCTCCTGTATTCCCGTCTCTTTCTGAGCAGGGCGTAAACCCCAAAGAGCATCGTCGCCATGAAGAAGGCGGAGAAGCCGAGGATGAAAACGCTGCCCCCTGGAACGTTGAGCAACATAAAGCCGAACATCGCCAGGAAGACTGCCATGAACACTACCATGAACGCGAGGGCCAGTGCACTTCCCCTTTCACTGAGAACGACGAGCCTCATGATGCCCACCGTTGGAAGTTGCTCTGAGGGTTATTATCATTTGCGAGCGCTTTATAACCCTCGGTTCTAACTAGATACGGTGTTGGGGATGGTCAGGCTACCGTTCCGCGATACTCATTACGATGTGAGGCCGAGCAAAATCGTTGCTTTGGCCAAAAACTATGTCGAACACGCGAGGGAAATGGAGAGCGACGTTCCCGAGAGGCCAGTCTTCTTCCTGAAACCACATTCGGCCTTAATCGGTCCCGGAGAGCCCATAATCCTCCCAAGAATGAGTAAAAGGGTTGACCACGAGGTCGAGCTGGCTGTGATAATAGGGAGACGTGCAAAGCGCGTCCCGGAGGAGAAGGCGATGGACTACGTTCTCGGCTACACGATTCTCCTCGACATCACAGCTCGCGATCTCCAAGCTGAGGCGAGAAAAAAGGGACTTCCCTGGACTGTTGCGAAAGGCTTCGACACCTTCGCACCCGTTGGGCCGAGAATCGTTGATAGGAGGGAGCTCGACATTTCGAATCTTGAAATCGGCCTGAAGGTGAACGATCAGATAAGACAGCTCGGAAGGACGAGCGAAATGATATTCAAGGTTCCAGAGCTGATTGAATACATAAGCTTGATAATGACGCTCGAACCCGGTGATATAATATCTACCGGCACGCCGGCTGGAGTTGGCCCGCTAAGGCACGGCGATAAAGTCGAGGCGTGGATAGAAGGCATAGGAAGGGTCGAGTTCGACGTTCTGGCGGAGGGTTCGATACTCTGCTGAGAAACTTTTTTAAGTTCTTCTCTCCTGACTTTGTCTGGTGGTATGATGAGGGGACGCTCTGCGGTGTTTGCCATTCTTTTGATTGCGGCGGTTCTCTCGGCCGGCTGCATCGAGGGAGGAAACTTCGTCTACTCCAGGGGGAAAACCCTCTCCCCGGGAGACTCGCTCAGCTATGCCTTCAGCGGCCCCGCAAACCTGACGGTCAAGGTAAGCTCGAACGTTCCCGTTGAGGTTAAAATAGTCGGGGACGGCGGCGTCCTGAAGGATTTTGGAGAGACAAGGAGGGTAGACACCGTCGTTCAGCTTCCGAAGGGGAAGTGGAAGGTGATAATCAAAAATCCGGGGAATGGGAGGGCGGTTCTTGACATCGAGATCAAGGGTCGATGATACGGCCCTTTGTTTTTCTCCCTCAATGGAGAGAGGACTATCAGAAGGGCCTGGAGCGCCTTCGCGGACAGGTACGGGGACCTCAAGGAAACCTCCCTTCCTTTTAAAGTTTTTCAGTTCATGGTCTGTGGCAAAAGCCCTAAATAGTTATGGGTCGAGTATAATACCATGTCAATAACTTTCGTTGACAGGGAAAGTGAGCTCTCCTTCAGGGGGGAGCTTTGGGAACGGGACAACTCTTTCCTCCCGATATATGGGAGGAGAAGGATCGGTAAGACCCGCCTGGTGAAGGAGTTCATTAAGGATAAGCCCGCCGTCTATCATCTTGCCAGAAACAGCACCTACCTCGACAACCTGAGGGGCTTCGGGGGGGCGGTTCTTGAGAAGTACCCCAGCCCTTATCTCACTCCGGAGTCGTTTTCAGGTACCTGAGCGAGAAAGGGAAGGTAGTGGTTGTGGTAGACGAGTTTCCCTACCTTATTCAGTCCGACAGGAGGGTTCTCGGCGAGTTTCAGTACATTGTTGATGAGATTGTAAGGACCTCCGAGCTTCACCTGATTCTCGTCGGTTCGAGTGTTGGCATGATGGAGGAGCACGTCCTGAGCCAGAAGAGTCCTCTCTACGGCAGGAGGGACGGCCAGATAAGGCTCGAACCCCTCGATTTCTTCAACTCATGGAGGCTCCTCGGAGTCGGCCTGGAGGAAGCGATAAAGATATACGGCGTAACCGGGGGGTCCCTGCTTATCTGGTTCTTTTCAACCGGTTCGATGACCTGAAAAGGCTCGCCTTCAGCAAGCAGGGCTTCCTCTACGCTGAGGGGGATTTCCTCCTTTCGAGCGAGCTGAGGGAACCGAAGGTCTACAAGCTAATTCTTAAAGCAGTTGCGGAGGGAAAGACGCGCTTCAACGAGATAAGCACCTTCACAGGGATACCCCGCTCGAACCTCTTCAAGTACGTCGAGGTCCTTGAGAGGCTCGGCTTTTTAAAGAGGTAAAACCGATAACGGCCCCTCCGAAGACGAAGAACACCCGATATAAGATGGCCGACAACTACATCGGCTTTTACTTCCGCTTCGTGGAGAGGTACAGGGATGAAGTGGAGCTTGAGAGCCTCGACTTCTGGGGGGAGTTCCTCGAGGAGTACAACGCCTATCTGGGTGGGATATTCGAAGACGTCGCGAGGCAGTTTTTGATTAAACTCAACAAGGCTGGAAGACTGCCCTTCCGCTTTACAAAGGTCGGAAGATGGTGGAGAAAAGGAGAAGAGATAGATATCGTTGCTTTGAACGAGCGGGAGAGGAGGGCTTTGCTCGTGGAGATCAAGTGGAAAGACCTGAGCATGAGAAAAGCTCGGGGAGTTCTCAAAGACTTGGAAAGGAAGGGTGAGTTAATTGGATTGGAAGGCTGGGAGAAGAGCTATGGTCTCGTGGCGAGGAAAGTTAAGGGTAAGGAGCGGCTCGGGGAAAACGGCTTTCTAGCTTGGGACTTGAGCGACTTTGTCGAGCTGCGCCCGTAGTCCCTCATTCTATCACGTACGTATGAACCATCAGTCCGCCGTGGCCGATTAAGCGGTGATGCCTGATCTCGAAGCCGTTCTCTTCCATAGCTTTCTCTATCGCCCTCTTCTCCGTCGTTATGAAGACGCCGCGCTTCTCAAGGACTCTGGCAAGTTCGCTGAAGAACTCCGAGTACAGCCCCGGTATCATGCTCTTCCTTCCGATTTTGAGGCCGTAGGGCAAATTGCTCACGGCGAAGTCAACGCTCTCAACGTACTCACTGAGCTTTGTGGCATCACCGAGGACGAACTCTATCTTGTTATAAACGCCGGCGCTCAGGGCGTTCATCTTCGCCCCGCGGAGGTGCTTCCTGTACTTCTCGAGGCAGGTTATTCTACCTTCATAGCCCCTGAGGGCCAGCTCTATTGGAATCGTTCCAGAGCCACAGAAGGGGTCTATGAAGGAACCCCCATCGGGTTTCGCCAGCTCTATGAGCGCGTTCGCTATGCTCGCCTTCAGATGTGCCGGATGGTCGTAAACTCTCCACGGCCTCTTGTGGAGGGATGAATCTCCGGTCGTATCAATCCCTAGGAAAAATACCTCTCCAATCAGTTCAGCCCTAAAAATCACGGCCGGGTGGTCGAGGTTCACCTTTGGCTTTCCAAACCTCTCCAAGCGCTCGAATATTGCCTTCCCGACGGTTTTGGCTATATCAACGCTCGTTATCCTGTGCTCTCCCTTCCGGAAAGACCTTACCGCGAAGCTCTCGCTCACCTTTACGAATCGCTCCACTGGAAGGGAAGCCACAAAATCCCCGATTTTCCCGAGGGCCACTTCAGGTTCATCTTCACCTATCCCCTCAAAGCGCCCGCTCGCTATCTCAACTATAACCCTGTGGAGGAGCCTTGAGCGCTCGTTTAGATAAGTGACAACGCTCAGCTCCCTCTTCCTTCCCTTCTCGTCGGTGTAGAAGGCCTCGCCGACCTCGGCTAAAACGCGACCTTCAACGCCGAGCGGTTTCTCCTCCACTCGAAACGAAACTCCAATTTCCTCCAGCAGTGAACGAACTTCAGCACTGGCTAGATCTTCGATTCCCCTCGATGTTGTTAGAATTAGCCTCATGATTGGCGCTTTTTTGCATCTCTTAAAAGGCTTTGGTCATAAGCCTTAAGTATTCTTGGTAAATAATTTTTCATCATGAGAAACTCCTGGCGCTTCAGGAGGCTAGTCTTTTTGGTTTTCTCGACGATTCCCCTTATCTCTGCGCTTCCACTATCCCCCAATAACGGGCACGGTCGGAGAGCTTATGCGCTTTGTCGGTTTGGTCATTATGCTCGTCTCCGGAGGGATAGCTGTCTACGTCCACTCACTCTTTCCAAAAAAGCACGACAGGCATGAAGACTTCGGGAAGCTCCTCAAGGACGGTCCCTACCGCTTTGTGAGGCATCCGTTTTATTCGGCTTTCCTGTTCCTCGGCTTTGGGATTGCCCTCTTCTTTGCCAGCGTTCCCGGAATAGCTGTCTCGCTCCTCATGGTCCCCTCTGGGAAAGGCTCGCCAAGATGGAGGAGGGGGAACTTCTGGAATACTGGGGCAGGGAATACGGGGAGTTCATGGAAACCAGAGGCAGGTTCCTGCCAAGAACTTATACGTGCCCGGGCAGGCTTTTTCTCCTTCTCACGGTTTTCCTCCTCGGCTATTTTACTCTCTACGGTCTCAAGGCGCTTTTCGTTGATAGCTACACGGTTGAGTTCCTCATCCGCGTTGCCGTTCTCTCGATCTTAACCCTTGCCTTCGTCCTTTTCATCTCAAAATCCCTGGGAATAAAGGCCGACTTCGGCTTCAGAAGGGAAGAAATCTGGAGGAGCTTCCTACTTGCCTCGGCCCTCTCTTTGCCGAGTCCGCTCCTCCAGCTTCAAGCGGGGAGCTTTCACGCTTTCACGTTCAAACATCCGTTGCCTTGGTATTCCTCTCCTACCTGCTCTTCGCCATTTACACTTTCTCCTTTTTCATGGCCTTCCCAATCGAGGTTTTAGCTCCGTGCGGAAGGCTCTGGCTGATCGTTCCGCCGCTCTTTCTCTTCGTTTACGACAGCTACTACTTCAACGCGGGGAAGATGCCTCCACTCGGTGATCTAATCCTGTTCGTTCTCCTTTACCCATTCGTTTACATGAAGACGAGAAACGTTGCTGGGATTGTCTTGGCGTATCTTCTTATAGTGGAATGGGACCCTTGGTGGGCCTTCGGAATCGCTTACGGGTGGGATGCCTTTAGGATCGCCGGGCCGATTAGGGTTGGCCTTTCTCTGCTCTCGGCGTTCGTTTTCCTGAAAATCGCACGAACTCGGGACAAACTTTAAATTCAGTTCATCTAACTCTAGCTTGTAAGGTGATAACGAGTGATTGAGGTTCGCAACCTGACCAAGCACTACGAGTTCGGCAACGTTACGGCCCTCAAGAGGATAAACCTGACCTTCGAGGACGGGAGGTTCTACGTTATCGCCGGCGCCTCGGGAAGCGGTAAGACGACACTCCTCAACATCTTGAGCGGAATCGACGGGCCTACCTCTGGCGAGGTTCTCGTTGACGGCGTCAGGATTCATTCTCTGAAGGAGAAGGAGCTGAGGCGTTACCGCCTCGAAAACTTTGGAATCGTTTTTCAGTTCTTCTACCTCGTGCCCTATCTTACGGGCCTTGAGAACGTTCTGCTTCCGATGAAGTACTCAAAGAAGGTTGAGAACCCCGAGACGAGGGCGAGGGAGCTTTTGAAACTCGTCAACGCGGAGCACCTAGCCAATAAACTTCCCGAGCACATGAGCGGTGGCGAGATGCAGAGAGTAGCTATAGCCAGAGCTTTAGCGAACAGGCCAAGATACCTCTTTGCCGACGAGCCGACGGCCAACCTCGACTGGGAGAACAAAGTTAGAATCTGGGAGCTTTTGAGGAAGGTGAACCGCGAGGAAGGAGTTACTGTCATAGCGGCGACCCACGAGAGAGACTTTTTCCGCTTTGCTGACGTTGTGATAACCCTCAGGGACGGTGAGGTTCATGAGGTTAAAAACAACCCTCAGAAAGCTTAAACATGAGAAGAAAAGGGCCGTAACGGTTTTCTTGATCTTCGCGTTCCTGAGCCTCGGCATCAACTTTACCCTCTCGGGAATCGGAAGCTTCATCAAGGCCATCGACGACTTTTCGCACATAGGAAACGTTGAGCTGGTTGTTCAAGGCGTGAACGTTGAGAACCTCACCCGCTTTGACGAGGTCGTCAACTATCTCTACTTCAACAACGGAAAGGTTGAGCTGAACGGAAAAACGTATGACGTTCTAATCGGCTACGGACGCTTTTATGTTCCCAAGGTTCAGAGTTCACCTGAAGGCGTTTACGTTCTGGCCTTTCCTGAAGCTAAGCGGGGCGATAAAATCCAGATCAACGGAAAAACATACACCGTGTTAGGGTCGTACTACTACCTCATGGGTGAGCCGGTAGTCCTGACGATGGATAGGGGCAAGAACCTCTACGCCTTCATGAGGTGCAACGACACTAAAGCTTTGGCCGAGTTCCTGATGAGCCACGCGAGGGTTCGCTACTTTCTCGTTTATCGGAACGGCCACGTTCCCTACATGGACGAGCTGAGGAACGTTAGGAACTTCGTCATGAGCTTCTTTTACCTCCTCCTTGGAACTGCGCTCCTTATCAAGGTTCTCGTAACCATATCCCACGTCAGGAGCAACACGAGAGAGGTCGGAGTTCTTAAGGCCCTGGGCATTCCCGATTCCTTCGTCTTCACGCTCTTTGTAGGCGATTACCTGATAGTCGCGCTCCTCGGCTACACCGCCGGGATCCTCCCCGGAATTCTTCTCGGAAGTTCGTTTAACATTTTCATAAACGTTCCCCTGCCACTAAAGCCGAACTACGTCTATCCGCTCAAGTTCGACGTTTTGATAATGCTGGCGATAGTTCTCATGGTTTCCCTGCCCTACCTCTACGTCTCCCGGATTAGGACGATAGATGCTTTGCGCTTCGTTCCAAAGAGGTCCTCTATCTTCAAGTTCTTGACTGTTTTCTTCGTAGTCTTTCTGGCATCGAGCTCGGCCTACTTTTCCCTCGTTGGCGTTGAGAAGCTCGCCCACTTCAGCGCTCCCTTCAACGTCTTGGCAATCGGCAGTCCCGAAAAGATATCAAAACTTCCCGGTGAAAAGGCGGGCTATCTGAGCGGTCAGAGCGTGAACGGAATAACCACCGAGGTTTACTTCTTCAACTACACGAGCATCTTTCGGAAAACCCTCGTCAAAGGAAGGTGGTTCGAGAGACCCGATGAAGCGGTCGTTGAAGTGGGCCTTGCGAGGAAGCTCCACATCAAGGCTGGAGATATAATCACGGTGAACATTCTCGGCGTTAACAGAACCTATCGCGTTGTCGGAATAAGTGACATGTTCTTCTACAACTATCGCGCCCTCTTCCTTCCAATGCAGGGTTTCCTCGAGCCAAGGAGGGACTTTATGAAAGTAAGCGACCCGGAGAAGGTCAAGGAAGAGCTTGAAGCTCAGGGGTTAAAAGTCTACACGCTTGACGACCTCAGGAGAATGACAGAGCAGAACCTTGTTCTCTTCAAAACGCCAGTTTACACGGTTATGCTCGTCACCTTCCTCGTGGGAGTCTTTGCAATCTTTACGTTGGTTTACCTCGATATCGAGGGTAATGAGAAGGTTTACGCAACGCTGAAGGCCATAGGGATTCCGGATTCGCACGTTGAGCGCGAATTCTTAGCAAAAACAGTCCCTTCGGCAGTCATTGGTTCGCTCCTAGCTCTTGCGCCGGCAATCCGTGTGGGTTACTACATCGGCAACATAATCTTGCCTGTCAACCTCTCGCTTAGCGATGCCCTAAGGGTTCTCCCGTTGTTTCCAGCCCTCTATGTTGCCTATGCTCTCTTCACGGTTCTCATCGTGAGGAAAGTAATGAAAAAGCTTGACGTGGTGAAAGCCTTGAGGGCTTAATCGAGAATCGCTATTGCTCCCTTCCACTTCTTCCCGAAGCACTCGCTCGCTAGAACGCTCTTCCCGGTCAGCTCCTCCAGGAACTTCAAAGCGGAGTCGCACTTCTTGAAGCCGGTCGCTATTCCAACGGTGAAACCCTCTATCTCCCTGATCCCGACGCGCTTCCGGTTGTCAAGTTTCTCCCTCAGCTCTTCGCCGTACTTCCACAGGATTCTCCTCGGGTCGAGGAGCAGGTCTTTCTCAACGCCATCGAGCACGTCCTCGAAGTCCCAGGTGAACTCGTTCTTCTTCCCTTCCTCCTTCCCGAAGAGTGTAAACCTTCCGGTCTGCCACTCGCGGAGGAACCATCTCGCCGTCTCCTCCAGATCAACCTCTCCGCCCGACTTTATAAGACCCCTTCTCTCACCGATCTTTCTCAGTATCTCCTCCTCGCTCTCGAACTCTTTTATGCCAAACTTTTCGGTTATCGCTTCCTTTCTCGTCTCCAGGATTCTCCCGATGAGCTTCAGGGCCGGTTTTACCGGTTCCTCTATCTTGTCAGCCGGAAAGCCGCCTTTGATGACGAGTTCGTCGAAATCATCTATTGGAACGACGCCAGGGCTGTCGAGGAGCCATATCCTCTTGCTTAACCTTATTAGCTGTTTCCCCTTTGTGTAGCCGGGTATTGGGGCCGTTTTCACCGCTTTCTTCCCCTTCAGTGTGTTGATTATCGTGCTCTTTCCAACGTTGGGGTAGCCTATTAGGGCCACCTTCACCCTCTCCTGCTCCTCGAGGAGGGGTCTCGCGAGCTTTTTGATTTCCTTCCGCAGGATTCCGGTTCCCTTTCTCTCCCTCGCGCTTATGAAAACCACCGGCACCTCGCTCTTCCGCTTGTACTCCTCCGCCCACTTTTTCGGCACTAAATCGGCCTTGTTCATGACTATTAGGAGGGGTTTTCCGCTCTCCTTAGCGAGTTTTTCAAGCTTCCTGTTGCGAGTTCCTATTGGGTCTCTCGCGTCAACCACCTCAACTATAAGGTCTGCCTCATCTATTGCCTCCCTCACCACTCTCCAGGCTTTTCTCGCCTTCATCTCGCACCACCGTTATCTCGAAGATGACCGTCCCGCCGTCCGTGTAGGGCGGCCCCGGGTCGAGGCACTGCACGTAAGCTTTCTCTCCTCTGCCGAGGCCCAGTTCGCCCGGTTTAATACCCTTTCGCAGCGCAACTATGTAGGGTAGCAGGGAGGCGAAGGCATGGGTGCATATCGCATCGGTCTCGTCGAGCTTTATCTCCGGCCCTTCTATGACTATCCTGTCCCCCGGTTTGAAAACCGGGCACTTTCCCCTTATCTCGATTACCCGGGCTTCAAGCCTTTCCATCGGCTCACCGAAATCTAAATAAAGCTTGGGGTTCAAAAACTATCCGGCTCCAAGACTGTTCATGATAACCCCGATGGTGGTGTTCAATGTGTCAGAGGATATCGAGGCGAAGATTCGCCGTCTGAGGGAGCTGGGAAAGGCCAGCGCCGATACGGAGGTTCCCCGGACGTCCGCTCCTCCGGTTAAGAAACCCCCGAGGAAGCCCCGCAGGATGGGGAGCATAAGGGACAGGGAGAGAAGGAGGAGAATCCTGATCGGATCCGCTATAATTCTGCTCATCGTTCTTGCCGTATCCGTTGGGGCCTACGCCTACCTCCAGAACAAGGAGGAAAAGGAACTGTCGAGCCTGCGCGCCAAAAAAATAGCCGAGGTCAACACATACTTCAACGAGAACGTCTTCAACAACACCAACTGTACGAAGGAGGTAAACCAGATAAAGGCCGCCCTCCTCAACCAGATACTCAGTGCGAAGTCGGTGGAGGAGCTGGAGGCGATAAACGTCAGGGCCAGCTACGAAGCGGCCCTCAAAAAATACAACGAGTGTCTCCAGCGCATGAAGGAACTTGAGCTGGAGCGGCAGCTTAACGCCACGAAGATGGAGAAGATAAAGGAAATCGAGCTGGAGTTCCAGCCGCTTCTCTCGATGCCCCTCCCGGATGACCTCAAGAGCAAGGCCGTGAAATACCTTAAGGAGCTCGAGAACCGCGTTATGTCCGCCAGGAGCATCGAGGAGGTTAAATCAATAAAGGCCGACCCCTACCTGCTCGAACTCTGGAGGGACTACCAGTTCTGGCGCATTGACCAGCTCGCCAGGATGGGCCACAAGGACGTCATCCTCGAGTACAAGGGGACCAAGAAGATGGTGTCTATTCAGGAGGCAAAGGCCATCCTCGGTGGAATACTGGACTATCGCGAGCTCATGGAGTACAAGGTCATGAAGGTCGAGTGGGTGGAGCTTTCGCTCGTCCTTCCGAAGAGGAACATCAACGGCGCCTTCATCTCGCCAGGGGACAGGATCAAGATCTACATCCGCGGCAACACGACCTCCTTCGACGGCTACTTCGAACTCGTCCTCCTTCCCGTTCAGGGCGGCTCCATCTCGGTCAGTGAGTCCCAGAGTCAGTCCTCCTCGTCCTCCGGATCGTCGTCAACCACATACAGTGAGAGCCACTCGACCTCGGCTTCCCCCGGAGGGGCCTCGATATCCGACAGCTCCTCGGCGAGCGACAGCTACACCACCAGCCAGTCTGCGAGCCAGAGTTCCTCGGCCAGCTACTCCTACAGCGTCAACCTCGGGGAGATACTCAAGGCGATAGCCGCCGGCAAGATACAGGCCAGCGAGCAGGTGAGAAGCCAGCTCAACGCCTACGGCTGGAAGGTTCTCAACCTCGAGCAGGAAACGGCACTGGCCGCCCTCGATTCCAACACCCAGCTGCTCGTCATAGTCAGGGTCCCCTCGATCTTCGTCCCGGACATACTCCAGAACCAGAACAACCTCTACATCGTGAGGGTCGCGACGTGAGGTGATCGGCGTGAGACGTTTCGTTGTTTTTCCCCTTCTCTTTTCCCTGCTATTCCTTCCGCTTCTACACATCCCGGGAGTAGCTTCGGTGCCGACGGGTGGGATGAACGGTCTGGTCATGATAGACCTCAATATCACCGTGGTGAACACCGCCCCCTTTCCCAAGTTCCTCGTGCTCAACCCCAACTATGTTATGACGGTCCATCGCCTCGGGAACAACGAGACAACGGCCGGATTTAACGGGAACCCCAGGATGGTGCTCAACTACAACCCCGGGATATGGCTGATGCCCTACGAGACCGTGGAGATAAACTTCCGGATAATAAAGGAGGAGTCCTACTCCCTTCCCGGGGTCCCCTGTTCGGGCGGTGACGGTAACTACCTCGCCTGCGGGGTTGTCATCCCCCAGCTCATAAACTCACCCACCCAGCTCTCCGCGAGGAGCATGTTCCCCGTTCTCGACGGTCACATAAGGATACTGAAGTACGAGGGAACCGTCAGCTTCGTCGTTAGCTCCACCGATACGGAGTTCCAGAAGTTCTTCGCCCTCACCGTTCCGGTCCTCTTCACGGACGGAGAGATGTACGGCTTCACCCCCAACTACACGATGACCTACGAGAACTACACCAGAAAGCTCTACGAGTACGCGGGCCTTTCGGTACCCGAGCGGACCGTCCCACAGCCAGCGTTCCCGTCCAATATGTTCGGCCTGACCAACACTCTCCTGACCGGGGTGAGCGTTGCCCCACCCGTCTTTAACATTCCGGAAAGCGAGAAATACGACCTTCCAGTCTGGTTCGTTACAACCAACAGCGGGATTGAAATAACCTACCGGGTAAAATGGCGTGAAAGGGGGATGTGATGTTGTTCCTTGACGGAGGCGATGAGAAGAAAAAGAGAAGGGAAACCTCCTGGATAGATGAGATACTCGGCGGGGAGGCCGATGTCCTTGAGGACATACTGAAGCGCGATGAAGGGAAGCAAAAGAAACCCGAAAAAAAGTCCACCAAGGGGGCTGATCTTCCCATCCCCGGGGGTCTGGAGTTCGAGGACATACTCGGCGCACCCGCAAAGGAGGAACCTCCCTCCACTCCAACTGGAGCCGACCTGCTCGGAGAAATTCTTGCCAGGGATGAAAAGCCCGCGGAGGAACCCCTTCTGAAGGGGCCGTCGGCGCTAAGGGAAGTACTCTCGTCGCGTCCGGCAACGGAGGAGACCAGCTACGTTGGAAGGGCCCAGGTGCTCGACGCCTACGGTAACGTTCGCATCCTCAGGGTCAAGGGTGAACCCGTCCCCATATACGAGCTACGCCTTCCAAAACTGAACAAGGATGAGGAGGAGCTTTTCCTCAGGATCCGAGAGAGGGCCATAACCGAACTCCAGATAGACCCCGCGGCATTTCCGAGTTTTGAGGAGCGTCGAAAGGCCTTTCTCAATGCCGTTAAGTCCATGATACGCGAGGAGGCTCCCCACTATTCGGAGGGCAGGATAGAGATCCTCGCCGAGATGATAGTCCAGTCCATGGTGGGTTACGGCAAGCTCGATCCACTCGTTCGGGATGACAACCTCGAGGAGATAATGGTCATAGGAACCAACAAGCCGGTCTACGTCTGGCACAGGCGCTTCAATATGTGCAAGACCAACATAGTCTTTTCGGAGGAAAAGGAGATCCTCAACATCATCGAGCGCATAGCCAGGGAGGTCGGCAGGAGGATAGACCAGCAGAGTCCGCTCTTGGATGCCCGCCTCCCCGATGGAAGTCGTGTTAATGCCACCATACCCCCGATAAGCCTCGATGGTCCGACCATAACCATCCGCAAGTTCAAGAAGGATCCCCTCACCATAATAGACCTCATCAAATACGGCACGATGAACACCGACATAGCGGCCCTCCTCTGGATATTCGTGGATGGACTCGGCGTCAAGCCCGCCAACGTTCTTGTGGCTGGAGGAACGGGTTCCGGAAAAACAACCACTTTAAACTCCCTCGGAATGTTCATCCCCCCGAGCGAGCGCGTCATAAGCATCGAGGACACCGCCGAGCTTCAGCTGCCCGTCGAACACTGGGTTAGACTCGAGACGAGGCCGCCCAACCTCGAGGGCAAGGGCGAGATAACGATGGACGACCTCGTCAAGAACACACTCCGTATGCGTCCCGATAGAATCATCGTCGGTGAGGTCCGCGGGCCGGAAGCGAGAACGATGTTCACCGCGATGAACACGGGGCATAATGGCGCCCTCTACGACTTCTCGGTCATCCAGCTCTCCGACGGACGCTTCGAGCTTATTGGTGATCTGATAGAAAAGCTCTTTGAGAAATACTCCGATGGAGTGAAGACCTACAGGGACCTGGAGTACGTTGAGCTGAACGAGGAAGACCGCTTTGAGGTGGTAAGCGTTGGGCCGGACCTAAAGGCAGGAAAGCACATCGTTTCCAGGGTCTGGCGGAGGAAGGTGAGGGCAGGCGAGAAGCTTCTGAGGATAAGGACGAGAACCGGAAACGAGGTGGTACTCACAAAGACCCATCCGTTCTTCGTGTTCTCGGACGGCGACGTCGTGAGGAAGGAGGCAGAGAAGCTCAAGCCCGGCGACCGGGTTGCCGTTATGCTCAACCCGCCGAGGCCGCCGCAGAGGAAGGCGATAGTAACCCCGGAGGTCTACGCCGGAATAAGCGACTACTACCTCGTCCCCAACGGAAAAGGCCTGGTAAGCGTCCCCAACGATGGTCTGCCTCCGGAGAAAGCCCAGTTCCTCCTCTCGGTCAACTCTAATCCAGTTAAGCTTGTCCGGGAAGTTGATGAAAGATTGGCTTACGCGGTCGGTGTAATACTCGGCGACGGCTACCTCTCCTCCGACGGCTACTACCTCTCGGCAACCTTCGACGATCCCGATTACATGGGGGCTTTCGTCGATTCCCTCTCGGCTTTCCTGCCTGAGAGTGCTCCCTCAATCAAGGACAACGGAACGAGCAAAGTTGTAACCTACGGCTCCAAAATCTTCGTGGACTTCCTCTCGAGGACCTTTGGAATCCCCAGGGGGAAGAAGGGCAACTGGGACGTCCCCCACCTGGTTCTCTCGAACGATGAGCTGATGCGCTATTTCCTCGCAGGACTCTTCGACGCCGACGGCTACGTTGATCCAAGCGGGCCTTCAGTAATCCTGACCACAAAGAGCGAGAATGCGGCGAGAAAAGTATGGTACGCCCTCCAGAGGCTCGGCATAATAAGCACCGTTACGAGGGTTAAGAAGGGGGGATTCAAGGAAGGTTACATCTTCCGCGTTACAGTGAGCGGTGTCGAGGACCTCAGGAAGTTCCGCTCGCTCATTCCTCTCCGCCATTCGGGGAAGAGGGCGAAGCTCGACGAAATCCTCGCGGAGAAGAGGTCCTATCGCGGCAGGAGAACCTACCGTGTGCCGATTTCAAGCGAGATGATAAGGCCGCTCCGCTTCAGGCTCGGCCTCAGCGTTGCGGAACTCTCAACATTAGCTTCCCACCACGCAGGAGAGAAGGTTTCGGAGAGCCTCATAAGGCACGTCGAGAAGGGCAGGATGGGTGAGATTAGACGCTCCGCACTGAAGGGAATCGCCCTGGCTTTCCAGCGGATAGCCAGCGATATCGGCGATGAAGATGCGTGGGTGATGGCGAAGCGCCTCCAGCTCATAGCGGAGAGCGACGTTTACTGGGATGAAGTTGTGAGCGTTGAGGAGGTCTCACCTGAGGAGCTTGGAATAGAGTACCTCTACGACTTAACAGTGGAGGACGACCACAACTACGTGGCCAACGGCATACTCGTCTCCAACTGTATGGGCACGATCCACGCCAACAGTGCCCGCGAGACCATAGTCAGGCTTGAAAGCCCGCCGATGAACGTCCCGAGGGTGATGATCCCCGCCCTCGACATAATCCTGATGCAGGTTCGCTTTCACAGCAGGAAGAAGGGAACGATAAGGCGTGTTACCGAGATAGCCGAGGTCTCTGGTATCGAGGCAGGGAACGTCCAGCTGAACACCCTCTACAAGTACGACCCGGCTAAGGACGAGCTCGTTCCAACGGGTGTTCCCAGCAGGACACTCAACGAACTGGCGAGGCACACCGGGATGAGCGTGGCCGAGCTCGAGCTGGAGAAGGAGAAGAGGAAGATAGTCCTCGACTGGATGATCGAGGAGGGCATCAGGGGTATAGAAAAGGTCGGTCACTACATAAGGCAGTTCTACGTGGACGAGAGCGCCCTCCTTCGGAAGATAGAGATGGGCGGCAGCGTTGAGCTCAGCGAGAGGGTACGGAGTCTGATGTGAGGGTGGTTCCAATGGGTCTGTTCGACAGCATCACCAACTTCCTTGAGAGGCTCGGCGGCAAGACGCTGGAGGTAGCGGAGATCCCTACCCGGAAGATTCCGAAGGGTAAAACGGTTCAGGAGAGGCTCAGGGCCCTCAAACAGCTCCAGAAAGAGGTCGAGACTGAGAAGAGCGAGGCCGAGAAGGAAAAGGAGATAGAGGAGATCATCGAGTGGAGGAAGAAGGAAATCCAGAGGCCCTTCTCCGACAGGTTTGCGGAGGCGATCCTCCGTTATTTCCGTGGACCGGTCAGGGCCCTCACCTCCTCCATTAAGGGACTGGACAGGGACCTTTACCGGGCCAACATACTCATGCCGCCCGAGAGGTACGTTGCCCTGATGCTAGGGGTTGCGATATTCTCCGGTATTTTCGGATTCCTCTTCGCCTATCTTATGTACCTTCCCCTGGACGTATCCCTGCTCGTCGGTCTCCTCGGGTTCATCGGGGGCTTTGTCTACATGCGCCACTATCCCAGGATGGTATGGAAGCGGCGCGTCGCGGAGGTAGAGAAGGCCATGCCCTACGCCCTCAGGCACATGGCCTCTCTCCTGAGCGCGGGTGTCGGTATATCCGAGGCGATACTCTCGGTTGCGAGGGCCGATTACGGCCCCATATCGGAGGAGTTCGAGCTCATACTCAGGGACATGAGGACGGGTTCGTCCTTTGAGGAGGCACTCATGAGGTTCGACGAGAAGATGGGCTCTGAAACCGTCAGCAGGGTCGTCAAGCAGATACTCAGGGCCGTGAAGTTTGGAGGAAACCTCTCTGAGATCCTCTACAAGCTCGCCGAGGACTTCGCCTTTGAGTACAGGATGAAGCTGGTTGAGTACATCCAGAAGGTCAACGGTATAGCCTTCGTTTATATGTTCCTGACGATCGTGATGCCAACGATGTTCGTCGTCGGGATCCTGGCCGGTTCAATGATGTCACAGGGACTCGTAATGCCGCCTTCCACACTGGCCGTCATGCTCCTGGTGGCGTTTCCGGCGATATCGCTAATAATAGTCAACATGATCAAGATGGGAGAGCCGAGGTGAGAGGATGCCGGGACTTTCATCAATCCTGATATCACTGGTCGAGAAGATCGTTCCTGAAAAGTGGATGAAGCGCTACGAGCTCTTCATTTACTCCGCCAACATAGGCTTCCTGGCCGCGGAGTACCTCACCATCTCCCTCCTCATGGGAATCATAGTTGGACTCCTCGTCTTTATGGTCTCGTCCCCCCTCAACTCACTTCTGGCCTTCGTCGTCGTCTTCCTGGGAATGGCCTTTGGCTACCCCTACTGGAGGATCACCAAGAGGATAGAGGAAATGGAGAACATGCTCCCCGATGCGCTCTTCTACCTGGCCAGCTCGCTCCGGGCGGGTATCTCCTTCTCCGAGGCCCTGGAAGAGCTCACAACTGCGAAGTTCGGCCCCCTGACGGAGGAGTTCAGGCGAACCGTGGCCGAGATAAAGAAGGGTCGCCCTACGGTTGATGCGCTCAGGGCCTTCGCCCTCAGAAACAGAAAGTCAAAAATCATCTACCGCTCGATGATGATAATCATAGAGGCCCTTGAGAGGGGTGCCCCCATGAGCGACGTTCTGGTTTACGTTGGGAACGACGTCAGGGAGATACTCCGCATAAGGAAGGAACGCAAGGCTTCCACGGGTATGCAGACGATGTTCTTCATCATAACCAGCGGGTTCATAGGGCCGTTGATACTGGGCATCGTCGCCCAGATAATGGTGAGCATGGGGTCAGGTGGGGTTGTAACCCTTCCGGTTGAAACGCTCACCAACATACTGATGGTGTTCGTTCTGATCCAGGCGGCAATCTCGGGCCTGGGAATAGGGGTAATAAGAGAAGGGAAGTACTCGGCGGGGCTGAGGTACAGCCTCCTTCTCATGGCCTTAGGATTCGCCGTTTTCAAGGGAATAACCAGTATCCACCTCGGGGGAATCGGACTCGTCCCCTGACTTCTTCTTAACGTCAACGACCTCTACCTCAAAGACGAGGGTCTTCCCGGCCAGGGGGTGGTTGAAGTCGAGCTTCACCTTATCCCCCTCAACGGCCACTATCTTGGCTATCCCCGAATCGGTCATGACGTACATGCCCTCAACGGGCTCCATGCCGGCTTTGGTGAACTCTGAAACGGGCACCTCAATCACGAGCTCCGGGTTCGGCAGGCCGTAGCCCTTCTCCGGAGGGACGACGACGGTTTTCTTTTCGCCGACCTCCATACCTATCAGTGCCTCGTCCAGACCGGGGATTACCTCCCCAGCGCCGGCCGTGACCTCAAGGGGCCCGTACTCGCGCTCCTCAACGTAAACGCCGTGTTCCTTTGCTACATCTTCGTAGCTCGTGTCAAAAACCTCGCCGTTCTCAAACTTTCCAACGTAGTGGAACTTTACGCGATCTCCACGTTCAACCTTCATTTTTCCAGCTCCAAAAGACTTTCGGGCTCTCTTTCTCGCGGGAACTTATAAAGCTTTGCTCATCGGTGCCCAAAAATGGAGGGGATCACTCCTCCGGCAGGAGGTAGTAGACGTAGTGGGGCCTGTCGGTCATCTCGTCTATAAAGACAACCGTTCCCGTCCTGGGTGGTTTGAGGTAGTGCACCTCCCCCTTCCTCGTGGTGACCGCGGCGAAGGCGTCGCCCCTTCTAACCCTGTTTCCAACGTTTGCTATTATCGTTTTCGTGTACCCCTCGACCGGGAGGATCATCAGTTCGTCGCCCCTCTTCAGGTATATCCTCGTCCTCCCATCGGGCAGAATCAGGATTGCGTCGGTGAGGACTCTCCCCTCTTCCCTGTCCACGTAGAGGTGGAAGCGATCGTAGATCTCTCTCGCCAGGAACTCCGCTTTCTCCCGATCAACGAATCCAGGCAGTTCATCCCCCTCCTTCAGCCAGACCTCGACGTTCTCCTGAATAACCACGCAGTCCCTTGCGGTTTTTCCTCCAACCACGCACTCTCCAGCGTCAACCTCAACGTAAAGCCTCGGCATCCTTTCCACATCCATCACCCGGGTTTTACTTGGGGGTAAATGCTTTTAAACCTCCCTGTGTAGTCCTGACGGTGAAGATGGACGGCAGGGTAAAAACCGTGGCACTCTCCGGACTGCTGTTTGCACTGATGACCCTTCTGATGGGTTACAGTGTCCGGGACGGTGAAATTAAGCGGAGCCCGGCGGGGTTCTCGGGGTTTCTCCTGATAGCGATTGCCGCTCTCTCGGTGGTAGTTCTCGCCCTGCTTTTCCTCAGCTGGCGCGACATACCCCTCAAGAGGAAGCTCTATCCCGTGGACGAGAAGAATTACCTTATCGCCTGGGCGGTTATGATACTCTCGGCGCTTCTTGCGATTTACAGAATAAAGAACTCCAGGACCCGGGTCGTGGTTCCCACCAACAACACGACCAGCGTTACAGTCAACGGCAGCGTTCTCCCCCCTTCGCCGGTTTACTACAACAACACCCTCACAAACTCGACCTCAGGTGGTATCTCGCATACCGACTACCTGCTCTACGCAATTTTGACGGTTTTCATAGCCAGCCTCCTCTACTTTGCCGTTGCCTACTACAGGGAGGTTCTCAAAAGGCGTGAAAGAAAGAGGATGCGCGAGAGGGCACTGAACTTCGACAGGAAGGTGGAGGAGCTCGGCCTCGAAACCTTTTCCGATCCCAGGGAGGCCGTTGTTGCGATATACAAGAACGCCGTCCTCTGGCTTGAGGTTCTTGGTATACCCTACAGGGAGAGCTGGACCCATTGGGAGCACGCTGGCAGGGTGAACGTTTCCCTCCTCAGGGAACCCTTCACCGGCCTCACGAGGCTCTTTGAGAAGGCGAAGTACGCCCCTGAGAAGGTCACCTGGGAGGACGCCGAGAGGGCCCTCGAGCTCTACAGGAAGATGAGGGGTGTTCTGAATGAGGTTTCATAGGGTTGCGATAGTGGTGTCGGCTATCATGCTCATCGCCGCAACGTTTTTGAGTTCCTACGCCTTCAGATGGCTCGCCGTCCTCTTTCTTGGCACGTTTCTGGCGTTCCTGCTCTTTGGGTTCGAGATGCGGGTGGCCATACCAGAGCTCAGGCGTAGAATAGAGATCGAGAGGAAGACCGATGTCGAGAGAACGGTAGGCTTGATACGGAAGGCCCGGAGCGGGAGGGTGGCCCGTTCCCTCGTCGAGGAAAAGATAGTGGAGATCTACGCCACCCTCTCGGATGATTACAACTCCACCTACCGCTCACTCCTCTCCGAGCCAAACGAAGCCTTGAAGGTTCTCCGATCGGAGGGAGACTTTCTGGACAACCTCGAGAGGGCACTCAAGATAGTGGAGGCTGATCTGAATGAGGATTGAGGAGATACACGAGAAGGGAAACGCCGTCCTCAACGAGGTCGGCAGGGCAATAGTCGGAAAGGAGGAAGTTCTGAAGCTGATACTGACGACCATCCTGGCGGACGGCCACGTCCTGCTGGAGGACCTGCCGGGACTGGCCAAAACCCTGATGGCGAAGAGCTTCGCCAAGGCTTTGGGCGTCCAGTTCACGCGCGTCCAGTTCACTCCCGATCTGCTTCCAAGCGACATTCTCGGTGTTTCTGTTTTCAACCAGAAAACTCTGGAGTTCGAGTTCAGAAAGGGACCGGTCTTCACCAACGTCCTCCTGGCGGACGAGATCAACCGCGCGCCACCGAAGACCCAGTCGGCTTTGCTCGAGGCGATGCAGGAGAGGCAGGTTACCGTTGAGGGCAACACCTACGTCCTGCCAAAGCCCTTCATCGTCATAGCCACTCAGAACCCGATAGAGCAGGAGGGAACCTACCCCCTCCCCGAGGCCCAGCTCGACCGCTTCCTGGTCAGGCTCCGCGTTGGATACCCATCCAAGCGCGAGGAGATGGAGATACTTCGGCGGAGGATGGCGAGGAAGAAGGAGGACGTGGACATTCAAAGGATACTGAGCGCGGAGGAGGTCGTCGAGATGCAGAGGGCCATAGAGGATGTCTACGTCAGCGATCCCATACTGGAGTACATAACAGACATAGTCACCGCCACAAGGGAAGCTAAGAGGGAGATCGAGATAGGTGCCTCCCCCAGGGGTTCACTCGCTTTGCTCAAGCTCTCCAGGGCGTACGCGGCACTTGAGGGCAGGGACTATGTGATTCCCGACGATGTAAAGGCGGTCGCTGTTCCGGCTCTGAGCCACAGGCTCATCCTGAAGAGGGAACTCTGGTACACCAAGGTGAGCCAGGAGAGCATAATGGAGAAGCTCCTTGAAAGGGTTCCGGTTCCCAAATTCGAGTGAGGTGGAAGGGTGCAGGCGGCTCCATTTCCCTCCGGTGAGACGAACGCCGGGGGCCCGGATGAAGGGCCCGTGGAGGGCAAAATGATCCCCACGGAGAAGACGGAGGAGTTACTCCTCGCTATTTGGCTCCTGGTCCTCATAGCCTTCCTCCTTCTCCGCTGGGAGATGGTCTACTTAGTTCTCCCCGCGGTGTTGCTGTTCCTCACGGCGGTGCTCTTCTTCAGGCCCGGGATGAAGGTTGAACTTGAGAGGATTATCCCCCACAACCGCTTCCTCGAGGGAAGCGAGCTCGAGGTGATCATCAGGATAAGGTCCAGCGAGCGGATACCGGGCCTTAAGATAAGGGAAGACCTGCCCGAGGGACTGGAGCTCATTGAGGGTGAGAAGGAGTGGGTCGTCTCCCTGTCAGGGGGAGAAACGAGGGAGTTCCGCTATAAGGTGCGCGTGAAGCGAGGAATACACAAGTTCAACTGGGTAGAGCTGAGCTACCGCGACCCCTTCGGCTTCTTCCACTTCACGAAGAAGTTCGACCTCTACACCGAGCTCATCGGTGTCCCGATAATCACCGACGTTCCCACGCCCTACTCAACGAGGGGAACCAAGATAACCGTCGGTGCGCTTCCATCACCGAGGGTCGGCGAGGGAGTGGAGTTCCACGCCATAAGGGAATACCAGCCCGGTGATCCGCTCAGGATAATCAACTGGAAGGCCACCGCGAGAACGGGGAAGATAATGGCCAACGAGTACGAGAGCGAGAGGAAGGTGGACGTTATATTTATAGTTGATGCATCCTACACGGGCGAACTGGTCTTTGACCACCTCGTTAGAGCTGCCGCCTCGCTGATGCTCAACGCCCTTAACGAGGGTACGAGCTTCGGCCTTCTCCTGGCTGAGGACGTCCCCCTCTGGGTTCGCCCCGACTACGGCAAGAGGCACTTCTTCAAGTGCATTGACTTCCTGAGCACGGCCAAACCGGACAGGAACAACATGATAGCCTACCAGGTGGAGCACCTCATACGCTCCCACTTCCCGCCTAGGGCCCAGCTGGTCTACCTCTCTCCCCTCCTGACGGAAGAGAGCAGGGAGGCTTTGAAGATAATGGCCTCCTTCGGCTACAACGTCGTCGTGATAAGCCCGAACCCCTACACCGCCGTCGAACCGAAGGGCCGCGAGGAGGAGCTGGCCCTTAAGCTACTCTCCCTCCAGAGGAAGGCGGTCCTCAAGAAGATGGCCTCCTATGGAGTCATTATAGACTGGGATGTCAGGAAGCCGCTGAAGGCGGCAATAGCGGAGGTGATCGGGCTATGAGGATAAAGCGCCGTCCCTACTCCCTCGTTCCCCTCCTTCTCCTCTTCGCCCTCCTCTGGAGGCTGGATCACAGGACGCTCCTGCTCCTTCCCCTCGGCCTTATGGCGATCGGGTGGTACTTCATAGGGACGCTCTTCCTGGTTTCAGTTGGCGCGTACCTCATCTACACAAGAACCGGTGGCCTCTATGGGCTCGCGATAATGAGCCTGGCCCTCCTCTCGGTTGAGATGGGCTATCTCGAGAGGGAAAAGGCACCGCTGGAGCACTACGTCCTTCTGATAGCGGCGACGCTGCTGGCCTTTCCGATCTACCTGGTGATGGTCCACCTCTCGCCGCTCCTGCCCCGACTCGAAGTTACCTCCCTCGCTGCCTTCTTCCTCATTGTGATGTACCTCCTAGCCAGATTGATCACGGATTAGATGCTCCAGCTTCCCTCCTTTTTCAGCACTTCCCTGGCCCTCTCGAGGCCAAGCCTCACGCACTCCTCTAGGGGCTCTTCTCTAGAGTAGCCGGCAAGGAAGCCCCCCGCGAAGGCATCCCCCGCCCCCGTTGGATCAACTATCTCGTCCTCGCTTATCGGAAGGGCTGGAAACTCCCTGAACTTCCCATCGTAGAGCAGGACGCCCCTCTCACCGCGCGTTATCACGACGAGCTTCGCTCCCCATTCGTGGAGTGTTTCAGCCGCTTTCCTGACGTCGTCCAGACCCGTTATGGTCAACGCTTCCCGCTCGTTGGGGAAGAGCACGTCAACGCGGGAAACTATCTCCCTCATCAGGTCTTTCCTGGTCCTGTAGTCCTCCATGTAGGTGGGGTTAAAGTCTAGGCTTATTCTCCTCCCCTCGAGCCTTTTAAGGGCCTTCAGCTGCTCCTCCGGCGGAATCGGTGCTATGTGGAATACTCTCGAGTCCAGGTACTCCTCCGGAATCGGCGTTTCACCCATTCCCCGGGCGACGCCCATGTCAACGGGGGCATCAACGCTCCCGTCCTCGTGGTAGATCATGTGGATGTGTATCGTCTTCCCTGGGAGGATTTGAACGCCCCTGATGTCAACGTATTGGGAGAGTTTTTCCAGCCATTCCCTTGGAAAGTCCTCTCCGATTTTAGTTACCAGTCCGACCCTTGCCCCCGCCAGCGCCGCGGAGGTGGCAACGGCCGCGGCCGCCCCGCCGGGAAGAAGTATCTCCGGCTTTCCGGGTATGTGTATGTGATCTATGGAGACGTGACCGAGCACAACCAAATCCAGCCCCATGGCAACCACCTTTTCCCTCCGATGGTCTTTCCCCTTTAAGCCGTTTCCGGTCGTGGTAATTGGTTTTTACCCGTACGTTCAGATGCCCATCGAAAAGATTAAAAGAGTCTGGCAAGAACTTTCCAGCAAAAAACAATGGGTGGTTCCTATGGAGAGTGTCTTTCGGAACGAGACCGTAAAGCAGATTCTTGAAAAGTACAGGAGGATATGGGCCATCGGTCACGCCCAGAGCGTTCTCGGCTGGGACATGGAAGTTAACATGCCCAAGGAGGGAATCCTTGAGAGGAGTGTGGCCCAGGGCGAGTTAAGCGTTATGAGTCAGGAGTTCCTTCTCAGGCCGGACTTTGTGGAGCTCGTCGAGAAGGCCAAGGGCATGGAGCTCAACAAGTACGAGCGTGGCGTTGTTAGGGTTCTTGACAGACAGATAAGGATAAGCAGGGCCTTTCCGCCCGAGTTCCTCAGGGAGAGGAGTGAGGTAACGAGCCAGGCGACCAAGGCATGGGAGGAGGCAAAGAAGAGCGACGACTACTCGAAGTTTGAGCCGTGGCTCGACAGAATCATAGACCTTGCGAAGCGCGCCGCCGAGTACCTCGGCTATGAGGACGAGCCCTACGATGCCCTGCTCGACCTCTTCGAGGAGGGACTGACCACCAAAGAAGTCAAGAGAATATTTGAGAAGCTGGAGAAGGAGCTCAAGCCCCTCCTTGAGAAGATAATGGAGGAGGGCAAAGTTCCAAGGGAGCACCCGCTCGAGAAGGAGAAGTATGAGAGGGAGCAGATGGAGCGCGTTAACATCTGGATTCTCAAGAAGTTCGGCTTCCCGCTTGGCGTTCGCTCAAGGCTCGACGTCTCGGCTCACCCGTTCACGACCGAGTTCGGCATAAGGGACGTCAGGATAACTACGAGATATGAAGGCTACGACTTCAGGAGGACGATTCTAAGTACGGTCCACGAGTTTGGGCATGCTCTCTACGAGCTCCAGCAGGATGAAAGATTTATGTTCACGCCGATAGCCGGTGGGGTAAGCCTTGGAATCCACGAGAGCCAGAGCCGCTTCTGGGAGAACATCATCGGAAGGAGTAGGGAGTTTGCTGAACTCATCTATCCTGTCCTCAGGGAGAACCTGCCCTTCATGTCCAACTACACCCCCGAGGACGTCTACCTTTACTTCAACATAGTTAGACCGGACTTCATAAGGACCGAGGCCGATGTAGTTACCTACAACTTCCACATACTGCTCCGCTTCAAGCTCGAGAGGATGATGCTCAACGAGGGCGTTAAGGCGAAGGACTTACCCGAGCTCTGGAACGATGAGATGGAGAACCTCCTTGGCATAAGGCCGAAGACCTACGCGGAAGGAATCCTCCAGGACATCCACTGGGCGCACGGGACGATAGGCTACTTCCCGACCTACAGCATCGGAACCCTCCTCGCGAGCCAGCTCTACTACCACATGAAGAGGGACATCCCGGACTTCGAGGAGAAGGTTGCCAAGGCCGAGTTCGAACCGATTAAGGCCTGGCTCAGGGAGAAGATACATCGCTGGGGAAGCATCTATCCGCCAAAGGAGCTCCTAAAGAAGGCCATCGGCGAGGAATTGAACCCTGACTACTTCATCCGCTGGGTAAAGGAGAGGTA
>NZ_JALUYR010000057.1 GCF_027012695.1 Thermococcus sp.
AAGTCCCAGCTCAAGGGAGCCCTTTATGGCCGCACTCTCGTCGCTGACCGGCTGGTAACCCTTCTCCGTAAACGTCTTGAGCGTGGTCTCGCTGAACTCAAGCTCGTTCACGTTTAGAAACTTCGCCCCGAGCTTATCAAGAAACTCGGCATACCACTTCATCCTCTCGAACTGGCCCGGAACGGAGGGAATCTCGCCACCAACGTCCCAGTCGAAGTCGAAGGCGTTCTTTATGTTCTCTATTTCAATCTCGAAGAGCTTTGAGTTTGGGTTGAAAAGGTCGGGATGAAAGCGTATCTCATCTAAGCCGGCATCGTAGAGCTTTTCGAGGTTCTTTTTTGTGGCCAGAGCGCCTGTGGTATAGAGGTGGACGTGGAAGTCCTCTCCAAAGGCCTCCTTTAGGGCCCTGATGTATTCAACGGTCCTGTTAAGCCTCGCCATCGGGTCACCGCCGGTCACCCCGGCCCCCTTGGCCTCCTGAAGGATTGCTTCCTCGATGATGTCATCAACGCTTTTCACGGGTCTCTCGTTGGCGTAAACAACATCCTCTCTCCTCCAAGGGCTCAGGGGGCAGTAGAAGCAGTCCCTCGGGCATGCACCTGTAGTAAAGAGGACGAGCTTCTCCCCCCTGACGCAGAGCTGACAGCCCCTCGGCAGCTCGCGAACGGCGTATGAGAAGTACGGTGTCTCCCAAACCAAAGTTCTCACCATCCACCAGCTTTTGGAAGGCCTTAAAAAGGTTGGCGGGCAGAGTTGGGAACATGAGGGAGAAACCAAAGTACCTGCCGCCCACACTAAGGGACAAGCACCGCTACATAGCCTTCCAGCTGATCGGAGAGAGACCGTTTAGGGGAGACGAGGTGAGGGAGGCAATATGGGAGGCCAGCCTCTCAACTCTCGGAGTTCTCGGCTCGGCAAAGGCAAAGCCCTGGTTCATAAAATTCAACGAGAGGAGCCAGACAGGAATAGTCAGGGTCGACAGGAAGCACGTGGAGGAACTCCGCCTCGCCCTGACACTGGTCACGGAGATAAACGGCTCAAAGGCGATCTTCAGAACGCTCGGAGTTTCAGGGACGATAAAAAGGCTGAAGAGGAAATTTTTAGCCGAATACGGCTGGCGTTAGCGGAGGAAGGACATCGCCCTGTCAACTTCGTTGAGATAGACCTTAACGTATCTCTCGCAGGCTTTTCTCCACGTGAAGTCCTCCCTCGCGCGCCTCTTCCCATTATCCCTGAGCCTGGCTAGAGTTTCCCCGTCGAGGTTCTTGGCCCTCATCATCGCAGTTGCCAGCGCGAATGCATCCCCCGGCGGAACGAGAAGCCCCGTAGCGTTTTTCGGGTCGGCGTTCAGGTCGATTATCGTGTCCTTAAGCCCACCAACGGAACTGGCTATTGGAAGGGCCCCGAGGCACATGGCCTCGAGCTGGACGAGGCCAAAGGGTTCGAAGTAGGACGGAATTACCACAAAGTCCACCGAGCCGTAAAGCTCGCGGACGTTCGTCCTGGAGAGGAGTTCCGTTACCACGCTGACGTTCTCCGGGAAGCGGTTCTCAACTTCTTTCGCCCACCTCTCCAGCTCGGGGTCGCCCTTCCCAATAATCAGGAAGCGCATATCGCCGAATGACGGGTCGGTCGAGAGCATCTCTATCGCCCTGAGGAGTGTATCCACCCCTTTCTGCGCCCTGTCGAAGCGTCCTATGAACATGAAAGCCTTTCCATCGGAGAGACCGAAGCGCTCTAAGATGAGCCTCCTCCGCTCCTCCCTCGGAAGGTTCGCATTTTCGAGAAGATCTTCGTTCCAGAAGGAGCAGTCTATGCCGTTGAAGACGTGCGTAACTTTCCCCTCGAAGTTCCGGAAGAAATCCCACTCCTCCCACAGGTAGCTCCTGCTTACCGTTGTGACCACATCGGCTACGTAGCAGGCGGTGTGCTCCGGGTCTACCTCGGGATAGGGAGCAAGCTCACCGAGGTTTGCCTCGTGGAAGTATTCCGCTGAAATCCTCGCCCTGTTGAGCCTGTGGACGGTGAAGACTGCCCTAACTTGGAAGTACTTTTTGAGTAACCCGAGGGCAAAAACGGTGTGCCAGTCGTGGGCGTGAACTACATCCGGTCTGAACTCGCCGATGATGCCGTTGAGGAGAGCGGCGGAGGCCTTTCCAAAGAGAAGGGCCTTTCTCAGCAGCTCCTCCCAGCCCGGGCCGTAGACGTCGGGCTCACTCAGAAGTCCTCCAGCGAGGGAGTAAACGGTAACACCCTTTTCCTCACGCCTTCGGACTTCGACCTCAACTGTCCCGCCAAAATCGGCTATTCTAAAGCTCTTCACAGGCTTTCCAAGGTTTCTCCCATGGTCTGGAGTGATGACGATGACCTCGTGGCCGAGTTCTACAAGCCCCTCGGCTGTGCTCGTTATCGCCTCGGCTAGCCCACCGACCTTGACGGGCAGGTACTCAAAGCCGAGCATGAGAATTCGCATGGAACCACCCCGGTTGGCAAAAGAATGAGAAATCACTCGAGGAGGATGAACTTCTCGCCCTCAACGTCCTCAAAGTAGCTGCCTATCCCGCCGACCTTAAGCTCCCTGCCGTCGTAGCGGAAGGTGATGTTGGCTGTAAGGGGTGTGTACTCGTAATCCACGATGGTTCCGCTCAGCGTTACGACCTCCTTTGTGTCTATCATCCTCCCGATGATCTCCGCCTTCCTTGGAAGTCCCGCGAACTTGAGGACTGTTATAAGGGTCCTTATGTTGACGAGGGCGAGGGGCTTTGGCAGCTTCCCGTAGTCGAGGGGCTTTACGATCTCGCTGTTGTCGAAGTATATGGTGTAGAACCAGTGCATGTAGTTCTGGATTATCTTGGGGCTCTTGGCCCAGAAGGAGTAGAACTTCTCGCGACGCCTGTCCTTGGGAAGAGCGCCGAAGAAGAGGGCATAGTTTATGTCGCCTATTATCCAGCTGGCCATGAGCCAGGGGGCACCGCCGGTCCTGGCGAGAATTATGTTGTCTCCCCTCAACCAGTCCGGGATTTCCTCAAAGTTGCTGACTATGACGAAGAGAACATCCTTCCTCGCGCGGATCTCGCTCTTGAGGAGCTTGAGGAACTCGAAGGGCGTGTTGATCAGAACCTCGTGCTTGGCGGTCCTTATGACGTACTCCGCCCTCTCGACGGTGTTGTCGAAACCCTGAATCGTCCATATCTCGGGCAGATCCTCACCGTGAACCTCGCGGTAGAGGTCGAGGAACGCTTCCTTAAGGTTCTCAATGTCCTCTATGAAGTCCTCCTTTATCTTCTCGAGCACGACCTCCGGGTTGACGGGCTTGTAGAGCCTCGGAGAACCCTGCATGACATCAACGAAACCCTTCCTGTGGAGCGAGCTGAGAACGTCGTAAACGCGCGTGTGGGGAATGCCGCTCTCCTTCGTTATATCCGTTGCCTTGCTCGGGCCCAGCTTGAGAAGGGTTATGTAGGCCAAACTCTCATACTTGGTGAGACCGAGCCTTTGGAGTTTTTCTATTATCTCGTCCTCGTGCATGCTAAAACCTCCGGATTTTTCACTCGGGAGAGTTTAGTCATCTGTGGTGATACTCCGACGGAAGGTGTATAAAACTTTCGGGTTCAAATGGCAGTCCCCCGTTGCGGGCTTTGATGCACTTTTATATACACGCCATGCTGGTGTGGACACCTCTATCGGCCCTGAACAGAAAAGCGCAAGATATATATATCACTGCCAATGATACTGTATCACCAGACCAAGGCGGGTGATTGAAGCATGAAAAAAGGATTGTTTGCCCTGCTTCTTGTGGGAGTTTTGGTTCTTGGCGTCGTGGCCAGCGGATGTATAAGTGACGGAAAAACTGAAACGTCATCCGGTTCAACCAGTCCGAGCCCGACCGCTTCACCCAGTCCGGCCGAGACCGCTTCCCAGGAGACCGATTGTGGAAGCGGGGAGATAGTGATCTGGCACAAGATGCAGCCGAACGAACTCGAGGTCTTCCAGAGTATAGCCGAGGAGTACATGGCCATGTGCCCTGACGTTACCATCAAGTTCGAGCAGAAGGCCGACCTCGAGGGCGCCCTTAAAGCGGCCATACCCGCGGGCCAGGGACCGGACCTCTTCATCTGGGCGCACGACTGGATCGGGAAGTTCGGAGAGGCGGGCCTTCTGGAACCGATTGACGATTACGTCACCTCGGACGTTACCAAGAACTTCGCCCCGGTTGCCGTTGAGGCAATGCAGTACAAGGGGCACTACTACGCGATGCCCTTTGCGGCCGAGACCGTCGCGCTCATCTACAACAAGAAGATGGTGAGCGAAGCACCCACCAGCTTCGAGCAGCTCGAGTCTCAGATGGGTAAGTTCTACAACCCCGACGAGGAGAGGTACGGGATCGCCTGGCCCATAGACGCCTACTTCATCTCGGGAATAGTGCAGGCCTTCGGAGGTTACTACTTCGACGACAGGACGGAGAAGCCCGGTCTCGATGATCCCAGGACGATAGAGGGCTTCAAGTTCTTCTTCAAAAAGGTCTATCCGTACATGGCACCAACTCCTGACTACGGAACCCAGCAGAGCATATTCCTGGAAGGCCGCGCCCCCTTCATGGTCAACGGCCCTTGGAGCATAGCGAGCGTTAAGAAGGCCGGCATAGACTTCGGCGTCGTCCCGCTCCCGCCGATTCACAGGGACGGTAAAGAGTACTGGCCCAGGCCCTACGGAGGCGTCAAGGACATCTACTTCGCCAGGGGCATAAAGAACAGGGAAGCCGCGTGGAAGTTCGTCAAGTGGTTCACAACCAGTCCGGATGTCATCAAGGAACTCTCGCTCCAGCTCGGATACATCCCGGTTCTCAAGCCTGTTCTGGATGACCCGGAGATAAAGAACGATCCGGTCATCTACGGCTTCGGACAGGCAGTTCAGCACGCCTACCTTATGCCAAAGAGTCCGAAGATGGGCGCCGTCTGGGACGGCGTTGGAAAAGCCCTGAACGACATACTCTCCAGCGACGACCCGTCCAAGGCGGACTTCGAGGCAATACTCAAGAAGTACCAGCAGGAGATACTCGACGCCATAAACGGCTGAGCGCTCTCTTCTCCCCCTTTTTGGAGGGTTTTGCAATGAAAAAAACAACGACGATCGCCCTGTTCCTCATACTGCCGGGGATGGCCGCCTTCCTGTTCTTCAACCTGTGGCCGATAATCTACTCGATTTATTTAGCGTTCACCAACGCCCAGCTCGGCAACTTCCCGGTGTACAATCCAGAGAGCTCGGTTGGACCCCTCAGGTTCGTTGGTCTCGAGAATTTCCGCTGGGTTCTGGAGAACGAGGGTTTCAGAGAGGCCTTCAAGTGGACGTGGATATTCGTATTCACCAGCGTTACCCTCAAGGTTTCAGCCGGAATCTTCCTGAGCCTGCTCTACAACAGCAGGTACGTTAAGGGAAAAACCATCTATCGCTCGCTCCTGATAATACCCTGGGCGCTGCCGCTCCTCTTCTCGGTCACCGTGTGGAAGTTCATGTTCGACCCGATCTTCGGGCCCATAAACCAGCTTCTAAAATCCATCGGGGTAAGCAATCCTCCCAACTGGATCAACGACCCCCTCTGGGCCTTCGTGGCGCTCAACGTAATAGAGGTCTGGCTGGCTTACCCCTTCATGATCACCGTCATAACCGCCGCCCTCCAGTCGGTTCCCGAGACCCTCGTCGAGGCGGCGATAATAGACGGCGCGAACTACTGGCAGAGGATAAGGCACGTGGTTCTTCCGATAGTCGGCAAGCCCATAGCCTTCGCGACGATACTGACGAGCGCGGCCAGCTTCCAGTACTTCATGGTGCCCTACATCTACAATGCAGGCCTCTTCGAGAACAAGTTCCTCCTGCTCTACGGCTTCCGGAAGGCCTTCGGTGCCAATCCCCACTACGGAAGGGCCTCCGCGGTCATGGTCATAGCCACGCTGATACTGGCGGTCTATATGTACGTCAACGTCAGGATAACAAAGCTCCAGGAGGGTGCCAGGGGATGATGGGACGGAGAAAGGGCGAGGTCATCAAGAGCTTCGCCCTCACGCTGCTGGCGATACTGATAATGTTCATCATCCTCTTTCCGGTGTACTACATCTTCACGGTCTCTATAAGCCCCGGCTCAACGCTCGCGACGACGGAGTTCCACCTGATACCGAGGAACGTCAGCCTCGACTCCTACCGGGAGGTGCTCTTCGGATTCTCGGGCAGCAAACTCAGCGAGGACTTCAGGGGGACGATAGAGGGAAGCGCCCACCTTCAGGAGGGCAGGCTCTACGTGGTGCAGGGGATCATTAGGGGTGAGGTGAAGTACGGGCCGTTCACAGGCATGACCTTTGAGGTGCCGGCGAAGGGACTCATCTTCGACGTCCAGAGCCGGGAGAACGCCCAGGGGAAGCTGGAAGGGAAGGTGAGTGGACTCTTCATCCTCACGAGGGTCAACGAGGACGGGACAATAGGCTTCGGCCTGCTGAGGAACGTCACCCTCACGGGCGGAAAAATAGAGAACACCGGGGTCTCCGGTAGGATGGAGAGGTACGCGGTGATCAGGAACGCTGGAACGGTGCACTTCACGAACATCGGCAAGTTCATCAACTCGAAGTTCTTCGGCTACCTCAGGAACAGCCTATTCATAGCTGCCCTCACCGTGCTGCTAACCCTGCTCTTCGTCGTCCCGGCGGCCTATGCATTCTCGCGCATGAAGTTCTTCGGGAGGGAGCACGTGCTCTACTTCTACCTGATGTTCACGCAGGTCGCGGGGGGTCTCGGAATAGCCGGCCTCATAGCGCTCTACGGCATGATCGTCAGGCTCGGCCTCTACGATAAACTGCCGGTACTGGCCTTCATCTACGCCTCCGGAAGCGTTCCCTTCAACACCTGGCTTCTCAAGGGCTACATCGACTCCATAAGCCCGGACTTTGACGAGGCGGCTTTAGTGGACGGAGCGGGCTACCTTCAGATAATCAGGTACGTCCTGCTACCGATGGCACTGCCGGGAATAGCGACCGTTGCGATATTTTCGTTTATAGGCGGCTGGACTGAGTTCATCCTCGCGAGTCTGCTCCTCCAGCAGGAGCACCAGCCGCTTTCGGTCTGGATATACACCCTGCTGGGCGGCATTGGAAGGGGGATCGACTGGAGCTACTTCGCGGCAGCGGCTCTGCTCTTTGCCCTGCCAGTGTTCGTGACCTTCATGCTGGCCCAGAACTACATAAAGAGTGGCCTCACCGTTGGAGGCCTGAAGGAATGAGGTGGTAACATGAAGCGGGTGGTTGCCCTTTTCCTTACAATTTTGGTTGCCGGAAGCATACTCGGAGTTAACCTCAGGACCGTTGGCGCGGCCGAGCCGAAGCCGCTCAACGTCATAATAGTGTGGCACCAGCACCAGCCCTACTACTACGACCCGGTCCAGGACGTCTACACGAGGCCCTGGGTCAGGCTTCACGCGGCGAACGACTACTGGAAGATGGCCCACTACCTGAGCCAGTATCCGGACGTGCACGTCACGATAGACCTCTCGGGCTCGCTGATAGCTCAAATAGCCGACTACATGAAGGGAAAGAAGGACACGCTCCAGATCATAACCGGGAAGATAGCGAACGGCGAACCCCTAACCGTTGACGAGAAGTGGGCGATCCTCCAGACCCCGGGAGGGTTCTTTGACCACACGATACCCTGGAACGGGGAGCCTATAACCGACCCGAACGGCAACCCGATAAGGGACTTCTGGGACAGGTACACCGAGCTGAAGGAAAAGATGCTCCAGGCCAAGGCCAAGTACGCGAACCTACCTCTCGAGGAGCAGAAGGTAGCGGTCACCAACGAGTTCACGGAGCAGGACTACATCGATCTGGCGGTTCTCTTCAACCTCGCCTGGATAGACTACGGCTACATCATGAGCGACCCGAAGCTCAAGGCCCTCTACAAGAAAGTCGATGAGGGCGGCTACACGAGGGAGGACGTGAAGACCGTTTTGAACGCCCAGCTCTGGCTCCTCAACCACACCTTCGAGGAGCACGAGAGGATAAACTACCTCGTGGACCCGTCGAGAAACGTCGAGGTTACGGTAGTTCCCTACGCCCACCCCATAGGCCCGATACTCAACGACTTCGGCTGGGAGAAGGACTTCGATGAGCACGTCAAGAAGTCCGGCGAGCTTTACAAAGGGTACCTCGGCGGCGGAAAGGCGGTTCCGAAGGGGGGATGGGCGGCCGAGTCGGCTCTCAACGACAGGACCCTCGAGATACTCGCCGAAAACGGCTGGACCTGGGTCATGACGGACCAGCTCGTCCTCGACAGGCTCGGCGTCGAGAAGACCACCGGGAACTACTACAGGCCCTGGGTGGCCGAGTTCAACGGAAAGAGGATATACCTCTTCCCGCGCGATCACGCGCTCAGCGACAGGGTTGGCTTCACCTACGGCGGCATGAACCAGTACCAGGCCGTTGAAGACTTCGTCAACGAGCTCCTCAAGATCCAGAAGGAGAACTACGACGGTTCACTCGTCTACGTGGTAACGCTCGACGGTGAGAACGCCTGGGAGCACTACCCCTACGACGGCAGGCTCTTCCTCACCGAGCTCTACAGAAAGCTCGAGGAGCTCCAGGAGAGGGGCCTCATAAGGACGGTTACACCGAGCGAGTACATCAAGCTCTACGGCGACAAGGCCAACAAGCTCACCCCCAGGATGATGGAGCGCCTCGACCTCACCGGCGACAGGGTGAAGGCACTCCTCAGGGCCCGGAGCCTCGGGGAGCTCTACGACATGATCGGAGTTAAGGAGGAGATGCAGTGGCCAGAGAGCAGCTGGATAGACGGGACACTATCGACATGGATAGGCGAGCCGCAGGAGAACTACGGCTGGTACTGGCTCTACCAGGCCAGGAAGAACCTGATGGAGCACAAAGGAGAGATGAGCCGGGCGGACTGGGATAACGCCTATGAGTACCTGCTGAGAGCTGAGGCAAGCGACTGGTTCTGGTGGTACGGAAGCGACCAGGACAGCGGGCAGGACTACAGCTTCGACCGCTACCTGAAGACCTACCTCTACGAGATGTACAGGCTCGCTGGAGTGAAGCCTCCGAGCTACCTCTACGGAAACTACTACCCCGATGGACAGCCCTATCAGAAGCTCGGTCCCGTCGGACTCAAGAAGGGCGAGATCAAGAGATACTCCAGCCTCTCGCCGAAGGCCAGCAACGTGAGCGTTTACTTCGATAAGGATGGCATGCACTTCGTCCTGACCGGCAACGTGGACGAGTTCGAGGTGAGCCTGTACGAGGCCGGGAAGCGCGTCGGCAACACCTTCACCCTTCTCCAGAAGAGGCCCGACGAGCTGAGGTTCTCCCTCTGGCCCTACTCGGCGGACAGCGTCGGCCTCATGATAACCAAGCACATCGTTTACAGGGACGGGAAGGCGGAAATCTACAACTCCACCAACTACGAGGGAAGCAAGAAGCTCGGAGAGCTGACCGTTGAGAAGAGCGGGAACACCGTTGACGTAACGGTTCCCTTTGAGTACATCGAGACCCCCAACGACTTCTACTTTGCGACCTCGACCGTTGATAACGGCAACCTCGAGATCATAACGACCCCCGTCGAGCTCAAGCTCCCCACCGAGGTCAGGGGAGTCGTCATAGCAGAGGTAAAGGACCCGGAGGAGGACGACCATGGGCCTGGAACCTACACCTACCCGACGGACGAGGTCTTCAAGCCCGGCGTCTTTGACCTCCTCGAGTTCAAGCTCCTCGAGCAGACGGATTCCTACATCATGCAGTTCAAGTTCAAGGATCTCGGTGGCAACCCGTGGAACGGACCCAACGGCTTCAGCCTGCAGATCATTGAAGTCTACCTTGACTTAAGGGACGGTGGAAACAGCTCGGCCATAAAGATGTTCCCGGACGGACCGGGAGCGAACGTCAACCTTGACCCCGACCACCCGTGGGACGTTGCCTTCAGGATTGCCGGCTGGGACTACGGAAACCTGATCGTCCTCCCAAACGGGACAGTGATCCAGGGTGAGATGGGGATCTCAGCCGATCCCTCGACCAACACCATAGTCGTGAGGGTGCCCAAGAAGTACATCCAGATAAAGGAGGACTACGGCCTCTGGGGAGACGTCCTCACAGGCTCGCAGGATGGCTACGGGCCGGACAAATGGAGGCCTGTGGCGGTCGAGGCGGAACAGTGGAAGCTCGGCGGAGCCGACCCGCAGGCGGTCATCAACGGCGTAGCACCGAGGGTGGTTGACGAACTCGTTCCACCTGGATTCAAACCGACTCAGGAGGAACAGCTGAGCAGCTACGACGCCAACGCCGGGAAGCTGGCGACGGTTAAGGCCATCCCCCTCCTCAAGAGGGGCATAGTGGTGAACGATCCCGAAGGAGATGACCACGGGCCTGGAACCTACACCTACCCGACGGACGAGGTCTTCAAACCAGGAGTTTTTGACCTCCTCAGGTTCGCCATGAAAGACGACGACGCCTACTGGACGCTCGAGTTCTACTTCAAAGACCTCGGTGGCAACCCGTGGAACGGGCCCAACGGCTTCAGCCTCCAGATCATTGAAGTCTACCTCGACTTCAAGGACGGCGGGAACGTCACCGCGATAAAGATGTTCCCGGATGGTCCCGGGGCCAACGTCAACCTCGATCCGAGGCATCCGTGGGATGTGGCTTTGAGAATAGCCGGCTGGGACTACGGAAACCTCATAGTCCTGCCCAACGGGACAGTGATCCAGGGCGAGATGAAGATCTCAGCCGACCCAACGAAGAACGCGATAATCGTCAGGCTCCCGAAGAAGTACCTGCCCGAGATTGGTGACTACGGGCTCTACACATCCGTCCTTGTGGGAAGTCAGGACGGCTACGGTCCCGACAAGTGGAGGCCTGTGGCGGTCGAGGCGGAACAGTGGAAGCTCGGCGGAGCGGATCCACAGGCCGTCATCAACGGCGTAGCACCGAGGGTCGTTGACGAACTCGTCCCACCGGGCTTCCAGCCAACTCAGGAGGAGCAGCTGAAGAGCTACGACGCCCAGAACGGCAAGCTCGCCACAGTCCTCATGATACCCCTCGTGGAGGGCACCGGTGGGGAGCAGCCGGGCCCCACCCCGACGGAGACGACTGCACCCAGTTCCACCCCGAGCGAGACAACAACTCCGAGCGAAACCACCTCACCGACCACCACACCCATGACCTCACCGAGCTCCAGCCCGACCACCACCGGCAGAGGAGGAATCTGCGGTCCAGCCCTACTTATTGGACTGGCGGTAATACCGCTCCTCCTCGGGAGGAGGCACTGATCCTCCCAAATTTTATTGAGGTGGTAGGATGGCCGAAGTGAAGCTCATTAACGTCTGGAAGCAGTTTGGGGACTTCACGGCAGTGAGGGAGATGAACCTCGAAATCAGGAACGGGGAATTCATGATACTCCTCGGGCCCAGCGGCTGCGGAAAGACGACGACTTTGAGGATGATAGCCGGCCTTGAGGAGCCCACGAAAGGGCAGATTTATATCGGGGACAAACTCGTTGCCGATCCCGAGAAGGGAATTTTCGTCCCGCCGAAGGACAGGGACATAGCGATGGTTTTCCAGAGCTACGCGCTCTACCCTCACATGACGGTCTACGACAACATAGCCTTCCCCCTCAAGCTCAGGAAGGTGTCGAAGGATGAGATAGATAGGCGCGTCAGGGAAGTCGCTGAGATGCTCGGCCTCACAGAGTTCCTCAGGCGGAAGCCGAGAGAATTAAGCGGCGGCCAGAGGCAGAGGGTAGCGCTCGGGAGGGCTATAGTCAGAAAACCCCGGGTCTTCCTCATGGACGAGCCGCTGAGCAACCTCGACGCCAAGCTGAGGGTTAAGATGCGCGCCGAGCTCAAGAAACTCCAGAGACAGCTCGAAGTCACCACCATCTATGTCACCCACGATCAGGTCGAGGCAATGACCATGGGCGACAGGATTGCAGTGATAAACGCGGGCCAGCTTCAGCAGGTTGGAACGCCGGAAGAGGTCTATGATCACCCGGCGAACACCTTCGTCGCGGGCTTCATAGGCTCGCCGCCGATGAACTTCATGGACGCGACCGTAACAGAGGACGGCTTCGCTGACTTCGGGGAGTTCAGGCTGAAGCTCCTTCCGGACCAGGTCGAGGTTCTCAGGGAGGCCAACCTCCTTGGAAGGGAGGTCATCTTCGGAATCCGCCCGGAGGACCTCTACGATGCAATGTTCGCCCAGGTGAAGGTTCCGGGGGAGAACATGATCCGCGCGATGGTTGACATCATCGAGAACCTCGGAAGCGAGAAGATAGTCCACCTTCGCGTCGGTAAAGTCACCTTCCTTGGTTCATTCCGCTCGGAGTCAAAGGTTCAGGAAGGACAGGAGGTGGACGTCGTCTTCGACATGCGGAAAGCACACATCTTCGAGAAGGGAAGCGGAAAAGCTGTTTTCTGAAGCTTTTTAAACCCCATCCCCCATTTTCTTCCATGCCGATCGAGGACTTCGCGGAGTTTCTGGCCAGAGAGGTTCCAGAGGGAGGGATAGCGGAGCTCGGAATAGGTTTCCAGTTCAAGGTGGCTCTCAAGCTAAAAGAACTCGGCTACGACATTTTGGCGATTGACTGGAACCCCGAATCCGTTAGACGGGCCCGGAACCTGGGAATCAACGCGGTGAGGGACGACGTCTTTTCTCCGAACCTCGAGCTCTACCGAGGTGTTAAGGCGCTCTACTCAATCAGGCCGACCCCGGAGATAGTAAAGCCGATCCTCGAACTCTCCAGGAGACTGGGCGTTCCGGCCTACATCCTTCCGCTGAGCGGGGACACGATGCCAAAAACCATGAGGCTCGTGAACTTCAAAGGATTGGCGATATACGTTTATAACCCCACGGGAACTTAGTTTGGTGGTGTTCATGAAGCTCTTCGGAACCGCGGGGATACGCGGAACGCTGTGGGAAAAGATCACACCGGAGCTTGCCCTGAGGATGGGAACCGCGATAGGAACTTACGTTGAAGGGGAGAGCGTTGCCGTCGCGAGGGACGGAAGGACTTCAAGCGTGATGCTCCAGAACGCGATGATTTCCGGACTTCTGAGTACCGGTAAAGAGGTTCTCGACCTTGGTCTTATTCCCACCCCGGCTTTAGCCTGGGCGACGAGAGAACATGCAGATGGGGGAGTGATGATAACCGCCAGCCACAACCCGCCGACCGACAATGGAATAAAGGTCTTCAACGGCGACGGAACCGAGTTCTACGTCGAGCAGGAGAGAGAACTGGAGGAACTCTACTTCTCCGGAAACTTCAGGAAGGCTAAGTGGAACGAGATCAAAACGGTTAAGCCCATTGATGTCATCGGCGACTACATCAAAGCCGTTCTCGACTTCGTGAACCACGAGACGAGCCTTAAGGTGCTCTACGACGGTGCCAACGGGGCCGGAAGTGTTCTCGCCCCCTACCTCCTCCGTGATATAGGGGCGAAGGTGGTGAGCATCAACGCCCACGTGGACGGCCACTTCCCTGGGAGGAAACCGGAGCCGAGGTACGAGAACATAGCCTACCTTGGCGAACTCGTGAGAAAGCTGAACGTTGATCTGGCCATTGCCCAGGACGGCGATGCGGACAGGATAGCGGTCTTCGATGAGAAGGGGAACTACCTCAACGAGGACACGGTAATAGCGCTCTTCGCGAAGCGCTACGTTGAGGAGCACGGTGGCGGAACGGTGGTGGTCTCTATAGACACAGGCTCGAGGATAGACCAGGTTGTTGAAGAAGCCGGTGGAAGGGTCGTTAGGATACCCCTCGGCCAGCCCCACGACGGAATAAAGCGCTATAAGGCCATATTCGCCGCTGAACCCTGGAAGCTCGTACACCCGAAGTTCGGACCATGGATTGACAGCTTCGTGACGATGGGTCTTCTCATCAAGATGATAGACGAAAACGGTCCGCTCTCGGAGATAGTGAGGGAAAACGTCCCGGAGTTCTACCTCACGAAGAAGAACGTTCCCTGTCCGGATGGGCTGAAGGGAAAAGCCGTTGAGGGCGCCGCGAGGATACTGGAGGATAAACTCAAGGATGAGATAAGGGAAATCCTTACTATCTCCGGCTACCGCTTCAACCTGAAGGACCGCTCCTGGGTTCTCGTTAGACCGAGTGGAACCGAGCCGAAGATAAGGGTCGTGGTTGAGGCACCGAGCGAGAGGAAGAGGGACGAGCTTTTCGAGATGGCCTACTCGACGGTTTTAAGGGTTGTGGAAGGACTCAAGAAGGGGAAAAAGCCGGATGGAGATTAGACGAACCTCGCCGGCCTGAGAGTTCTAACCGCTATCTCGTTCTTTTCCATTATTATGCGGAAGCCCTCTTTAGCGACGTAGGTCTTGACGCCTGTGACGTTCTCTATGTACCTTGCCTCCTTGTAGGGGTTGGCGAAGTGCATCTTCATTCCAATGTGGCTCATTATAAGCGCCTCCGGTTTTCTCTCCATCCCCTTGAGCATCTCGACCGCATCGTCGGTGCTGAGGTGGTACGGGATCCCCATGTCCCTGGGCCGCGTTATGGCCGCTATTAGCAGCCTTGCCCCATCGTGCCACTCCCTCAGATCGTCGAAGTAGGCCGTGTCGGGAATGTAGGAGATGTCCCCAACTGACGTCTTGAGGCGGAAGCCTATGGTTGTGGGATCGGAGTGCTGGCTGGGGGTTATCAGCATCTCTTCACCGCCCAGCGGTATTCTGCTTCCGGGTTCCGGGATGTGGACGCTCTCGAGAACGTTGAGGTGGTACCTACTCACCGCCGGCGTGTGCGTTTCGTCGCCGTAGACGACGCTCTTGGACGCTATCAGCGTGCCGTGTTTTTTGAGTGCCCCACCTGTCATCGCCTCTATCAGAACTTCCACGTCATTGCAGTGGTCGACGTGCCTGTGGGACACGAAGATGGCATCGAGCTTCCTGGGATCGAGCTTGTATCGCCAGCTCCTGACGAGCGCCCCCGGTCCAGGATCAACGTGGATGTTCCTGCTGGCTCTTATGTGAAAGCCCCCTGTGGAGCGGAACTGGGTTATCGTTATGAACCGCCCGCCCCCGCTCCCGAGAAAGGTTATCTCTATCATTCACACCCCCTCCACTCCTTCTGCGGACGGGTGAATTTTCCCGGGAGGGTATATAAGGGGTTGGGTTTCGAAAACCGTTTAAGCTTGAAGGAGGACTAACCCCGGTGGTGGCATGACCGATGTTCAGACGGTTTCCCGGGAGATAGAGGGACTGAGGGAGGAGATGGTGGAGACCCTCATCGAGCTCATAAAAATCCCAGCGATAAGCCCTGACTACGGCGGCGAAGGGGAGTATGAGAAGGCTCAGAAGCTGCTCGAGATAATAAAGGACTGGTCCTTCGATAAGATCGAGGTATACAATGCTCCCGATCAGAGGGCCAAGAACGGCGTAAGGCCCAACATCCTGGCCTATTACTACGGCAAGAAGGGCGAGGAAAGCGAGAGGCTATGGATTTTAACCCACCTCGATGTGGTCCCTCCGGGGGATTTGAGCAAGTGGGAGAGTGACCCTTTCAAGCCGGTCGTTAAGGACGGAAAGGTCTACGGAAGGGGAAGCGAGGACAACGGGCAGAGTTTGGTGGCTTCTCTCTACGCCGTTAAAGCCATGATGAACCTGGGGATAAGGCCTAAGAGGACCGTGATTTTAGCCTTCGTAAGCGACGAGGAAACCGGGAGCAAATACGGCGTTGAGTGGCTGATAAAGAACCACCCGGAGCTTTTCAGGAAGGACGACCTCGTCTTGGTTCCCGATGGTGGAAACGAGGAGGGAACATTCATCGAGGTAGCAGAAAAGAGCATCCTCTGGTTCAAGGTCAAAGTTCATGGAAAGCAGGTTCACGCGAGCATGCCCGAAAAAGGCCTCAACGCCCACCGCGTTGCGCTCGACCTAGCTTACCACCTCGATAAACACCTCCACGAGAAGTACTCCGAGAGAGATGAACTCTTCGAGCCAGCGGAAAGCACCTTCGAGCCGACGATGGTCAAAAATCCAGCGGATTCACCGAACATAGTTCCGGGCGAGCACGAGGTTGTCTTTGACTGCAGGGTTCTGCCGAGGTACAGCCTCGATGACATACTCAACGACGCTAAGGCCCTCGCCGACAAGATCCGGGGGAAGTACAGGAAGGAGATTGAGGGGAGGGTTCTGCCAGAGATAGCCATAGAGGTAATCCAGCGCCTCGACGCTCCCGCCCCAACGGATCCAAACAGCGAGATTGTCAAACTCCTCAAGAAGGCCCTCAAGGAACTCCGCGGGAAAGAAGCAAAGGTCGGAGGAATAGGTGGCGGAACCTTCGCGGCCTTCTTCAGGCGACTCGGTATTCCCGCGGTGGTCTGGGCGACCCTCGACGAAACCGCACACCAGCCCAACGAATACGCGAAGATAGACAACATGGTCGAGGACGCCAAGGTCATGGCGGCCCTGGCGCTCCTCTGATTCTTTTACATCATTTTGTTTCGGGTAGTTTTGAAGTCATCGCCAGATATTTATACATCTTCAACGTAGTAATTCCCGGTGATTCCATGCGGCGACTGGTTCTGCTGGTTCTACTTCTCACCGTCATCGTGGGGGGCTGTCTCGGGCAGGCCGAGAACGGTAAATCCACAACCCCGGGCAGCTCATCCATCACACCGCAGGATACCAAACATGACGTTCTGAAGGAAGAGCAGGAAAAAGCGGTGGTTGAGGGGATCAACGCCTTCGCCATCGACCTCTACATGGAGCTGGCAAAGGAAAACGACAACCTCTTCTTCTCCCCCTACAGCGTTGAGACCGCGTTGGCCATGGCCTACGAGGGGGCAACCGGCGTCACAAGAGAGGACATGGGGAAGGTTCTCCACCTGCCATCCGAGGATGAGGCAAGGTGGACGGGCTTCAGGTACCTGCTGCTCTCCCTGAAAACCTCGAATAGCTCATACATCCTCAGAACGGCTAACGCGCTCTGGGTCCAGAGGGGCTAATCCGATAAACGAGGAGTACCCCAAAATCATAAGGGAGTTCTACCTCGGGGAGGTTGGTGAGGTAGACTTCGTGAAGGACCCCAACGGTGCCGCGAGGGAGATAAACGGCTGGGTCGAGGAGCGGACCAACGGCAGGATCAGGGACATTGTGTCGAAGCCCAGCGGGGATACGAGGCTGATAATAACGAACGCGGTCTACTTCAGGGCCAACTGGTCGAGCAGGTTCGACGGCGGCACGTGGAACGGGACTTTTCACTCCCCAAAAGGCCAGGTCACGGTGCCGATGATGCACCAGACCTGGAAGTTCCCCTACTTTGAGAACGACGAGCTTCAGGCCCTCGAACTGCCCTACGAGGGCGGAAGGATGGGCATGCTGATAATCCTCCCGGGGGAGGGGAAGTTTGGCGAGGTGGAGAAAGAACTGAGCACTGGCTTCATCTGGGAAATCCTGAACGGGACGACTAAGGAGAGCGTGAAGGTGACCCTTCCAAAGTTCAGGCTCGAGGAGACGTATCGCCTCAGGAATGCCCTCATGGATATGGGAATGGAAAAAGCGTTCACGGTGCCTGACTTCTTAGGGATATCGCCGAAGGGGGAACTGGCGATAAGCGACGTCATCCACAAGACCTTCATAAGCGTCGCCGAGAACGGAACCGAGGCAGCAGCGGCGACTGCAGTGATACTCATATCAGCCTCTGCACCCGGAGAAAAGCCGAAGTACAAGGTATTCAACGCGGACCACCCCTTCATCTTCCTCATCTACGACAGGGAAAACCGGCGCGATACTCTTCATGGGCAGGCTGGTGAACCCGGGGGAGTGAGCTTTTAAATCCCCCCTCCAACTTTTTCCATGCCAACGTGGAGGGACGGGAAGCTCGGACTGCCGGTGAGGGAAGCCGTCAAAATATTCCCCGAGCTGGGAAAATATCTCGACGAGCGCGGAAGGCTCGACTTCTCGAACAGAGAGGCTAGAATACTCTACAACCGGGCGATAGCTAAGGCCGTCTTCGGGCTCGATATAGAATACCACCCGCGGGGCCTCGTTACAACACCGGTCTCGCGCTACCTCTTCCTGAAGACGTTTTTGAGGGGCGGTGAAAGGGTTCTGGAGATCGGGACCGGGCATACCGCGATGATGGCCATCATGGCTGCCAAAATATTCAGCTGCGACGTTGCCGCGACTGAAATCGACGATGAGTTTTTCGAGTACGCGAGAAGGAACATCGAGAGGAATAACGCTGGAGTGAGGCTTCTCCGGAGCAACGGCGGGATAATCCGCGGTGTGGTTCCTGAGGGAGAACGCTTCGATGTAATCTTCTCCGCTCCACCCTACTACGAGGCCCCAACTAAGGGCGTTCTGACGGAGAGGGAAGGGGTTGGAGGCGGCAAATACGGCGAGGGGTTCTCGGTTAGGCTTATAGAGGAGGCGCTTGACTACCTGAACCCCAAAGGAAAGGTTGCGCTGTTCCTTCCCGACAAGGAGCCGCTGATAGATGTCATAACAAAAAGGGGGGAAGAGCTGGGCTACTCCGTTAGGGACATCCGATTCAAAGCCGGAACCCGCTGGAGGCACAGCCTGATTTTAACGCTTTAGGGACTCGGACCCGTTTCCTCATCATCTGCCGGGTTCAGTGGAGGTGCATTCTCCTCATCGTCCCCTTCAATCACTTCATGTCCTCAACGTAGAGGAAGAGGGCCTTAAGATATTCGGTATCCTTTGAGGCAAGGAGTATCGGGTGATCGGGGGACTGGGTTCTGTAGGGCTCAAGCATCTTCATGAACTTCCCGGCCTTGGCCCCCGCGGCTATGACCATGTCCTTGAAGGTCTGCAGATCAACGTGCTGGGAGCACGAGGCGGTAACTAATATTCCCCCATCCTTGACGAGCTGAAGGCCGGCATAGTTCACGTTGAAGTAGGCCCTCAATCCGCGCTTCAAATCCTTCTCGTGCTGGACGAAGGCCGGAGGATCGAGTATCACCACGTCGAACTTCTCACCGCGCTTTATCATTTCCTCCATAACCTGGAAGGCCGAGCCAACGATGTACTTCATCCTGTCCTCGACGCCGTTCAGTTTGGCGTTCTCCTTCACCATGTCGATGGCCCAGGGAGATTTATCAACGGCCACAACTTCACCGGCTCCTGCAACTGCCGCGTGAATGGCGAAGCCGCCGGTGTAGGTGAACACATCCAGAACCCTCATTCCCGGCTTGATGTACTTCTCCAGGGCGATTCTGTTCTCCCTCTGGTCGAGGAAGAAGCCTGTTTTCTGCCCGCGCATATCGACGATGAACTTGGCTTTGCCCTCCTCGATTACCGTCCGGTACTTGTCCTTGCCTAGGAGAACGCGCTCTATCTCGGGTAACCCTTCCCTCCTTCTCGATCTTCCCGTGTTCTTCTCGAAGACGGTCTCTATCTCAGGTTCCGCCTCCATTATCGCCTCTGCAACCTCCATCTTGAAGCGCTCCATTCCGACGCTCGAGATCTGGAGGGAGGCTATCTCGTTGAAGCGGTCAACTATCAATCCCGGCAGATAATCGGCCTCGCCGTAGACCATCCTGTAGGCCCTATCGTAGCCGAGCACATCCTTGCGGTAGTCGTTCGCCTTTTGTATCCTCTCGCGGAAGAGCTCCTTGTTTATCTCGGTCTCGCGATCCTTTGTTACGAGTCTGACCATTATGTTGGAGTTGGGATTCACAAAACCCCTGCCCAGGAACCTGCCACCGCGCGTGTACACTTCGACTATCCCACCGGGTTCTATTTCACCTTCGGTTCTGACCACTCCCTTCTTGAAAACTATCATCGCGCCCTTACCTATCGCCCTCGCCGCCTGGGCGTCAACTATTACCTTGGCCATCTCACCACCGTCTGGTGTTCGGCGATAGGTATATAACCCTTAGCGTTCTATACTATGCTGGTGGTTCTATGCACTTCGAGGTCGTGAAGGAGTTTCTAGAGGAAATCGGGGCAGACTGGACAGAGCTCGAGGGCGAGATTCACCTCAGGCCGGATGTGTTCTACGAGGTCTGGAAGTACATCGGCCAGCCCGAGCTCAAAACCTACGTCGTCGAGGACGAGGTCGTGGAGCCCGGCTCCTATGATCCACCCCGGATGAAGTACACCGACGTCAGGAAGGTCAAGATAAAGAAGGTCTACTTCGAGACCCTCGACGGAAAGAGGATAGTCACCGACTATTCCGGCTTCCAGAGGGTCCTCAAGGAGAGATCCGCCTAATTCCTTTCTTACCCGATTATTATCCCCAGCATGAGGACCCCCATGCAGTTCGTCCTCTTGACACCGAGGATAACCGCGAGAAGCCCCACAAGGGAGGCTCCGAGGAGGACGAGAAGGCCAGAAAAACCGTCGAAAATCAGGGAGAGAACCACCAGAAAAACCAGCACTGCGGCGTTCAGAGGACGGTAGGGGATCCCCCTCAGGAGCATCAGCACCGCCTCCGCCAGGGGCTCGCCGTACAGTGTCACCGCCAATCCGACGAAGAGCGACGCCATCACCAACGTGCCCAGACCGACCGAATGTGGATGCATGAGGGCCACGATCCCGTTTCTGACACGGCCCGTTGAGAAAAAGTTCACCAGTGAAAAGATAAAGTTGGCCGTATTGACCGAGAACACCACCGTCAGAAAGGAGCGCTCATCCCTGGAGAGGAACGACCCGATAAGAGCCGCCTGAGACGAGGTGAAAGCCGGCACCAGCGAGGCCGCCATACCGAGAACCGTTCCCAGCAGGGAGAAGAGGCCGAACCTCCAGCCCTCCATCAGGACGTCCGCCCCTCCCGGCTCCAGGGGAGGATGCGATCGCCTATGGAGTGATGTCAGAATCACCGGGATCCCGAAGAGCCCCGTGAACAGGTGGTAGAAGGGCTGGCTCAGTTCCAGCCTGAAGGTGAGGATTCCAAGGATGCCCGAGAGCAGAAAGATCGCCAGAGCATGGAGCTTCCTCATCCCCGTCTCGGTAAATATAATCATGGCCGCGAGGAAGAGAACCGCCAATCGTCCGACCGAAGGTCGGTAGAGGGGTGCCAGCCTCAGGTAGATGGGCAGCAGGGGCACCGTCATCACGATCGCCAGGAGGCTGGACCAGAGAGCGATTCTCACCACCTCCATGGCTCTGCCATCAAGAACCAACCGGTGTGCAGGCAAAACACCCAGGGCCGTTCCCTCGTCGGGAACACCCAGAAAGGCAGAGGGGACGACGTCGAGGAAAGTATGGGTCAGACCCATGGCCAGCAGAACCAAGTTGTCGCCTACCCCAAGACGGGACACGAGGGCCGCGAGCGTGTTCACGTGAATCCCGGGGAGGATGCCGCTGAGAGTTCCCCCAGCGATCCCCATCAGCAGTTCCCGGAACACAGGTCATCACCGGATTTGATTTCGAGGGCAGGCATGTTTCTATACGTGGTGAACAGACCGTACGCCGTTACGCTCCCGTTGGTTTCAATGGACGCCCCAAGGGATTTCCTGAGCTTCAGGAGAACCCAGCAGCGGTCCTGGGTAACGTTGGCGAGTCCAAACCCGTTCCGATAAATTCGAACCCATGAAACCTTCCCGGAGATCCTCGCCAGTCTTCCGGGCGAGAAGGAGCAGATGCCGTTGGGAAGATCCTCCCTCGGAACCGTTACCGTGCAGTTGAGACAGAGGAGGGACGATTTCCTCCGGAGGGCCTCGAAGCGAACTGTGTCACCGGTTCTGGCGGAAAAGCCGGCGAGCTTAAGTCCCGTGCAGTTCAACCGGAGAAAACGGCCCGTTCCCGTTACGGCACACTCGCCCGCGGCTATCTCCCCTATCCGGGCCACCTCCAGGGGTTTCACGGCAGCCCGTCCGAGAACCACGACATCGTCGGGGGAATCCACAAGGAGGGAGAGCCGGGAGTAGAACCTCGTCCTTCCAGTAACCCTGATCCTCTCCCCCGGCCGCGGCTTGATGCCGTAGGGGAGGTAGAGAACTATCTCCTCGCTTCCGTTCCATAGGATCGTCCCAGCGCCCGTGCCGATAACGGTGCCCTCGACCGTCCAGGGCATTCCATCCTCGGGGCGGGTGAGAAAACCCCTGGAAGTGGTGTTGATTGGATAAAACCTTCCCCCGTACCACAGGCCGGCCACCTCAACGAGCTCTCCCTTTCTGACCTGGAGGGGAAGGGCCAGCCTTACCCTTTCAGGGGTGAGGAGAGAATAACCGCGGGATGGCCAGTAGGCGCCGGTGATGTGATCAAGGGGAAAGGTTGGTTCCGCTTCCCCAATTGTTTCGGGCCTCATTCTCAGCCCGCGGGTGGTGTTGAGGAGAATCCCCCTAACGAGGTATACCCTCCCAATTTCAAGTGAGGCGTAAACTCCCACAGTCCTCTTCCCGTCCGTCAGAACGGAGAAGCCATCCCCGGTGCGAACGCACAGCCCGACGAAATGGCTGGAGTCCATCCTCTCGTTTCCTGTCCGGAGGAGTGCTCCCATAACCATGATGATCGCGATGATCAGTACCATAATCCTGGTTTTCCTACTGACCATATGGGAGAGTAACGCATCGGTCCTTAAAAGGTTTACTCCGGATTGGGGAAAGAACGGGTGGGGATCAGTAGAGCTCACCGCTTGGGTAAACGACGATGCCCTCCTCGGTTATCTCAAAGGGATACTTCTTCATCGAATGCTTCGTTTCGCGCATCTTCCTGATGAGAAGGTAGCGCTTCAGCTCAACCTCCCTTTCCACGAAGTCGAGGAGGATCAGACCCCTGGCTATGTACTCTTCAACGCCGTACCTGCTTATTCTACCCCTCGCGGGATCGGGGGCCTCCGTTGTGAGAATCGAGGTAACTCCCATCTCAAGGAGTATCGTGTTCAGCTGCAGGAGAACGGAGCGCACTTCCTCCTCCTTCTTAAGCCTGAAGGCTATTGAGGGTATCGAGTCAATGACGAGCCTCTTGGCGTTTAGGGCCTTGACGACGCGGTAGATGTAGCGCAGAAAGTCCTCGGTGTTGAGGTTGCCCTCGAGAACGTACTGCTCCTCCGAGGGAAGTCCAACCACTGTGCTGACACCGTCCACGATGGCTATCTTCCTTTCCCTCTCGTACTTCTCCAGGTCCCAGCCAAAGGCGAGCATTTCGCGTCTTAAATCACTGGCCCGCTCTTCGAGGGTGACTATAACGCCGGGCTCATCGTAGAGTGCCGCGCCGCTGTAAACGAACTGAACACCGAAGGTGGTCTTGCCGCTACCCGTCGGGCCCGTGACGAGAACCGTTGTCCCCCGCGGGAAGCCGCCTTCGATCAGATCATCGAAACCCTTAATCCCGCTCTTCACCCTCTCAATCCTATACACTCTGCGTCCCTCCACCATTCAAATCACCCTGGGGATCACTGTGAAATTCCGGCTCCCTCCGGATATAACATATGGAACCAGGGAAGATATAAAACTTTTGGGAAACATTGGGTTCGGATTCACCACCCCCCCGCGGAAACGTCTCAGGGGAAAGCGTTTTATTGAGATTTCCCTATCCACTGGAGGTGACGGCATGCTGGATCCTTTCGGCGAGGAAGCCCGGAGGCTTGTTGAGGAGGAGTTCGGCGGTATAACAGAGCTGCTGACGATCATCCCCTCCTACGTTAGCGAAGAAGAGGCACTCGAGAGGGTTTCTTTCGATTGGGATCACGTTCCCCGGGAACTCCTGGAGCTCGAGGACATCAAAGATCTGCTGACTTTCTACGCGCTCCTCGGTGCCCTTGCATTTTCCCCCTACGGCATCGAGATGGAGCTTGTGAGGGAGGCCAACCTGAGGGTCTACCTGGAAAGGATAAAACTGTCCCCCTCGCTGGAGGGTCTCTCCGTCCCGCTGGAGAAGGTGAAAAGAAATGAGATACCACCCCGGGACCGGGCCATACTGGAGAAGACCCATCACAGGGAGATATCCGGGGGGGAGAAGGAGAAACTTAGACTCGCCTACAGGGTTCACCTCAGCCGTTTTCTCAGCCTGTGGGACGGCTCCCTCAAGGAGGTCTACGTGAGAAAGGGATACGCCTACGTCACCAGGGATCAGGCCCTCGAACTGTGGAAGCGCTCCTTTGAGAGGAACTTTGAGAGGGCGGTAAACCTGCTCTATGAAGTCCGCGATGAATTGCCAAACTTTTACAGGAAACTCTACGAGAGGCTTGGAGAGATAGCGAGGGAGCGCTTCAGGGAGAGGCTCGAGAAGTTCGGAAGAGCGGAAGCAGGGCCTCTCCGCTTCGACCTCTTCCCGCCGTGCGTCAAGACGGCCCTCGGCGGCGTTCCGGCCGGTCTGAGGAACTACGCGATAACGGTTCTCCTCACGAGCTTCCTGAGCTACGCGCGCCTCTGTCCCAATCCGCCCAGGAGGGACGTCCGCGTTAGGGACTGCGTTGAGAGTCTGGACGTCATAGAGAGGGAGATACTCCCAGTCATCATCGAGGCCGGGAACAGATGCAAGCCGCCCCTCTTCGAGGACCAGCCGCATGAGATAAAGAACATCTGGTACCACCTCGGCTTCGGCCTCACCGACAAGCCAACGCTTGAGGACAGCGGGAATTCACCTTGGTATTTTCCACCCAACTGCTCCAAGATACGGGCCAACGCGCCGGAGCTCTGCAAGCCGGACAGAGACTGCAGGAACATCAAGAATCCCCTAACCTATTACCTCAGGAAGCTCTACCTTGAGAGCAGACGGGAGAATCAGGGGAAAGGACAGGACGAGGGTTCCGAAGGGTCGGGGGTGCGCGGGGATGAGTGAACTCTTCAGGGAGGCAACGAAGGCCGAGCGCTCCAGGTATTACAGGAAAGAATGGAGCGCGAAGAAACTGCCGAAGTTCATAGTTGAGACCCTTGAGAACAGGGAGTTCGGCTTCGATCATACCGGCGAGGGGCCGAGCGATAGGAAGAACGTCTTTCTCGACGTCCGTGACCTTGAGGACTACGTGAAGGCAACCGCCCCCTACGCGGTCTACTCATCCGTGGCCCTCTACGAGAACCCCCGCGAGATGGAGGGATGGCTTGGAGCGGAGCTTGTCTTCGACATAGACGCCAAGGACCTGCCGCTGAGAAGATGCCAGGACCTCCACGAACACGGAAAGGTGTGCCCCATCTGTCTTGAGGATGCAAAGGAACTCGCGAGGGACACGCTTATTGTTCTCAAGGAGGACTTTGACGTTGAGAGGGTTCACGTTGTTTATTCGGGCAGGGGGTACCACATCAGGGTTCTCGACGACTGGGCGATGGCCCTCGATGGAAAGGCGAGGGAAAGGGTTCTCTCCTACATCAGTGCCGCGGAGGAGATAACCTTCGAGGACATACGGAGCAGAAGGATAATGCTCTCCTCCGGCTACTATCGGGTCTTCCGCCTGCGCTTCGGATACTTCATAAAGAGGGCCAACGCGAACCATCTCCTCAACATTGGACTCAACAAATCCCGGGTGGAAAGGCTCCTGGAGAACCGGGAAGAGATATACGAGAACTTCGTCAGAAAGGGCCTCCTGACGGCCTTTCCCCAGGGGATAGGGTACAGGAGCCTCACGAAGCTCTTCGCACTTTCAAGCACCTTCTCAAAGGCCTACTTCGACGGCAGGGTTACGGTTGATGTGAAGAGGATCCTCCGCCTGCCGTCGAGCTTACACTCAAAGGTCGGCCTCGTGACGACCTACATCGGGCAGGATGAGAGAAAGCTCGAGCGCTTCGACCCCCTCCGGGATGCGGTTCCGGAGTTCCGGAGAAAAGAGGTTGAGGAGGCTTACAAAAAATGGCGCGAGGAGTACGGGGATGAATGGTAAGGTCAAAATAGCAAGTGCGATGCTCATCTGGGGAAGCGTCGGAATCTTCGCGCGATTCTCGGGGCTTTCCGGGACGGGTGTGGCCTTCGCAAGGGTTTCTCTCGGGTTTCTCCTTCTTCTTGCTGTAGTCGGGCTTTTTGACCGGGAGAGTCTGGATGAAATCCCGGGACTGATAAGGGAAAGGTGGAAGCCCCTCCTGGGCCTTGGCACCGCTTTGGCCCTCAACTGGGCGTTTCTCTTCACAGCCTTCAATTACACGAGCATAGCGAACGCGGTCCTCGTCTATTACACCGCCCCAATACTGGCAACCCTCATCTCCTGGCGCTTCCTGGGGGAGAGAATCTCGGGTAAAAGGTGGGCGCTCATAGGGCTGGCCTTCCTCGGGCTGGCGCTGATAATAGGCGGTCAGAAGCTCAGTCTCGACGACAGGGATTTCGTTGGTGTAATCCTGGCCTTCATTGCTGCCCTCTTCTACGCGCTGATTCCAAACTTTGGCAGGTTCCTTCGGGACGTTGATGGAAAGCTTCTAACGCTCCTCCAGCTTGGAATAGCGTCCCTTGTTCTCCTTCCCTTCGTGGTAGTCCAGAAAACAGGAGAACCTGTTTGGTGGGCCATCCTGGTTTTGGTGGTGGTTCACACCGTCCTCGCGCTCTTCCTCTACATGGATGGTCTTAAAACGGTGGAGGTGAACGAGGCCGCTCTACTCAGCTATCTGGATCCGCTTAGTGCAGTGGTTTATGCCTTCCTGGTCTTCGGCGAGGTTCCCGGGGCAACCACGGCAATCGGGGGTGCTCTCATACTCCTCGCTTCCGCTTTGGACGTTCTGAGAAGGTGAGGCGAGGGGGTCGTAGCCCGCCTTCTGTATCAAGGGGACATTCGACTGAGCGGCCTACCACGGGGCTCGCACCGGGAACTCATCGCCCCTCCCTCGGCCTTGCACCCCGCGGGACGGCCGTTTCACCGCATCCTCCGGGATAGTCTGCGGGTTAACTCGGGGACTCTCGCGAGCCCCTTCGCGCGCGTCATCCACATCCCCCGGAGGCCGTGTCGTTTCTGCGCCGTTGCCCTCCCTCTCGGGAGGTGCCTTGCGGCACCGCGGCCCCGGTGAGGTGGGCGGAACTTCCTCGGGAGTGCCCCGGGAGTCCCCGACCCCCTCGCCGGATGTAGGTTATACTGAGAATAATAAAAACCTTTGGCTACTTTCTGGGGAGTTCCCCCCTCTCCCTGAAGTGAGGGCGTCTGGGCCTCCTGAACCTGCCCAGTGGAGAACGGCGCTTTGGCTTGGGGCGAACACGCTTTTTCCGGGTTTTTCTCTGTTCGCGGAGGTAGTACCACGCCCCCACCGCCAAGATCAGGAAGACCGCAAGGACGAGGACCATCCAGTGCCCCCTGGAACCGCTGCCGCCTGCGGTCGTGGTGGTCTCTGGTGTGCTCGTTGTGGAGGGCGTGGTCGTTGTGGAACCTGTCGTGGTGGGTGGGGCCGGCGGTTCTACGTAGAGATGGCCACTTATTGAACTGCTCTCACCCTCCGCCAGCAGGGAAAACTCGTAGTAGATCGTCTTTCCCGCGGGTACCTGGAATTTCACGGTAACCTCACTGATTCCGGGGGGTATGGACTGCTTTACCGAGTCCCTGTACAGGACGCCCTCATCGGTGGATATGCGGTAGGAGAGCACGCCCTCAACGGGCACGTCGGCGGGGTTCTCTATCAGAACCCGGAAGGTAACCTCGTTGTCGCCTGTTCTCTCGTAGGAGACGCCCTTGAGAATCGGAGGTGCCAGGACCCTGTAGGTCACCCTGCCCTCGCCCACGACCCTGTTCCCATAGGTAAGCCCGAGCACCGCGGTGATGTTGCCCGAGACGTTGGTGGGGAGCCGAACCTCGATCACGTTGGTTCCCCCAGTGATGTGAACCGGTTCCACGGTCTTTGATACTAGGGTTCCGTTTCTGTAGGCCCGCACAGTCAGGTTGAGGTCTATCACCCTTTCCGAGAGGAGCGTAAGATAGGCGGTGTTTTCCTCGTTGATCTTTACCTCCTCGGACTTCAGGGATACCCCAACAAGCGTTACCCCGAACTTGACCTGAAAGTCCCGGGAGTAGGTGTACTCGCCGTCGGAGTACCGGATCCTGTAATCCACCCGGTAGACCCCCTCAGGGAGGTCGTATCCCACCGGCACCTCAAACCTCACCAGGTTGTCCCCAGGAATAAAGGTCAGGTTTCGATCCTCGTGGAAGTAAGCCCTCCCCTTCCCGATGAGTGAGACGCTTCCAAGGGCCCGTATCGGGAAATGGCCCAGGTTGATAACGTGGGAGACAACGACTATCCTTTCCCCGTTGAGAACATAGGAGGAACCGGGCCTGCTCGGAACGTAGGCCTCGGCCGCCCTGAAAACAAGGGGTTCGGGTATAACATGGAGGGGAACCTTCGTAACCAGGATGTACATGGTATTGTCCCCCGTAACGGCCCAGAACCGAAGGTAGAGGGTGTAGTTCCCGCCCGAAACGTTGGACGGACAGGTCAGGTTATAGGACATGGAATAAACTCTCCCAGGGTTCCAGTTGCCGAAAACCCTCGGGAAAGCCTCGAATCGGAAGCCCTCAACGACCCTTCCCCCGCTGTCTTCGACCCAGAACTTCTGAAGGCTTACAACCTTGTAGGTGTATCCACCCTCGTTCTTCAAACTTAGCTCTCCCGTGGCATAATCACCCCTAACCACGGTTATCTCGTCCCTGGTCACGAGGTGCTCGAACTGGGCGGATGCAGGGGGCACAGAGGAGATCACCAGCAACAGCAGAACCAGAAACACCACCGTCTTCCTCATCCGTTCTCACCACAGCCCATTGTACTGCTTCCAATATAAACCTACTCCCCGATGGCCAGTACGAGGACCCCTACTACCATCAACCCCAGGGCAAGGCCCATTGAGAGCAGATAAAGACCCCTTCTGGAGACGTGGGGCCGTATAATGAGGACGAGAACAGCAAGCATCAGGCCATAGATGATTGCAAATACCCCAAGGGCGACTCTGACCTGAATCCCTGCCAGAAGAAGTATTCCGAGCACCGCCCCGGCCAGCACGGTGACGTGGGGAACCGTGAAGGCCAGGTAATCCCTCAACACCCTGGTTTCCTCGTCCATATTCATCACTCCGGAACGAATGCGTATGTTGTTGTCGTTGGGAGGGCCCTCCTAATCCTCGGGAGCAGGTACCTGGGGTACAGCCCCTCGTCCCTCTCATCCAGGGGGTCGTATGTTCCGAGAACCTTCTCGATGACCTTAACCTCGACCCTTCCACGAACCCTGAAGTAGCCCCTGTGGAGGGTGCTTATCTCGAGGACTATGGGAACCTTCAGGCGATCGGCTTCATCTTCCTCCAGCAGACTCGCCAGGTATTCGAGTTCGGAGCGTCTGAAGTGGTGATAACTCCCGTTCCGCAGCCTGACCCTCGGCTCGTCGGACCGGAGCAGTTCGGAGAGCGCCGGCCTGATGGCGGGGAGGTGAAGGTTTATCCCCGCGATTTCCCGCATCAAAAGATCCTCCACACCTTGCATGATCCTCAATGCGGACACCACCCCAAAAGCTTTGTTTGACTTTTAGACGCTAATCTAATAGCCTCTAGCCCCAAACTTTGACTTATATCTGTCAAATTCAAATTTTACCGGCTATCCTCCGGTGTGAGCGATGAGCGAGCCCCCGATGATGAACGCCGCGCCGATGAGCTGCTCCACCGTTAGCCTCTCCCCAAACAATATGAAGGCCAGAACTATCGCAACCACGGGTTCAACGGTCGCTATTATACTGGCCCTGCTCACCTCAACTTTCCTCAGCGCGTGGTTGTAGAGGACATAGCCGAGAAAGGTCGGAAAGAGAGCCAGAGCGAGGAGGTAGGGAAGGGCCCCCCTCGGAACGCTGAAGTCCGCGAAGGGGAGCAGGAACATCAGGCCGAACAGGAGGGTGTAAAAGAGGGCCTTCTCCGGCTCCTCCCTTCTGACCGCAAACTTTCCGAGGACACCGTAGAGGGCGTAGGTGAAGCCGGTCAGCAGGCCGAAGACGAGCGCCCGGGTTGAAAAGCCTCCCCCCGTCCCGTTGACGAGGACAACGCCGGCCATCACGAGGAAGAGGGAGAGCAGTTTTCCTGGGGTGAGCCGCTCCCCGAAAAGAATCCTACCCAGGATCATCGAATAAACCGGAGCTGTGTAGAGGAGCAAAACCGCGAAGGAAACCGATGATATCGTGACGGTATAGAAGTAGAGGCTGTAAAAGAGGAAAACGCTGAAGAACCCGTAGAGGGCGTAGAACTTCAGTCTGGAGCGCTCGATGGGGAAACCGATGCCCCTGAGCCTGAGGTACGCAGACAGAAGGGCGACTGCAAAGAAAACCCTGTAAAACACCATCGTGAACGTATCCAAACCAAAGCCGTCCAAGTATTTGGCGAATATCCCCAGGGTTCCCCACATGCTCGCGGCAAGAAAAACGAAGAGGTAGTCCCTTCCCATCGACTCACCTCAGAATTCAGGACCCGTGGGGAGCCTTCTCTTGTGCTCGCTCCTTCTGACGAGGTCCTGAACGTATTCTACCTTTTCAACCGGAACGCCAAGTTCCTCCGCGATTCTCTCCTTCGGCATCCTGAGGTCGACGAGCCTCCACAGTATCTCGTCCAGCAGGCGGTAGCTTATTCCCAGCTCGTCCTCGTCGGTCTGACCCTCCCAGAGGCCGGCAGTGGGTTTCTTCTCGATTATCCTCCCGGGGACGCCGAGGAGCCTGGCTATTTCCCACACTTCCGTCTTGTAGAGGTTTATGAGCGGCGCGTAGTCGCTGGCGCCGTCGCCCCACTTGGTGAAGTAGCCGGTGAGGAACTCGCTCCTGTTGCTCGTTCCGAGCACGAGCCTGTTAAGCTGATTGGCGTGGGCGTAGAGTAGAACCATCCTCGTTCTGGCCATGATGTTGCCGAGGGAGCGCTTATCCGGTTGAAAGCCAAGCTGGGCAACGAAGGAATCGACGATTGGCTTTATGTCTATCTCCCTGCACGCAATCCCCAGGGATGAACAGACCAGCCTGGCGTCATCAACGTCACCCTTCTCGTAGTAGGGCATTATCAGGCCCAGAACTTTCTCATTTCCGAGAGCTTTAACCGCAAGATGGGCCGTGGTGGCGCTGTCTATTCCACCGCTTATCCCGATGACAACGCCGTCAGCACCCGCTTCATCAACCTTCTCCCGGATGAAGGCAGTTATCCTCTCAATCGCGGCGTGGTAGTCGAGCTTCCTCATCTCCTTCCCTCCCTAACATCCCTCAGGAACTGGGTGTAGCCGATGAAGGACAGCACAATACCGACCAGCATGATAACGAAGGCCACCATCGAGTAGATGGCGTAGGGGTAATCAACTGCCCTGGCATCGTAACTGTAGTTGACCTCACCGTGGAAAACGTAGATAACCGGGCGCATCGAGGGATGCAGGGTTATCGACTCGTTGATGAGGGTGTAGTTCCACATCTCGTTTCCCTGGAGGAGGGAGAAGGTCGCGTTGTTGGATGAGAGCGTAAGCGTTCTGTTGTGGTAGAGGTACTCGTTTTCGAAACGGTCGTCCCCGAGGTAGTGCATTCCCTCCCCGAGGGTTCCAGAAGAGGAGTAGTGCCTGTCGACCCGGTAAAGCCCGGCGATCGCTATAAGAAGTGCTATCAGGAGCATCAGAATGCCCGCCCGGAGAACCGGGTACGAGAGCGCGTCCCTGAGGGTTCCCATCGGCATCACCAAACTAAAAGAAAAGGAGGGTCAGTACTTGCCCACGAGGTGGCACTCGGCCCAGTGGTTGTGTTCATATTCGATGAGCTGAGGCTGTTCGACGTCACAGAGTCCCTTCTGGGCGTAAATGCACCTCGGGTGGAAGCGACATCCTGGGGGAATGTCAACGGCGTTGGGGACCTCACCCTTGATAGGCAGCTCTTTGATGATGTTCCTCCTCTCAGGCTTGGGCTCTGGAACCGCAGCGAGCAGGGCTCTTGTGTACGGGTGGAGCGGGTTGTCTATGACCTTCTCGACCGGACCCATCTCAACTATCCTTCCGAGGTACATCACCGCCATCCAGTCCGCGAAATACCTGGCCGTTGACATATCGTGGGTGATGTAGAGGTAGGTGACGCCCATCTTCTCCTTCAGTTCCTTCATCAGCTCCAGGATCTCGGCCCTTATCGAGACGTCGAGCATCGAGACCGGCTCGTCGGCGACGATGAATGTGGGGTTCAGGATGAGGGCCCTGGCTATGGCCACACGCTGCCTCTGACCACCGGAGAGCATGTGCGGGAATCTGCCGACGTACTCCTCGGGCGGGGTTATCTTGACCATTTCAAGGGCCTTGTAGATGAGTTCCTCGCGCTCGGCCTTGGTCTCACCTATACCGTGGATGAGCAGCGGCTCCTCCAGTATGTCAAAGATCCTGAAGCGCGGGTTCATGGAGCTGAAAGGGTCCTGGAATATTATCTGAACGCGCCTGCGGTAGGCGAGAATCTCCTCCTTGCTCCTGATGTGGGTGACGTCCCTGCCCTCCAGGTAGATCTTGCCGTCGGTCGGTTCGAGGAGCTTGACTATGAGCTTGCCCGTGGTTGACTTACCGCAGCCGCTCTCACCTACGAGCGCGAAGACCTGCTGCTTGTATATCTCGAAACTGATGCCGTCAACCGCGTGCACCATTTTCTGGGGAACTCCCCTGAGGGTGTCTATGAGACTCCTCTTAATCGGGAAGTACTTCTTCAGGTTTTCAACCTTGAGTATCGGCTCGGCCATTTCTCACACCTCACAGCAGCCAGCATGCGGCGTAGTGGTCCTTATCAATCTCCTTCAGCTCGGGCTCCTGTTCCCTGCAGACCTGCATGACGTATGGGCACCTCGGGTGGAAGCGGCATCCCTTCGGCGGGTTGATCAGGTTGGGTGGCTGACCCGGGATGAACTCGAGCCTGTCAATGTCCTCGTGGAGCCTCGGTATCGCCGCGAGCAGCTTCTGTGTGTAGGGATGGGCAGGCTCGTAGTAGATCTTCTCGCTGTCGCCTATCTCGATGATTTTTCCGGCGTACATGATGGCAACACGGTCGCTGATCTCGGCGAGGATGCTCAGGTCGTGGGTGATGAATATCATCGAAAGGCCGAGCTCCTTCTTTAGCTTCTTCAGGAGGTTGATGATCTGGGCCTGGACGACGACGTCCAAAGCAGTAGTCGGCTCGTCCGCTATGACCACCTCCGGCTCGAGGAGAAGGGCGGTCGCTATGATGACGCGCTGCTTCATACCGCCGGAGAGCTCGTGGGGATAGCGGTAAACTATCTCCGGATCGAGGCCAACGAGTTCGAGGTACTTCTGGGCCCTGTCTATCGCCTCGTCCTTGCTCATTCCCTTGTGGAGGATGAGGGGCTCGACCATCTGGTAGCCGACGGTGTAGACGGGGTTGAGGGCGTTCATGGCCCCCTGGAAGATCATCGAGATCTTCTGCCAGCGGATCTCCTTTCTGAGAACATCCTCCGGAAGGCCAACTATCTCCCGCCCGTCAATCTTGATGCTGCCGCTGACTATCTTGCCGGGGGGAGTGGGCATGCCAAGGAGAGTAAAGCCGAGGGAGGACTTACCGCAGCCGCTCTCCCCGGCAAGTCCAAGCACCTCACCCTTTCTGAGGTTGAAGGTGACGTTGTCCACGGCCTTGACGACACCCTTCGAGGTGAAGTAATACATCTTGAGATCCTTAACTTCGAGCACGTTTTTTGCCATTCGTACCACCTCACAGCCTCCTGAGCCTCGGGTTGAGTATCTTGTCAAGGGCCGTTCCTATGAGAACGAAGGTCAGACCGACGACCGCTATTCCAAGCCCGGGCGGGAGGACCCACCACCAGTAGCCCTTGGTCGTCGCCGACTGAGCCTGGGCCGCGTTGAGTATCTGACCCCACGTTACCGCGCTCGGATCGCCGATACCGAGGAAGCTCAGGGAAGCCTCTGCTATAACGGCTCCAGGAACGCTGAGGGCTATGACCGCGAAGGCATACGGCAGCAGCTGCGGGAGTATGTGCTTGAAGATTATCCTTCCGTTGCTGGCCCCCAGGGCCTTGGCGGCCTCGATGTAGGTCTGCTCCTTGATCTGGAGGGCCATACTCCTGGCAATCCTGGCTATTCCCATCCACCCGAAGATAACGAGCAGTGCAACTATGAACCACAGCGTAACCTTTCCAACCGTAGCACCAATGAGGATGAGTATCGGCAGGCTCGGTATCGAGGCGAAGATCTCGTTGATACGCATGAGCAGTTCGTCCGTGTTGCCACCGAGGTAGGCGCTCGTAACACCGTACACGAGGCCTATTATCGTGCTCAGGACCGACACGAGTATGCCTATCGTGAGGGAGACCCTGCTTCCCCAGATTATTCCGGCCCAGAGGTCCCTGCCGAGGTAGTCGGTGCCCATCGTTCCATAGACCCTGCCGAGGAAGGTCACCTTCATGTTGCTGTAGTCAACCTGGTTGTACTTGGGAGCGGGGTTCTTGACGTCGAGCACGAGCTTGTAAGTGCCCCACAGAGGCTCGGGATTCTCTATTATCTTCTCAACATCCATACCCGGCTCAACCTTGGCGAACATCGGGGCTACCATGTCGCTGATGAGTATGGTCTGGAGGGGCACCTCAAAGGGAGTTATCTCCCTGCCCTCCGTGACGTTGACGAGCCAGATGTAGACGTTGGTCGAGACCGTGCTGTCCCTTCCGATGGATATGGTGGTGCTCGAGGTGAGGGGCTTGTTCTTGAGGAGCGGTATCCTCTTTCCATCGGGCCGGAGGAGGTATATGTCCATGGTCGGCGCCTGGGATGGAGCGTTTAGGGTCACGTTGAGGCCCCTTATGATTATGCCCTGCGGTCCCTTGTAATATCCCTTGGGAAAGTCGTAGTCGGCCTCTATTATGGTCTCAGTGTCACTGGGATGGTTTATCTTTAGGTCATCAACGTAGTAGACCCTCTGGGGAACTAGCTTGTGGGAGGTGAACATATTGTACCAGTTGGGGGGAACGTTCTTGGGGTTGTCCTCCCAGTAGGCCGAGCTCCTCCACTTTTCGGGAAGATCCGGCATCGTGGTGTATGGAGCTGTAAGCGCTACCAGTACGAGGAGGACAAGGAGGAGAACACCGGCTATGCCGGTCTTCTCACGCTTGAACTCGGCGAGGAACTCCTTAAATCCTTCCTTGATATCGACCCATCTCATCGTGAATCACCTCACATCTTGGCGGAAGCACCGACCTTGACACGCGGGTCGAGGAATCCGTAGACCATGTCCGCGAGGACAACTCCCGCCAGGTAGAGCACCGTGAAGAAGTACGTGAGTCCTATCAGGAGGTTGGTCTCGTTCTGCTGAAGTGCAACCCAGTAGAGCCTGCCCATTCCTGGGTAGTTAAAGACGAGCTCACTGATGATGGCACCGCCGAGTGAACCCAGGAGGGCGAAGATGATCATGGTGACTATCGGAGGAGCTGCAGCACGGAGGGCGTGGCCGTAGATGATCTTCCTCTCGGGGACACCCTTGGCCCTCGCCGCCATGATGAAGTCCTCCTGGAGGGTGCCGATCATGATGTTCCTGGTCGTCCAGGCCCAGCCGCCGAAGACGACGAAGACGTAGGTGAAGACGGGAAGGGCGAGCTTCTTGATAACGTCCTTGACGTGCTCCCAGCCGGTCAGCTGTGGGTCGAACATCGAGCTCAGCGGGAACCAGCCGAGCTTGTAGGCGAAGATCAGGAGAAACATCATTCCCGTCCACCACATCGGCAGGCTGTAGGTCAGGAGCGCAAAAATCGACAGGCTTCTGTCAAAGAGACTGCCGGCGTGTCTGGCCGCCCTGACACCGAGATATATACCGAGTATGATAACTATTACCGTTGCCGTGGTGAAGAGCAGTATACTCCTGGGAACGGCAACCTTGATGATCTCCGCAACGTCGTTGGTTCCGAAGATCGGCATGCTGGTCGTCCCAAAATCCAGTTTTAAGGTACGTATCGCCTTACGATAAACCTTCTGCCAGTAGGGGATGTTGAGCTCGTACTTCTCCTCCAGGGCCTTCTGCTTCGCGGCCTTGGCCTGTTCAAAGGCTTCCAAACCCTGGCTCTGCTTGATTTTAGCACCCTCGGTTCTTTCCCACTGCATCAACTCCTCATACATCTTCGAGCGGTTGCTCTCCTCGGCAACTTTAACGAAGAGCGCCGAGATTATAAAGGTCACTATCAGCAGCACAAGGATTGCGTTCGCAATTCTAAACAGCAGGTACTTGAGATACCCCATCTTTCCACCCCCAAGTATACCGATTGGGTTTGACGTATCTTTTTCAGCATTGTAAAACTGACTTTATATATCTTACTGCATCGATGTACACATTTTGAGCACGTGAGCAGAAGAGTCGGTCAGGGTCAAAGGGCAGACTTCAAAACCGGAAAAAGAGAGGAAAGAACGAAATCACTTCTTCATGAAGTACCAGGCGGCCGCGGCGATGATGATTATCACCAGGCCGATCACGACGTAGGTGGTCGTGTTGCCGCCCTCTCCACCGCTCGGGGTGGTGCTGGGTGCGGTCGTCGGGCTGCTGGTGGTCGGACTGCTGCTCGGCTGGCTGGTGGTGGGGGTCTTGGTTATGTCCTCCCAGGTAAGGCCCGAGATCTTCAGCATGACCTTGGCGAGGTCGTCGGTGTGCTCCTTGGTGAGGAGGTCGAGCCAGAGGACTCCCTCCGAGCCGCTGCTGAAGGAGTAGGTCTTGTCAATGCCGTACTCCTTGGCGTTGGCGACGAGCTCACCCATGGCCCAGTAGAGCTCCCACGGGAGCTGCGGGTAGAAGACGTAGAACCCTGCGGTCATGTCGTCGGCGAGCGGGTGCTCGTAGGTTCCGTAGGCGATGTAGCCGTCGTCGGTGAACTTCCAGCCGAGGATGTTGGAGAGGGCTGCAGCAGTTCCACCGAGGCTCTCGTCGTAGTACGGGTCGTCGGCACCGTCCTTGTAGGCCCAGGTGTAGAGGAACGCGATGTAGTACTTCAGGTCGTCGATGTTGCCCTTAACGCCGTTGTGCCACTCACCGAAGTCGCAGGTGATCTTGATCTTAACGACTGCGTCCTTGCCCTTGTTCGCCGGTATCCAGCCCTGGGTCTGGTTGTAGATAACCGCATCGTCCGGAACGGTGAAGTGACCGCGCTCGAGGTCCCACTTGCACCTGTACGGGCTGACTATACCATCAAAGTTCGTGGAGGATCCGTAGTCCCTGACAAGGTTCCAGACGCGGGTGCTGTAAACGTCGTTGAGACCGCCGACCGGGTTGAAGGCGCTCATGAACATGGCACCGGTTGAGGCGAACTGGGCGATCTTAAGGTGCTTGTCCGGGGTCTCGGCCGTCATGATGCTCCAGCGCTGGCCGATACCGGTGCTCGGGTCGGCAACGATCTTGATGACCCTCTCCTTGTTGGCCGGGTAGAACTCCCAGGTCTCGATGAGGAACACCCTGGCGCTCTCAAGGACACCGATGAGCATGCTGATCTTCTGGAGGTCCCAGTACTGGCCCTCGGTGGTTATCTTGATCGGCTCCTCGGGGACGAGGTCCGGGTGAAGGTGCGGGGTTCCCTCGATGGACTTCCTGTCAATGGTGAAGTAGGTCAACAGGTAAGTGAGCTCCTCCTCGGTCCACTTGAGCATCGGGCCGAGGCTGTCGGCGCTCTTGTAGTAAGTGGTCTCGATCTTCTGCAGACCGGCGTCAACGTTGCCGTTGCCTATGTACTTGAGGGCGTCCTCAACGGTGACGGTGTTAACGTGCTTCGGCTCAACGGCGCCGGGCACGTAGCCGTACCAGGCGGCGTAGAACCAGGCGGTGTAGTCGTCAATCCAGACGCTTGGGATACCGCCGGCACCCCATCCGCCGGTGTAGATGTTCCACTCGTAGTTGCTCGGCGGCTTGGCGAAGACTACCTGACCTGCCTTCTTCCTGTCCCACTCGAGCCTGTCAACCTTGAAGCCAACCTTCTTCTCAAGGAGGTCTGCGACGTAGAGACCGATCTCGTGCCTCTCGTCCTCTATACGGATGATGAACTTGACCTCAACCGGCTGGTCGTCGAAGTACCAGAAGCCGTCGGCCTTCTTCTCGAGCTTGTGGCCGTACTTGGCGACCTCCTTCGCGGCATCGTCCATGGCCTTGGCGATGAGCTTGAGGGCAAACTCCTCGTTGCCGGCACCGGTTATACTAAGGGCATTGTAAACCGGAACGAAGTACTTGTTGGCCGGGTGGCTGGGCCTGATGCAGCCGAGCATTGGGGCGCCACTACCCTGGTAGATGTTCTGAACGATGTAATCCCTGCTTATGAGGAAGTTCATAGCGAACCTGACCTGCCTGATGGCGAAGGGGTTGAAGTAGACCTTGTCGCCGACGGTAACGATCGGAGCGTCCTTGTCAGGGTCGTGGTAGGTGTTGAAGGTCAGCTCGTTGTAGGAGCTGGCGCTCTTGTAGAGGTTGAGCTTCTCAAGGACGTCGCTTCCCAGACCCTGGTACTTTCCGGCCGGGAAGGAGAACATTCCAAGGTCGTACTCGCCCTTGGCGATCTGGAGGATGACGTTCTCGGGGTTCTGGACACCCTGGTACTCGATGACATCGGCGTGACCTTCCCTCGGGAGGGTATCGGTGAAGACCTTCCTCGGACCGTTGAACTTCTCAAGCTTGAGGTAGAGGTTCTCCGGGGAGTACATGACGAGCATGTACGGACCGTTGCTGATGGCCATGTGGCCGTATTTGAGGTACCACCGGAGGTCGGCCTTGAAGCGGGCCTTTGCCTCATCGCTCTTCAGTGGTATGTCCTTAGGCTGGTAGTCCGCCGCACTGACGGGGTGGATGGCAAACAAACTAAACAGCATCACACCCATTATAAACAATCCCAAAGCCTTCTTCATATCCTTCTGCCTCCTTTCATTTTTTGGCAGCCTTGCCCTATGTGGGGTACAATGGCATGGGATTATACATTGAAAGCCTATTTAAGGGTTACGTTCCTGTGAAAGTAACCCGCGGAAAAAAAGCACGTACATTGAGAACTACCAGAATGAACTGCTCAAGAAGATAAAAACCCATATTGCTTCGTGTTTGGGGCTTGTTTTTAATAAAAACACCACAACAACACTAAGAACCCAGAAACGAGTTGTCAAAATTGTGTAGAAACTCGAAAAAATCGTTGGCGGGCATTTTTAATAGGACAGCCATCCCTGTTGAATCAAAAAACTTAAAATATGCGCCGGTTAAGACCCGCGCGGGTACTATGTACGACCTCGTTCTAAAAGGAAAGTTCCTAACGGGTAGGAAACTGATGGAAGGCAGCGTAGGGATTTCCGATGGTAAGATCGCGCGGCTGTCCACTGGCGAGCTCAAGGGCGAAGAGGTCGTTGAAATCGAAAGGGAAAGGATAATCCTCCCCGGGCTCATGGACACCCATGTTCACATCAGGGATTTTGAACAGACCGACAAGGAAACTGTCGAGAGCGGAACGAAGGCAGCCCTCCACGGGGGAATAACCGCGGTCTTTGACATGCCAAACACGAAGCCGCCGGTGATTGACAGGAAAACCTTCGAGCGGAGGGTCAAGCTCTTCGAGGGAAGATCATACACCGATTACGCGCTCGGTTTTCTCCTGAAGGATAACTGCAGAGAAGCGGGGAAAGTCAACGCGGACTTCTACAAGATCTTCATGGGTGCTTCAACGGGAGGAATCTTCTCGGCAAACTTCGAGTCAGACTACTCCTGCTCCCCCGGGATCGTTAGTGTCCACGCCGAAGATGCTGAGGTTGTATCAAAAGATCCTGAGAGGCCCCCGGAGGCTGAGATTAGGGCCATACGGCGCGCCCTCCTGGCTTCAAAGAGGCTGGGAAAACCTTTAAACATCTGCCACGTTTCCACGGCGGACGGAGTGGGGGCCATTCTGAATTCGGGTCTGCCATGGGTTAGCTTTGAAGTCACGCCACATCATCTGTTCCTCACAAAGAGAGACTACGAGAGGAATCCACTCCTCAAGGTCTATCCTCCTCTGAGAAGCGAAGAGGACAGAAAAGCCCTCTGGAAAAACTTCTCAGAGATTCCAATAATAGCGAGCGATCACGCGCCGCATACGCTTGAAGACAAGGAAGAAGGTGCAGCCGGTATCCCCGGGCTGGAAACAGAGGTGGCGCTTCTCCTCGATGCCGTCAACAGGGGCATCATAACTATCTTTGATATAGTGGAGAAGATGCACGACAACCCCCTGAGGACCTTCGGGATTGGGGGGCGCGGGGTTGAAGTGAGTGGAGAGGCTACCTTTACGGTCGTGGACCTCGGGAGGGAGTGGACCGTAAAGCCCGAGGAGTTCTACACCAAAGCCAAATGGAGTCCCTGGGAAGGAAAAAAGCTCCGGGGGAAGGTCGTGATAACGGTTCTCCGGGGTGAGGTAGTGATGGAAGATGATGAAATCGTCGGAAAACCGGAGGGGGTCCGTCTGAATGTACAGGGTGGTTGAGATCCTAGAAGAGTGGGACGTTGCGAAGGACGTTAAGGCCTTCAGGTTCGATGGGCGGTTTGATTTCGAGGCGGGTCAGTTCGCGATGATCTGGATTCCCGGTGTGGGAGAAAAACCCTTCAGCCTGGCCTGGAAAGACATCATAGTTGTTAAGCGCGTTGGTCCCTTTACCTCAAGGCTCTTCGATCTTGAACCCGGCGATAGCCTGTGGCTCCGCGGACCCTACGGCAGGGGATTCACCCCGAGGGGAAAAAGAGTAGCCCTCGTTGCCGGTGGGATAGGGATACCCCCACTCTACGCCCTGGCCAGAGCCTACCGGGAGAAATTTGAATGGGTGACCCTAATCTACGGCGCCCGCTCGAAGGAGGAGCTTGCCCTTATGGACATCGAGAACTACGTCGATGAAGTTGTAATCACAACGGACGACGGCTCCGCGGGACGGAAGGGCTTCCCGACGGAAGTCCTGGCGGAGAGGAAGGACAGGTTTGATGGGGTCTACGCCTGCGGCCCGGAGCCGATGCTGAAGGCGGCCCTCCGGGTGATGGACTATAGAAACGTCCAGATATCGGCGGAGCGCTACATGAAGTGCGGAATAGGCGTCTGTGGAAGCTGCAACCTCGGCAAATACCTCGTCTGCAGGGACGGGCCGGTTTTCGATGGTTTCCAGCTGAGGGGACTTCTCTGACCAACGACCTTTTTAAACCCCTTTTCTCAGCCCCGGTTGGTGGGATAATGAAGGGGATGAGCTGGGAGGAGTTCGCGAGAAGCATGGGCGTCGAGCCCCGGATTCTGGAAAACAGGGAGGCGAGACTTTTAAAGAAGTTCGTGATGGATCTGAAGTTCCCGACCCACTGTCAGGGCTGTCAGGGGTTGGATTTAAGCAACCCGAATCCAGTCCACCACCCGAGCTACGAGTTAACCCCAGCGTGCAACCACGACTGCATTTTCTGCTACTCCAATGTGGCGGTAAAGCTCGGAAAAGCTCCAAAACCGGGCTACTACGGCTGGGAAGAGCCCTATGCGATAACCGTCTCCCAGTACGGCGAGCCTTTGTTAAGTCCTCGCATAGTTGAGGTCAACGGGATGCTCCGGGAGAGGTTTCCAAAGGCGAGGCTCGACCTCCAGACCAACGGCTCGCTTTTGACCGAGGAGCTGTGGGAGAAGCTCGACTTCGACCTCGTGATGATAAGCCTCGATGCGGCAAGCAGGGAGAAGCATCTAAAGATCACAAACGCCGACACTTTCGATGCAGTTGTTAACGCCCTCCGCATAGTCGGAAGCGATGAGAGCGTTCGCTCCGCGGTCAGAACGATATTCATGCCCGGGATAAACGATGAAGACATTCCAAGGATAGCCGAGCTTGCCGCTTCACTCGGGGTAGATGAGATGATGCTTCAACCTTTAACCATCCACGAACTCAACGTCGAGAGGCTTAAGAAAGCGGGCCTCGACTTTGATAGGGCCGAGAGCGTGAGGGAGTTCCTGAAGGCCGCGATGGAAGCTAAAAAGCACATTGATGTGAGGATAAGCGGCTGCCAGCTGGCCGTTTACAGGACGATGGACCCGCTGACGCTCTTCAGCGCGAGGAGAGTCGCGAGGGACGTCGCGCCGGCGATGAAGAGGGACAGGAACCCAACTTAGTGCTCAACCATCCACGTCGCTGGGCCCGGGGTCAGGAGAAGCGTTAAATATTCCTTTTTCCAATCTTTGCAGCCGGTGATTGCAATGATACGGGAGATACTGGCCTTCCTGTTTCTGACGGCGTTCCTCTTTATCAACCTATCCCTGATGCTGATGAGGATCTTTGGGAGTCTTGCCGGGGTGACCTGGAGAAAAGTCCTCCGCCTTGACCTTCCGGAGAACGAGAAGAAGGGCTGGGAAAGGCTTTATACCCTAATCTGGCTTGCAGTCGGGCTGTGGGCGTTCTGGAAACTCTGGGGCTGGAGCTTAACAAGGGTCGTCGCGGCGGTCTTCGGCTTCCTGGCCTTCAGGAGCGGTGCCAACATAACCAGAACCCTCGTCTACAGCCTCCACGACAGGAAAATCATTGAAGAGTACACGGGGGATAGCAGGCTACTCAGGATAGTCGGAAGGGCCACAGAGCTATCCCTTCTTCTCGAGTCCCTTTTCGTGGTGTCCTTCGCCCTGCTGTACAAGACGCTGTCTGTAACGCTTAATCCCGGAGGGAGGAGCGCGAGTGCCTTTATTCTCTACCTCTGGCTCGCCGGTCTTCTCTTCGGCCTGCTCTTCGGGTGGTTCATTGCCAGGAACAACCGCGGAATCCTTATGAGAAACGCCATAGCCACGGTGGGCTTCTTCGCACTGCGGAAGGGCAAGAAAAAGGCCGATGAAACCGTTGATGCGGTCAAAAAGGCTCCCGAAAAGCTCCTCTCGGGAGTATCGAAAACCCGCAAATAACCTTTTTAAGCACCCTCCTTTCTCTTCAACCATGCTCAAGTGCTCACTCTGCGTTCACGATGAGAGAACCGCTAAGATCGACGTAATCGACGGGAAACCAATCTGCAGGGAGTGTCAGGTTTATCTGAGGCACCCGATAGACAGGAAGGCTATCAGGAGGGAACTCGAGGAGGTAATGCAGAAAGTTGACAGGGCCGTCGTTGCTTACTCGGGCGGAAAGGACAGCGTGGTTGCGCTCTACCTCGCAAAGGAGATCTACAAAGTTCCGGAGCTTGAGGCGGTTATGATAGACCATGGACTCATGGCAAAGGAGGCCATAGAGAACGCCCGCAGGATAGCGGAGCACTTGGGGGTTCCGTTCAAACTCCTCAGGTACGACTACTCGGACATCTTCCGCGAGGCCCTCCTAAAGGCCCAGAGCCCCTGCAGGGCCTGTTCAAAGCGAACGATGGAGAAGCTGAGGAAGTACGCACTGAGAAACGGCTACCGGTACATAATTACGGGCCACGAGCTTCCCTTCGGCCACCACCCATACCGGCTGATGTCCGGTGGGGTGACCCAGATAAGGCTCCTTTCGATGATGACGGAGGAGGAGCGCTTTGAAATCCTGAAAAAGCTCCCCTTCGAGTTCCCGGAGCTGCCGGGCTATACAACCAACTGCCTCGTCTTAGGCCCAGCTCTTGAACTCTACTGGGAGAAACACGGACACAGCTTCGAGCAGAGGAGGATAGCGGCTCTTGTGAGGTACGGACTGATGAGCAGGGAGAGAGCAGAGAGGGAACTTGAGAGACCGATGGTTCCGAAGGAGCAGAGAAAGCTCGTGTACCGCAGGTTAAAACTCGATACGTTTTTCAAAGATTGATGGATTAACTTCGTGGAATCGTGGCCCTTGTTTTTGTTCTCCGGGCAGTTAAATTACCCCGTAGGGTAAAAGCTTTAAATGGTACACCTATGTCACCCATCGGTGAGACTATGGTCAGAGCGGGTGCGGTAGCGGGAGCAATCCTGCGGAACCTCCTGGTACTGTTCCTGGCTCTCCTCGTTGTCGGAACCGTTATAGCAGGTGGAGAACTTCGGATTGAAAAGAACGACCCGGGAAAGGTCTACCGGTTCTACCCCAGAAGTGGGAGCGGTCTGCTGGACAGGGTAGGCGACTACTTTTCAGCCACCTGGAAGTTCCTTACGAACCCGCCCCGGTTGAGGGGAGGTAGTCCTGAAACCTTCGTTGCGAAGAGCCTCGCCCTCCTCGTGCTGACCGAGATATTTCTCCTGAGCCTAGGACTTTTTCTGGGTCTAAGGGCGGGTTATTACAGGGGGTGGGCCGATAAGATTGTCTCAGTACTGGCGCCCATATTCTCCGCCATGCCCTCCTGTTCATAGGCGTGGTGTTCCTGTTCCTCTTCTACTGGAAGCTCTCCCTGTTTCCCCTCGACTTCGAGGACACTATCAACTGGGCGGAGATGCACGGAACCCTGTCCACCGGCACCTACCTGAGGGCTCTGGCCCTCCCGGTGCTCACTCTGGTGTTTTCAAGCCTGTGGGAGTATGCCTTCAACGTCAGGAACATTGTTGTGAACGAGCGCAGCAGCGACCACGTGCTCTACGATGTCGCAAGGGGATTGCCCGAGGGAAAGATAATGCTCAAACTCCTTAAAACGGCACTCCCGGCTTTTCTAACCTTCACGACGTACAACTTCCTGGAGATACTGACAGGAATGATGCTCATCGAGGTCATATTCAACATCCACGACCTTGGCTATCTGATGGCGATTTCATTCGGTCTAACCCGCGTTGGAGACGGGTTCGGCTTTACCTACGCACCGGAGCTTCTGTTCTTCGCGACTGCAGTTATGATGCTGTTCTACTTCGTCAACGCGGTGGTCATGGAGGGCCTGTACCTGCATCTGGACCCGCGCTCCGGAGGGGAGGGAGAGTGAGAGCCAACAAGCTCAAACTTGGAGTGGCCATTATCGTGATATACAACATCGTGGCTTTCATCGCCCCCTGCCTCGTGGACGAGGAGAAGATAGAGAACTGGCACAACGGCCTCTACTGGAAGGACAATCCCAAACTCGTTCCGCCCTCATGGGTGAACATCTTCGGGAAGAGCCTGCCCCCAACTGAGGAACTGGCGCCGGTAAAGAACCGGCCCGGCCTTCAGGTCTTCGAGTACGACTTCAGGTACTCAAAGCCACCCCAGGACATAATCGTGAAGTTCAACGGGAGCGAAGGAAGGCCCGTGACGGTAACTGTGACCACCCCTTCAGGGGAGAGCTACAGGTTCTACCGGGGAACCGCCGGGGAGGTCGCCCTCGCATACCAGTGGAAGGTGCTGATGGAGGTGGCAGAAGGGAGGGGAGTGGAATTCAGGATGGAGGACACCGCGTTCAGAAGGGGCCTGCTGCCGCTGTTCTTCGTGAACCGGAGCGGTGAGGTGGTTCCCGAGCACGGGATTTACACGATAACTGTGGAGGGTGCGCTGAACTCAACCGTTAAGATAGTGGGCGACACCTACGGCGTCCTGGGAACGGACACCTACGGCAGGGACGTCGGGGCGGCGTTCCTCTGGGGAGCGAGGCAAACGGTGGTGCTGGTATACCTCACCGCGGTGGTGGCGGTGATCCTGGGAACCATCGCGGGCCTGGCGGCATCGCTGGGGGGAAGGGTCGGAACGGTCGTGGATTCAATCTCGAAGCTCTCCACGATAATCCCCCTTATACCATTCATGATAGCCTTCATACCCCTGACCGGGAGTGTGTCATACAGGGCAGGAATAAACATACCCGCGTGGGTCTTTGTACCGGCGCTGGCGTTTCTGCTCTTCGGAAAGATAGCCAGGAACATTGGGGCCATCGTCAGGACCGAACTCAACAGGGAATACGTTGCAGCGGCCGAGAGTCTCGGCGCCGACAGGAGGTGGATACTCCGGAGACACATACTGAAGATAGTGGGGCCCTACTTAATCTATCAGCTCTCACTCTTCGCGCCCAAGGTGATCGCACTGATATCGATACTGGGCTTCTTCAGGGTCGCGCCGGGGTTCAACTGGGGAACCATGCTGGGGATGGTGCTCAGCCAGAACGCGATATACAGCATGGCCTGGTGGATGATAGTGCCCATAGGCCTTGCCCTCGTGGTCTTCGCCCTGGCCTTCGTCCTGATAAACCGCGAGCTGGAGGAGAGGTTCCTATCAGGGGGGTAGTTCAGGGGGAAAGCCTCCCCCTCAATTCCTCCAGGGCAAGCTCAAGAACCTCCTCCGGTGATGCCCTGAAGCCCCCGCCCCTCGCGAGGACTTCGCTGCCGCCCCCACCGCCGCCGGTCTTCGAGAGAACCTCCCTCAGGAGATCGTTCATGGAAATACCCTCGACCCCTTTGTTCTTGGCGAAGATGACGTAGTTCTCGCCGGCGATTAGGGCTACCGTATTCGGGTTTTTGTCCACTAAATGAACCACGAAGGCCTGTGCATCTTTCAGAGGTGCCTTTTCCAGGTGTGCTATCACCCTTATTCCGCCGATTTCCATGGCATTGTCCAGCAAAGCCCTCGCCTTCCACTCCCAGAGCTCCCTCCTGAGGGAATCCTTCTCCGCCTCGAGCCTCTTCACATCGCCCCTGAGCTCTCCAACGCGCTCGAAGAGGGGCCTGTTCTTGTTGGGCATCCCGTCAAGGCTCCTCCAGTAGTCGTCGAGAAGTTCTTTGAGATACTTCAGCGCCCTGTTTCCAGCAACGAACTCCACCCGCCAGAGCTTCCGGCTCTTTCTATAAAAGCGGACGACCTTTATGAAACCGATTTCGCAGGTGCTTCTCACGTGGGTTCCGCCGCAGGGAGTTACGTCAACCCCCGGAATCGAGACGATGCGTATGGGCGGCTTCACCCTCTCGGAGAGCGCTTTCCTGAGGTTTTTCCTCAACTCCTCCGGGAGCTCTTCGTAGACCTCCACCTGAACCGGGAGGTTTCTCCGGATTACATCGTTTGCCCTCCTCTCGACCTCCAGAACCATGTCCCAGTCCAGCTCGCCGGGGTAGTCAATCTCTATCTTGTTGCAGCCCTCGAATATCCGGAAGCCGGTCGTGTTTGCGTCGTACAGCTCCTTGAAGACCGCGGAAAGGATGTGCTGACCCGTGTGGTTCTTCATGTTCTCGTAGCGCCACTCCGCGTCGAGAACCATCCTGACCGGTTCCCCTGGTTCCGGGAGGCGGCCCTCGAGCTTCCCCTCGTGCCACACATCGTCTTTACCGTAGACTTTCTCCACGAGGACTCTGAAGCCCTCGCCGGCTATTATCCCCCGGTCGGAGGGCTGACCGCCGCCTTCAGGGTAGAATATCGTTCTGTCGAGGAGGAGTTTAGCACTTTTGTTACCTTTTTCAACGGCCAGAACCGTGCCCCCCGCCTCCCAGAGGTAAGGATTCCTGTAAAACAGCTTCTCCGTCATGCCACCACCCGAGAGAAAAGAAGAAACCGGGAATAAAAGGGTTGCCTTCAGTGGCTCTCTCCCCGGGCCCTGGCTTCAATGAGGGCCTTCACCCTCTTGAGCCTGAAGAAGTTCTCGCGCTCCATCTCATCGAGGCGCTGCTTGATGAACTTGACTGTTGCTTCCATCCTCGGTATGATGATGTACTCAAGGGCATTAACGCGCCTCTTGGTGACCTCTATCTCCCTGGCGAGCCTCTTGAGTGTCTCCTCAACCTCCGCCAAACGGACGGCCAGGTCGAGAACCTCCTCGAACTTCTCAGCCGCGATGTCAACCTTAGCGGAGCTCGAGACGAAAGCGTAGCCCCTTTCCCTGACGCTCCTCCTGAAGGAACCGGCTTCGATGAGCGGAACAGGGACGCCCATGACGTTTCTCTTCCTGACCTCGATTTCCCGGTTGGGTCTCACCGAGAGGCTTATCTCCTTTAGGCGGAGGGTTCCAACGTCAATCTCCGCCTCACGAAGCGCCCTGAAGGCCTCCTCCATCTTCCGGTTGAGTTCCCCTCGCAGGTTGAGGGCCTCGTCGTAGATGGTGAAGAACTCCATTATCAAAGCGTCCTGCTTGTCCTTGAGGAGCTTGTGTCCTTTCTTGGCCAGCTGGATGCGCCTCTTGAGGTTGAGGAGTTCCATCCTCGTCGGTTTCACGTTGAGCAGCTCTGCCATCTCGACCACCGGTTAAAATTTTGAGGGGCTCATTTGCCCCTCTTTCTGTACTTGGGGTGGTACTTGAGGATGTACTCCTTCCTGATGCGCTTGAGTTCGCTCTCCGGGAGCTCAGCTAAAAGCTCCCAGCCGAGGTCGAGGGTTTCGAAGATGCTCCTGTCCTCATCGTAGCCCTGGGCGACGAATTCACGCTCAAAGCGATCCGCGAAGCGGAGATACCTCCTGTCGATCTCGCTCAAAGCTTCCTCACCGACGACCGCGACGAGATCCCTCAGCGACCTGCCCTCAGCGTAGGCGGCATACAGCTGCTGGGCGAGCTGCGGGTGGTCCTCTCTCGTTCTTCCCTTACCTATACCGTCCTTCATCAGACGGCTGAGCGAAGGCAGAACGTCAATGGGTGGATAGATGCCCTTCCTGTGGAGTTCCCTGCTGAGGACTATCTGACCCTCGGTGATGTAGCCCGTCAGATCGGGAATCGGATGAGTTATATCGTCGTCGGGCATCGTCAGGATGGGCATCTGGGTTATGCTTCCCTTCTTGCCCCTTACACGACCCGCTCTTTCGTAGATGGTCGCTAAATCAGTGTACATATAACCCGGATAACCGCGCCTTCCGGGAACCTCTTCTCTCGCTGCTGAAATCTCACGCAGAGCTTCCGCGTAGTTGGTCATGTCGGTGAGTATAACCAGAACCTGCATGTCGTGGTCGAAAGCCAAGTATTCAGCAACCGTAAGGGCCATACGGGGAGTAATGATCCTCTCGATTGCCGGGTCGTCAGCCAAGTTAAGGAACAGGACGGCCCTCTCTATTGCGCCCGTTTCTTCAAAGCTCTTCTTGAAGAAGTTGGCCTCTTCGTAGGTGATACCCATAGCCGCGAAAACCACCGCGAACTGCTCCTCCTCGCCGAGAACCTTCGCCTGCCTCGCTATCTGGGCCGCGAGCATGTTGTGGGGCAAACCTGAACCGCTGAATATGGGCAGCTTCTGGCCACGAACAAGGGTGTTCATACCGTCTATTGCCGAAATACCTGTCTGGATGAAGTCCCTGGGGTAGGCACGGGCGACGGGATTAAGTGGCGCACCGTGAACGTCCCTCCTGTCCTCGGGGATGATCTCCGGTCCGCCGTCAATGGGCTTGCCGATGCCGTTGAAGATCCTCCCGAGCATGTCCATTGAAACGGGGACCTTAAGTGTCTCACCTGTGAAGCGAACGCGGGTGTTCTTGACGTCTAAATCGCGGGTACCCTCGAAGACCTGGACTATCGCGAGATCCAGCCTGGCCTCGAGAACCTGACCCTTCCTCTTCTCACCGGTGGGTGTCTCGATCTCAACGACCTCACCGTAGGCAACTCCTTTAACGCCCTCGACGATCATGAGCGGCCCGTAAATCTTGCTAACGGTTGAGTACTCCATTCCCGGCATGGCAATCACGCTCCGTACTTCTTAAAGAGCTCCTCAAACTGGGCGTTGGTCTCATCAATGAGCGCCCTGATCTTCTCCACGTCGGGCTCGAACTTCATGCGTCCTATCTTCTCCCTCACCGGGAGCTTTGCTATCTCGTCAACGGGGATGCCCTTCTGAACCGCTTCCATCGTCTTCTCGTAGAAGTTGAGGATCACGCGAAGCATCGTAACCTGTTTCTTCGGCGGGCAGTAGGTGTCCACCTCGTCGAAGGCATCCTGCTGGAGGTAGTCCTCACGGAGCATCCTGGTGACGAGGAGTATGGCCTTCTCCTTGTCGGGCAGTGCATCCGGACCGACGATTCTAACGATTTCCTGCAGTTCAGCCTCCTTCTGGAGAAGGGCCATCGCCGTGTCGCGCATCTTCCTCCACTCTGGGTCAACGTTCTGGTGCCACCAGTCCTGGATTGCGTCAACGTAGAGCGAGTAGCTCCTCAGCCAGTTGATTGCCGGGAAGTGCCTCCTCCTGGCTAAGTCGGCATCGAGGGCCCAGAAGACCTTGACGACTCTCAGAGTGTTTTGAACGACCGGCTCGCTGAAGTCTCCACCGGGCGGTGAAACCGCTCCAATGACCGAAACGCTACCAACCCTCGGCTCGTTTCCAAGAGTTACGACGCGACCGGCCCTCTCATAGAACTCAGCTATCTTTGAAGCCAGATAGGCCGGATAACCCTCCTCACCGGGCATTTCCTCAAGCCTTCCTGAAATTTCACGGAGCGCTTCCGCCCACCTGCTCGTTGAGTCGGCCATCAAAGCGACGTCGTAGCCCTGGTCCCTGAAGTACTCGGCGATGGTGATTCCGGTGTAGATTGAAGCCTCACGCGCAGCGACCGGCATGTTGGAGGTGTTGGCTATGAGAACCGTTCTCTCCATAAGCGGTTTCCCTGTCTTCGGGTCCTTCAGTTTGGGGAACTCCTCGAGAACCTCCGTCATCTCGTTTCCGCGCTCGCCGCAACCGATGTAAACAACCACCCGGGCGTCGCTCCACTTCGCCAGCTGGTGCTGGGTGACGGTTTTTCCTGAACCGAAGGGGCCCGGGATCGCGGCGGTTCCACCCTTGGCGATCGGGAAGAAGGTGTCAATGGTTCTCTGCCCGGTAATGAGCGGAAGCTCGGGCGGGAGCTTGTTCTTGTAGGGCCTCTTGACGCGGACTGGCCACTTGTGGTACATCTTGAGCTCCTCGATGGTTCCGTCGGGCTTCTTAACTTTCGCTATGACTTCCTCAACGGTGTAGTCGCCTTCCTCCGCTATCTCAACTATCTCGCCCTCGACCCACGGGGGGACGAGAATTTTATGCTCGATGATGCTGGTTTCTGGAACCACACCGAGGACGTCTCCGCCGGTGACCCTGTCGCCGACCTTGACGGTTGGTGTGAAGTGCCACTTCTTGTCCCTGGGCAGGGGGGGAGCCATCAAACCCCTCGCTATGAAATAACCACTGAGCTCTTTAAGAACCTCAAGCGGTCTTTGAATTCCGTCGTACATTGCCGTTAGGAGACCCGGACCGAGCTCAACGCTGAGCGAGGCACCGGTTCCCTCCACGGGCTCGCCGGGTCTTATGCCCGTGGTCTCCTCGTAGACCTGGATGACCGCTCTGTCGCCTTCAAGGCGGATGATTTCCCCTATGAGTCCAAGCTCTCCAACGCGAACGACCTCGTACATCTTGCTTCCTTTCATCCCGTCGGCAACGACGAGCGGACCCGTAACGCGGATTATCCTTCCCATTTTCTTCACCTCTTCAACTCGACACCTATGGCCCTTCTAACGATCTCCTTAATCGTCTCCTCACCAAATCTTGAACCGGACTTGTCCGGAACCTGAAGGATGATTGGAAGCGTAACATCGGGGAGCTCAACCTTCCGGGCAAAGCTTTCCGTTATCAGGATTATGCCAACGTCTCCCCTCTCGACGAGCTCCCCCAGTTTGTTCTTCAGTCTCTCCATCTCCAGTGGAGTATCATCGAAAGCGTAAACCTCATGGGCACCGGCCAGCTTGAAGCCGAGGGCGGTGTCCCTGTCGCCGAGAACGGCTATCTTCATGCGACATCACCCGCGAGCTCCTTTATCCTCTCCGGTGGGAGGCCGTCGCTGATAAGCTTTGCTATGGCCCTGAGCTTTTTCACTTCTCTGCCTTTCTGGAGTACGTAGCCCAGCGGCGTGGCCACGCTGAGGGGATAGAATCTGTTGAGCTCGTTCATCCTCTCGATGATGTAACCCTCAAGGGCCCTCTCGAGTACCCCGAGGTCTCTCTCGACCTCCTCCCTAACGTCCCTGATGACGGGGCCGTACCTGGTGGAGTCAAGCTCTGCCAGGGCCATGCCCAGGTCCTCTACGTGAAGGAGCGGGTCGAGTTTGACGCTTCCGCCCGGGATGAGCATTGGCCTTATCTCCTCGGCCGAAAGCTTCGCCACCTTACCCCTGAGCACCGTCAGTATGTTCATCCTGTCTATCCTGAGCCGGACGAACTCCTCCAGGATCGTTCGTTCTTCTTCTTTCTTCGAGAGCGCATAGTTAAGCAGCTTGCCGTAGTACATCCTGTAGAGCTCGGTTTCAAAGGTCCTGACGTCTATCTCGCCGAGGAGGAGCCTCTGGTAGGGTTCCTCGTAGGGAGTGCCCTCGAGGATGACGAGTATCTCCTCCATGCTCTTTGATTCCGCCATGGCCTTGACCTTTGGGAGCATCGGGCCGATCTCGACTATGTAGTCGGTTGCCGGCTCCCCGGCGAGCTTGGCCTTGACGACGCTCGTGATGTTTCTGACGTCCCACTCCTCCAGGAGGAGCCTGAAGAAGGGACTGACCCTCCGGGGGAGTATCCTGGCCATGAGTTCATAGGTCCCCGCGAGTGCCTTCTCAAGGGCCTTCTCCACCGACTCGACGTCCGGTTCCTGAACCTCCGCCAGGTAGTCCCTGTAGTCGGTGTCCTCCAGGTTAACGATGAAGTTCTGAAGGTTCCTGCTCTCTGCGAGCTCGTTGAACCTCTGCTCCGTCAGGAGCTTCGATTCCATTGCCTTTATCCTGGCGTTGGGATAGGAGTAGGGAGTGTACTTGTAGATGATCTTGGAGGTCTTGTAACCAACCCAGGTGAATATGAGCGCCAGGGTCGTGTTGAGTATTCCGCTAACGGCTCCGGTTTCCATTCCCCTCACCCGAAGAGAGCCCTAGCTATCTCGGCCCTGAGCTCGCTCTCAAACCGCTCCATCCTGGCCTCGAAGGTGTTGTCCACCCTGACTGTCCCGTCCGGGGTCTCGACTATAACACCGCCTATGGTCTTCACGGGCTTGCCCAGGCTGATCCGAACTTCCTTCCCGAGCTTCTCTGCAAGCGCCTTTCCGAACTCCTCCATCCTGGCGAGTATCAGCCCCAGAGTTCTCTCGTTGGAGCGGATGACCACCTCATCGCTTCCGATCTCCTCGACGGCCTTTGCCGTGAGGTCGATTAGAATCGGAAAGTACTCATCGTCCGGCAGTTCCGCAAGCCTCTCGCGAAGCGCTTCGAGAACCTCCCTAATCAGCTCCTCCTGAACCTGGAGGCGCTTCTTCCTGACCTCAAGGCGGGCGTTGGCTATTATCCTCTGCTTCTCTATCTCGGCCTGCGTTCTGGCCTTCCTGAGTATCCACTCGGCCCGCGATTCTGCCCTCTTCCTGGCCTCCTCCTTTATCCTCTCGGCCTCCTTCTGAGCCTCGCTGAGTATGTACTGTATCTTCTGCTCCGCCTCCCTGTTTATCTCCTGGATGATCAGCTCTGCCCCTTCCATCCTCCTTCCCCCTTGGAATTAAAGAAAGCCGGCGGAGTCAGAAGCCGACTCCGGTGACGATCATGATCAGCGCGCCAACGAGACCGAAGATGGCCATGGTCTCGGCCATCGCCGCGAAGATGATGCCCTGGGTGAAGGTCTTCGGGTTCTTGGCAACGGCACCGATGCCGGCGCTGGCTATGATGCCCTGCGGTATGGCCGAAAGGCCGGTGAGGCCGACGGTGAGGCCTGCTCCAAGGAGTATGGCGCTCTTGACTATGTTGTCCGGGTTGTCCGCGGTGAACTTGAAGCCGCCGCCGAGGATTCCAGAGACCATCAGGATGAGGAACAGGGTAATGAGGCCGTAGATACTCTGGGTCATTGGCAGACCCTCGAGTATCAGGGCGTTCTTGAAGTTCTTCTCGTCCTCGGCAACGACTCCTGCAGCCGCTGCACCTGCAATACCAACGCCAAAGGCCGAAGCCGCTCCGGCGAGACCGGCCGCGAGGGCCGCTCCAAGGGATACGTAAACTATTGGGTCCATCTTTCACACACCTCCTTAAGCTTCAAACTCCAGCTCAGAGACTTCTCTTTTTGCCCTGAAGGGCTCGAAGGGTTTACCATCACCCGAGTAAAACGTTCCGAAAAACTCCACGTACTGGAGACGGAGCGAGTGGACGAACGCCCCGAGGGCGTTGATGGCGACCGAAAAGAGCTGGCCGCCGACAAAGAGGATCAAACCGATGACTATGCCTATTGGAACGGGGCCTATCGAAACGCCCCATATCATCTGGACGAGGATGTTGATGACCATCGCTATTCCTGCCGTCGCCAAAGCCAGCGCCATTAAACGGGCGTAACTGAGCCAGCTGCCCACGAAGCCGAAGAAGTCCGAGATTATGAGAAGTGCCGCCAGTCCGCCGTTGCTGACCACCTCACCTATCGCGAAGAGCACCAGGCCGACTCCGAAGAGGGCCTTGGCTATCATCGAACCGCTTGGGCTGTTGCTTCCAAGGACGAAGGCGACTATTCCGAGTATAATGAGCATCCAGGAGAGCTGGTCGAGAACGGCACCCCTCACGTCGCCGTTCTTGAGCTTTACTATGAAGCCTATGGTATAGCCCGTGAAGAGGTGCGCCAGACCTATCGCGAGCGCCAGCTGAAGGACGACGAGGGCGTCCTTGAAGGTGTCCCAGACGCGCGGAACGTGGAATCCTGCTAAATCAAGTGCGTTGCCGAAGTAGCTGCCGAATATCGCGCCCATGATCATGGTGAATATAGAGCTGACGAGCAGCGTGTAGGAGAACTTGTAGGTGCCGTCGTTGAACTTCTTGTGACCCTTGACGAGAAGGGCGGAGATTATCGCCAGTATGAGGCCGTACATGAAGTCGGTGAGCATGAAGCCGAAGAAGAACGAGTATGTGAAGGTTATTATCGGTGTCGGGTCTATTTCATCGTACCTCGGAACGCCGTACATCTCGGTGAGCATCTCGAAGGGCTTTGCCCACCAGGGGTTCTTGAGTTTTATCGGGATCTCCTCCAGTTCTTCATCGGTTGGCTCGCGCACGTTGATGTAGGCTTTACCACGGGTGATCCGCTTTATGCCCTCCAGGATCTCCGGTACTCTCACCCTCGGAAGCCAGCCGGTTAGGGCAAAGGTCATGTTGGTCCTCGCGAGCATCGGCAGAACCGTCGCCTTATCGCGCTCGTTCTCCACGAGTTCGTGGTAGAACACAACGTCGTCGTAGTGTCTTTCGGCGAGTTTCTCGGCATCTTTTTTGGCCTTCTCGAGTTCCTTTTCTTTCTCCTTCAGCTTCGACCGGTAGGCCTTTATCAGTTCTTCAGGGGTGCCCTTCCCCTCAGGAACCTCGATCCTCTCGAAGGAGTACTTGGCCAGTATCGGGTTGACTCTATCCTGATCCCTCTTGAGGAAGACGAAGACCGCTAAAACCCGATCCTTAAGGTCCCTGGAAACGACAACGACTCTTCCACCGGTTGCCTTCCGTATTTCCTCAACGAGGGGCTTGAATTTATTCCGATCAACGGTTCCGACGACTATCTCGAGCATATCCGTGGGGCGGAGGTAGGAAACGTCAATGTTGAGTCCAGAGAGGAGCTCAAGAACGGCTATTTCGCCCTTTATTCTCTCCATCTCCGTTTGGATGGAGGTTATCTTCCCCTCGACCGCCTTCACCTGGGGCTCCACCCTCGACAGGAACTCCTCCACATCTTTTATAAGCTTCTCAATGCCCTCGTACCTGTACTTCCGCTTTTTCCTCTCAGGGGGGAAGAAGAACTCCTTTATGCCCCCTCCCTTTCGCCTGAGGTGAGCCGCCAGGAACTCGACCAGCCGGGAGATGGTTATGCTGTAGGACGCTGCCTTCCGATGGTATTCGTTAGGAGAGTCCCTCTGGGCCACCTTTACGTCAAGCTCCCTTATCTCTACCGCTCCTTTCTCGTGGAGGTACGTCAGGAGCGCGTCCTTGTACCTGTTGAGCGTTATTACCTCGATCTTGACCATCTCTTCGGGACGGAACATGCTAACTCCCTCGCACTATCGCTATCGCCGCGGAGATCGCTTTTTCAAAGTTGTTGGTCGCCCGGATCTTGAGCTCCTCAATCTCCCTCTCGCCCTCTTCGAGTATCTTCTTCGCCTCCTCCTCACCCTCGAGGCGGGCCTTCTCTACGAGCTCCCGGGCCTGCCTTTCGGCGCTCTCGATGATCTCCTTCTCGATGAGCTTGGCCTCTTCCCTGGCCCTCTCGATTATTTTTCTCGCCTCCTCCTTGGCCCTCTCGATGCGGGCCTCTGCCTCCCGTTCCGCGTCAACAATCTGCTTGATGACGTCCTCCATGACTAGCCCCCCGATGCTCTAAAACAGGTCCTCCCTGCACGTCGCCTTTGGCTTCCCTAATGGATTTAAATAGTTTTTGGCCACCGAAGGGGATAAAAAAGGGATGAACCGTCCGGCCGTTAACCCGAGTCTTCCTCCTCCGACTTCCGTTTTTCAAGAAGGGCTTTGAGGCCCTCCAGGGCGCTGTTCTTGGCAAAGACTATCACCTGGCCCCTCTCGGGGAGTTTCGTATCACCCGAGGGTATGATGAGGTTGCCCTTCTCGTCGTAGACGGCTATTATGAGCGCGTCTTTGGGCAGATCGAGTTCCTTCACCAGCTTCCCAGCTATCTCACTGTTCTCGTCTATATCGAACTTGACTATCTCGGCACCTTCCTTCGGGAACAGCACCCTGTTGAAGCCCGGCGTCGTTATGTTCCTGCTTATGTATTCCGCCGCTATCTCCTCGGGGGAGATAACGAAGTCGAAGTACCGCTTGAGGTCGGTTACCTCCTCGAATATCTTTCTGTTCTTGGGGTTGCCTATCCTGAGGGATGTCCTTATCTTCGGGTTCAGGTGCTTCGCCAGGATGCACGCGAGCAAATTCGCGTCGTCCTTACCGGTTAGGGCCGCGAAAGCATCGGCCTGCTTTATGTTGGCCTCCTCGAGGGTCTTCGGATCGGTGGCATCGCCCTCGATGACGAGCCCGTTTATCTGCATCGAGAGTTCCTTTGCCCGCTCCTTGTTGAGCTCGATTATGGTAACGTCGTGGCCGTCCTCCTCGAGCATCTTGGCCACGAGGAAGCCGACCCTTCCGGCGCCCATTATCACGACGAACATCAGTCCTCACCGAGGAGGTATTTGGCTATCTCGGCGTAAGCAGGTCTGGTGACGAGTATTCCTATGAGCACACCGAGTATCGTCGTGAAGGCGAATCCTTTGAGCGTTCCGACGAAGTAAACCAGCAGGAAGCTCATGGCCGCTATGGTTGTTGCCGCCGAGGCGAATATGACGAAGAACGCCCTTCCCATTCTCTTGAGAACGCTGGCACGTCTAGTGATCCTCGTGCTTCTCTCCCCGCTGAGCAGCTCGTCGGTTATGACCACCTGCTGATCAACGCCCGTACCTATGGCCGCGATGATACCTGCTATACTCGGAAGGTCGAGATTCCACCGGATCAGGGCCGCGAAGCCGAGGATGATTATGACCTCAAAGAGGCTTGTTGAAGCCACGGGGATGGCTATCTTCCAGTTCCTGTAGTGCAGGTATATGATGAGCAGCACCGTTATCAGAGCCCCGATGCCGGCGTACAGGGCCTGGGTCTTGAAGTTCTTCCCCAGTCTGGGCGAGATGAACTCCATTCCCACGACGGTGAGCTTCACCGGGAGGGAACCGCTCTTGAGAACGGTGTAGATCTTCCTGGCCTCCTGTTCTGCCGTCAGCCTGTCCGGTGCTCTTCCAGTGATCTGGACGTCCTGCTGGGGTTCACCAACGGTGAGACCCTCTCCGACGGCGTAGGGGCCGTAGAGACCCAGGGTCCGGGTTATTATCTGGCGATCGGTTTCGCCCGGCTTCCTCAGGACGTAGCGAACGGTAACGTTGAGATCCTCAAGTCCCGCCTGGAGCTCCTGGGGAACGTCAACGAGAACGACCTTCTCCTTACCCTCCGCGAGCCGCTTTATCTCCTCAGCGCTCTGGTTGGCGTAGGCCACAACGCTTATGTTAAGGGCCCTGTTAATCCTTTCCAGCAGGGTCGGAGCCTCCGGTGCCTCGGCGTTGAACTCGGTGCTGTTCATGAGCCTGTAAACACTGTCCGGAACTACCATCAGGGAGTTAGCGGGCGGATCCAGGAACATATCAACGGGCCAGCCCTTCTTCCCGTAGGCGAGCCTGGCGAACCTCTCGGCAGCCTTCTTGGAGATCCTGAAGGGAACCACCCAGGTGTTGTCGGGCTTTATCTGGTAGATGCCCACATACTCAATGTCCTGCCCGGTGCCGAATATCACGCCGGCAAACTCCATGTAGAAGACACCCTGGCTCTCAATTACCGCCTTTATCTGGTTGGCCTGTTCCTCCGTGCTCACGTTCGCAACCTTGACGAGGACTATTCTATCCCCCTGGGCCTCGATCGTTATTTCCCTGACTCCGAGGGTGTTGAGCCTCCTCTGAAGGGAATCCACGACGAGCTCCATCGTCTTGCTGTCAACGGGATGCTCGGTCTGGGCAACGAGCGCGACACCACCGGAGATGTCTATTCCAAAGGTGAGGGGCCTGACGGCCAGGGTAACTATCGAACCGACGAGGAATATGATGAGCAGCAGAACCCTCCAGCTCAAGAGAAGTCTCTTCGTCTTCCTCCTCATGAACTACCACCCCTTGAAGGCCTTGAGAGGTACCACTTCAGCACGCCGGCGTTGAGAATCCAGGTGTTCATGAAGTCCGCGAGGAGACCGAAGATGAGGACTATCGCTATGTTGTCTATCGTTTGACTGGTGGAGATTAGCCACAGGACGAGGAGCGCGCCAAGGGTGGTGGTGCTCATTGTGAATCCCGTTGAAACCGCCGAGAGATATGCCTCTTCGATCGTGTCCTCCTTCCTCCGGAGGAGCTTGGTCGTGAGGAGTATGTTGCTGTCAACGGTGTAACCGATGAGCATCAGCAGTGCCGCTATCGTGGCGGTGGTGAGCTCTATGCCAAAGATTCCCATCAGGGCTATCGCTATCGTCATGTCTGAGAGGGCCGAGAAGATTATTGTCATCGAGGGGACTGGATCCCTGAAGAACAGGAACACCACCACGGCCATCGCTATGAACGCTAGGACTATGGCCTTTATTCCCTGCCTCTGGGCCATCTCACCGAAGGTCGGCTGAACCTCGCTGTGTGTGTACTGGGCGTTGGGGTACTTCTCCTTCATCACCTTGATTATATCCGTCGGATCGGTTCCAACGGGAGCGTATACCCTGACTCCTCTGGTGTCGACGCCGGTGAAACTCTCAACTCTCACCTCAACACCGAGTCGCTGGCTGAGTTCCCTGGCCAGCTGGTCAGGATTGGCGTCAACACCGTAGGCGGTAACCACGACACCGCCCCTGAGGTCTATCCCCAGGGGTGGGAAGTTGACCGCCACCAGAATGAGGGCCAGGATGAACACGGCCAGCGGGTAGGTTATCATCTTCCTGTAATCCATCTCCGCGAGAAACCCAAGGAGTTTCCGCTTTCTCGACCCCATCCCTCCAGATGGGGACTTTTCCCCGGTCCTGGATTTTGGCATAACTTCACCCCACGCTAGTTTTTACAAATCGTGGTTAGTTGAGGGTATGGGTTTTAAAATTAGTGGTTCATCCCTTAAAGCCGGCCCGGAGAAAACCGGCCAGAAACGGGATTGAGGTCATTTGGCGAGCACCTCGCGGGAAATTCAAAGAACAACCAATAAGTTTCTGTTCAATCAATTCCAGCCCAGTTTGGAGAAGCTAAAAGTCAAATCGGCCGGTTTACGTCTCTCCGCTTCGGGGCTTAACTTTAAAAAGGGTTTGAAATAGGGAGAGGAGGAGGTGAGGGCCATGAGCGAGATCGAGACCATCGGGTTCCACTACGTTGTTGAGGCATCGGGTTGCGATCCCCAGATCCTCGGTGACGCTGACAGGGTGAGGAATATACTCCTAGACGCCGCGAAGGTTGGCAACATGGAGATAAAGGCCAGCTACTTCTTCAGGTTCTCTCCTAAGGGTGTCAGCGGGGTCGTTATCGTCGCCGAGAGTCACATATCGGTTCACACCTGGCCTGAAAAGGGTTACGCGGCTCTGGACGTCTACACCTGCGGAACGAAGGCCGACCCTGAGAAGGCCGTTGACTACATCCTCGAGCAGTTCAGGGCAAAGTACGCCCACGTCAGCGAGATAAAGCGCGGAATTGAGGAGGACGACGAGACATTTACCCACATGATAATGACATGGGAAGAGAGCCTGAGAAAGAATGGAAACGGATAGAGCTCAGATGAGCTCCTCTATCTTCTTTATCCGCTCGAGGGCATCCCTCAGTATTGCTCTGACGTTCTCGAGTTTCGCCTTCAGCTGGTGGTTCTCCTCCTCAAGCTCCCTAATCTTCTCCTCGAGCTCCTTCACCCTGGCCTCGAGCTCTTCCTTCTCCCTCTTGAGCTTCTCGTACTCCTCAAGGGCTATCAGCTGACCTCCCCTGGCGAGAACCTCCACGTTCTTGACAAGCTCATCGAGTTTGCCCTCCTTTATCAGTTCGTAGGTCTCCCTAACGAGCTGTCCAGCTTTAGTCTCGCCCTTGAGGTGCTTCCTGATGGTCGCCTCTGTTCTGCCGAGCTCCTCGGCTATTTCCCTGATGCTCATTCCGGCCTTCTCCCTGGCCAGCGCTCCAGCCGCTACCGCCAGGCTGTCAACCCAAGTCAGCCTCTCCCTCGGGTCTCTGATCAGCTCTATGACCTCGGGTCTGAACAGGGTCGCGAAGAGGAGTATGCTCTCAAGCCGGTGTATCTCCTCCCTTCCAACCGGGTTCAGCGGAACCTCCATCGTACCACCTCCTTCACTCAACATCGACTATCCTCCCCCTCCGGAGGACCTTGTCGGGATAAACCACTATTCCCCTGTCGGTTATCTCAAAGGGGTGCCTCCTCATGGAGTGGCTGGTTCCGCGCATCTTCCAGACTATGAGGCTTCTCTTAAGCTCACCGTCGATCTCGTCGAGGTCGAGACGGATTATTCCATCAACGCCGTGTTCAACGCCCGGTCCGCCAAAACCCCTCTCTCCGACGCTTATCTGACTGACGAAGATGCTCGTGACACCCAGTCCGGCCAGAATTCTCTTGAGCTGCAGCACTATGCTCCTCGCCATGACGGGCTTGTTGATATAGAGTGTCGTAACGGAGTCTATGACAACGCGCTTTGCGTTCAGATCCTTTATGGCCGTCCTGAGGACGTCTATGAACTCCCTAATGTCCGTTATGTCCCTGACGATGTACTTCTCGTACTCTTTGCTCTTGCCGATTCCCCCCGTGAAGGCGTCAACCATCGCAAACAGACCCTCTTCCTCGTATTTCCTCACGTCCCAGCCAAACTGGGCCATGTTCTGCCTGATCTGAACCGGGTGCTCCTCGAGGGCCACGTATATTCCCGGCTCGCCCATCCCGAGACCGTTCCATAGGAACTGCTGGGAGAATATGGTCTTCCCGGTTCCCGGCCCGCCGCTGAGGAGAACCACGTTCCGCTCAGGAATTCCTCCGTGGAGTACCTCGTCCATTCCTGGGATCCCTGTCTTAACCCTGGGCACCATGGAATCACCCCCTTTAGTAACCTGTGGTTATCATTAAGCTCTACGCAAAAGGACTTAAAAAGATTACGTCAGGTAAGAAAAGCTACCGCTCCCTCCTCAGGAACTCGCCAATGTCGGTGACGTTCAGGATGAATTTTTTCTTACTGTTCGGATTTATCCTGCCCACGCCGAGGATTATGCCGTTCTCGTCAAGAACAACGAGCCTCTTCGTTCCCTGCCAGTTGTATCTCCTAACCCCGCTCCTCGGCACATCTTTCCCTGTCGTGAAGAGGAAGCCGGCCTTCGGGGTCAACACGACATAGTTTCTCCTGACGTCAACGAAGTGAAAGAACTCGACGTTGGGGTAGAACCTCTCCACGAGGTTGTCCACCTTTATCGTGCCGACGAAGGTGCCATAGGAGTAGGGCTTCGTGCGAAGATTTTCTATCCCGGCCCAGACCCTCTCGTTGACGGCGTAGACGTCTCTAAAGCGTCCCTCTACTACGGCGAAGGTGTGATGCTTAAGATCACCGTACTTCTCGGCCTCGCGGAGTATCAGATCGTACTCCCATGATGAGGCGCGCCTGTACCTGAGGGACTCAGCCATCGTTCTCACCGCCCGGTTCCTCGAGCAGACTCACAAAACCATCGAGGTCGGTCTGCTCAAATTCCCTCTCAAATTCGAGACCTAGTTCGGCTATTTCTTCGGGAGTTATAACCGTTTCCGGCTCCTCGGCGTTTATTCCGGGACAGCTCTCGTCGTAGTAGAGCCACAGCCTTTGGCCTTTATACTCTAAGGGTCTCTCTCCCTCAACGCCAAGCGGTTTTCTCGAGACCATGAATGGATAGATCCTGCATATCAGGGGTCTCACGGGATGGATCCTGCACCTTCCCGTCTCCGGATCGTGGAAGACGCAGCCCAAGTCCCACTCCCGTATAGCTAGAACGAAGCGTATCCGGTTGCCCTCGATCGAGAGGGTAACGAAGTCCTCAGGATCGTGACCGGCCCGGGCTATTCGCTCCACGTCCTTCAGCGTCAGGTAGACGTGCCTCCCCTTGCAGCAGTCGAGGCAGTGGAGGCATTTGAAGGAGACGGGTTCGGTAAATGGTTTTGCCTTGAAGCGCATGTGAGCCACTCAACGGCCCGGTTAAAAATCCATCGGCATGATCATCTCTGGACAGCGAAATGTTTTTATGTTCAGGGCTGACACATATCTGGATAACGATAAGGGGGTATGCGCATGGAGAACGGGGAGGAACCATTAACCGCCGAGGAGTACGGACGGTACAGGGAAGAGATGGCGAGGAGAAAACTGGAGGGGATCATGGCGCACTGGCAGTGGTACCTCCTGCTTGGAGTCGTGCTTCTGATCCTGGGAATGGTCGGTCTCGGCATACTGCCCTTCGTGACGCTGGCCAGTATCTCGGTCTTCGGGGTCTTCCTCATGATAGGCGGTTTCGTGACGATTGGGATCTCCATATTCGCCGGCAACCAGAGCGGAGTTCAGCGTATGATGGGCATCCTTCTGGCAATCCTGTACATCATAGCCGGTTTCACGATGCTCGAGGAACCGCTCCTGTCGGCGCGGGTACTGACTTTCATCCTCGGCGGGGCCTACTTCGTCTTCGGAATAGTCAAGGTCCTGGCGGGTTCAAGGGTTCAGAACGGCGGACTGGTAGTTTTCTCCGGTGCCGTGGACTTTCTCATTGGCGTCATGATACTGGCCAACTGGCCCGAATGGAGTCCCTGGATTATCGGCATCTTCGTATCCATCGAGCTGATAGTTGCCGGACTGAGCTTCATAGCGCTCTCCCTCGGGGCCCGCTCGATGAAGAACAACCCCGAGTTAAGGGTTTGATTTCTTTTCTTTTTTGGGATAGGCCACTATAAGGGCACCCCAGTCCGATTTTGGCCCGTAGGTGACCGTAAAGTTGACGAGCTCGTAATTGCGCGGCCTCTCCTGGGGCTTATAGAGGATGAGATGATAGCCACCCTCGGGGTACCAGTAGAAGGAGCTGGTTACAACGAATAGATACCGCGAGATTGAGGTTCTCCTCGTGCACCTTTCACCGACGAAATAGTCGCTTCCGTTCCAGTAGACAACGTCCATGCACCAGCCGCCTGTCCTCAGCTCCAGCTGGACCGAGTTGCCGTAGTTCTCGCTCCCCATGAGTATCAGAACCTTCCCCAGATCAACGGCGTTCTCCCAGGTGCGGTCGCCGAGGGTTATGTTATTGAGGAGGATGATCTGTCCCTTGGGTGCGGCCACCCCAAAGGGGACCTGCCTGTGGGTGATGATCGGACTGAGAATGAGATAGAGGGTAACTCCCGAGACCAGAAGGACGATTGCTATGACCTTCAGAGCGTAGGAGGATTCGTAGGAGAGCTTCACTCCCCTAACCCAGGGCCACCTTGAACGAACCCTCACCCCTATCACCACCGTAGGTGACCGTAAAGTTGACGGTCTCGTAGTTCTCAACCGGCCCGTTTTTGTGGAAAACTATGGCGTATCCGGACTCAAGGTACCAGTAGAGGATCTCGGTAGCCTCATGGGTCGGGACCCTCCTGAAGGCGTACTCGCTTATCTCAATTCTGCGGGAGCAGTTGTACCGGAGCCGCCAGCCCCGGGATCCTTCCCAGGCCCAGAAGTCAAGGCACCAGCCGGGGGTGATTACCTCCATCGTGAGCGTGTCCCCAGCATCGTCGTTACCCTTCAGAACTAGGAGGTTGTTGCGAGAATCCATAACGACGGCGTTGGTGTAGCTGATGTTTCCAATGGTCAGGTTTCTCGCGATGACTATCCTCCCTTTGGGGGCAGCAACGTCGAAGGGGTTGACCTCGTGGGAGATCAGGGGATAATAGACGGCCATGAATAGGGCGATTCCAAAGACCACCGCGATCAGACCAACCTTAATGCGAAAGGACGTCTCGTAGGAGGGTCTCGGGCGTTTCAACGATCCCACCATTTCCCCTTCGCTTCAACTCTTAAAAGTTTTACTCGGGAAAAAAACTTTTCGAGAAAAGTTTTTAAAGGATTTTAGTAACATGATGTGAGAATAGTATGGGGTGATCAGGTGTGTCGTACGGAGACGTTGGGAAGAATTGGGCCTGGCTGTTCGGTCTGGGCATAGTGTTCGTAACCCTGGGTTTCGCGGGACTGCTGATGCTCCCGCTTGTGAGCATAACCAGCGTGGCAATATTCGGGGCCTTCATGCTCGTGGGAGGAACACTCCAGGTAATTCAGGGACTGCTCAAGGCCAGCGGATGGAAGAGCAGGATGCTCCACGTCTCGATGGGGCTGATATACATCATCGGTGGTATAGCGACCCTCGAGAACCCGGTGCTGGCGACGGCGATCTTCACTCTGATACTCGGGCTTTCGCTCATAATAGTGGGCGCGATAAGGATCGCCATAGCCTTCCAGAACAAGGACGTCAACCAGTGGGCCCTGCTCAGCCTCTCCGGAGTACTGACGATGCTCCTCGGCCTGATGATAGTCCTCCAGTGGCCCTGGTCCAGCCTGTGGGCCGTTGGACTCTTCGTCTCACTCGATCTGATAATGAGCGGGGTCAACTTCATGGTAATAGCCCTGAGCGCCAAGGCCGAGTACGAGGCAACCCGGAAAGCGGCAAAGGGGTGAGGAGCCCTGATAACCCTCATTTCTTTAATTTTGGCCATTACGCTGTCTCTGATTATAGTCCGGATAGGGGCCATAGCCCTTGAGATGACAGGCCTCTCACGGGAAGTTGCCTCGTTCCAGGCCCAGTCTGCCTTTTCCGGAACGGGATTCACAACGAGCGAGAGCGAGTACGTCGTCTCCCACCCCGCGAGGAGGAAGATCATAAGGCTGCTAATCTTCCTTGGAAGCGCCGGAATAACCTCCGTCATAGCAACGCTGGTTTTAACCTTTCTCGGAAAGGGGCGCAGGGAGGCAACCGGCTACCTGCTCATACTCATAATGAGCCTCATCGTGCTCTACATAGTGTTCACCTCAAAAACAGTTGACCGCTGGATGCGGAAATGGATCCGGAGATTCCTCCAGCGGGCCTTCCCGGAGCTGAGGGTTTACGACTACACCCAGCTTTTAGGAATAACCCACGGCTACTCAATTTCCCAGATAAAAGTCAAACCCAACAGCTGGCTCGCCAACAAAAGTCTAAGAGAACTTGAACTCGACAAAGAAGGGATCCTCGTCCTCGGAATCTACAGGAAAACAAAGAATGGCGAAGTTTATATTGGGGCACCAAGGGGCGACACCATAATCCTTCCGGGGGATGTTCTCATCTGTTACGGGCCGGAGGATGCACTACTGGAGCTGTCCAGAAGAGTAAAGGGAAGGCAGGGTGATCAGGCGCATGAGGAGGCCGTAAAACGGGCCCAGCTCCGGGCACTGGAGGAGGAAATCCTGGCTTCCAGTTAAGTGTTCAGGTGGGCGTCGAACTCTTTGCTCTTTTTATAGTTTGCATAATCCTTATCGAGCCTTTTAGCAACGTAGGGGCCGTTCTTCCGGTAGCCGAACTTTCTGTAGTACTCTCTGACTCCCACGCCACTTATGACCAACATCTTCTTCACGTCGAACTCCTCTCTCGCTATCCTCTCAGCTTCATTCAAAAGTTCCCTTCCGTAACCTCTGTGTTGCCATTCATAGCGCGGCTTCCCTCCAATCGGCACGAGCGGGCCGTAGACGTGGAGCTCCCTGACTATTGCCGAAGGACAGCAGTTTATCTCCTTCCTGTGAGCTTTTTCGCTCGGAATCCTCAATCTCAAGAACCCTATCAGGATATCGTTCTTGGTATCTTCAAAGCTGAGGAATATCTCCCTACCACCAGCGGCATCGTAATCCTCGCGGAGGAGCTTTATGTGCTCGATTTCGGGCTCAACTCCAAACTTCTCCATCTGATGACCGACTTCCCTGAAGCGAATCTCCCTCGGTCTTATGTTTCTCTTAATCAGCTCGTTGAAGACCAACTGCCCGAGGTTGGAGTGCTTTACCCCGTCAACGATGAGCTGAACCGGTATGTCGCGCTGGATTCTCATTACCCTTACCCACTTGGGAAAGAGCTTGTAGGCCTCGACGAGCAACTCAACTGCCTCTTCCGTGCGGTAAGGCCTGTATTTGCCCTCCTTCCACCAGCGGTAGAGGGGGGCATCCCTTGTAACGAGCGTCGGGTAGATTTTCAGCATGTCCGGGCGGAAACGAGAATCCGTGAATATCGTCCTGAAGGTGTATAAGTCCCTCTCGAAGTTGCTTCCCGGCAAACCGGGCATTATGTGGTAGTTGATTTTCAAACCCGCATCGCGAAGGAGTTGCGTGGCTTTAACTATCTCCTCGACGCCGTGGCCCCGTTTTGTCCTCTCGTGGATGAAGTTGAAAATCGTCTGAACTCCTAGTTCTACCCTCGTCGTTCCAAAGCGGAGCATTCTGTCTATCTGCTTCTCAAAGGCCCAGTCGGGGCGCGTCTCTATGGTCAAACCCACCATTCTAACCCTGGCCTTCTCGTTCTTCCTCTGCTCGTCCTCAAGGTAGTAGTAGGGCTTCCTGTGGGTTTTGAGCCAAGCATCCCTGAACTTTGGGTCCTCCTCGAAAACCGACTCGTCTTTCTTCACAATCAGCCTTATAAGCTTCTCTTCAAGGTTCTCAATGTCCTTGAAATATGGAAAGTCGTTCATCGCCTTGAAAGCCTCTTTGACGAACCACTCCTGATAATCGAGGTCCACAGCGGGAAAAGTCCCACCCTGAATTATAACCTCGACCTTGTCAACGTCGTGGCCTATGTCGGTGAGCTGTTTTAACCTTCTCATCATGATTATGTAAGGGTGATATGCACTCTGGACGGCCCTCAAAGCCGAAGGCTCCCTTCCGGTGTAGCTCTGGGGGGAACCGACAGCAGGCCCGCCGGGACAGTAGATACACCTGCCGTGGGGACAGGGAAAGGGTTTGGTCATCATAGCAACAACAGCAACTCCGCTTATCGTCCTCGTGGGCTTCCTCTTGAGCAAATCCCTGAAGCGCTCGCGCTCCTCCCCGGGGATTGCCTTTAAGATGTCGGAGTTGCCCGGAATCCTTGAGAGATGATACTTTCTCGCGACCTTAATCTTCCAGCGGTTGAGTTCCTCCCTGCTTTTGATTTTTCCGTCCATAATCAGCCTCGCGAGTTCCTCAACGGCCCTCTCAAACTCGCCCATAACGACACCTCTCGCTCGATGTAGGGCTGGGTTTTAAAAGGGTTTGTGGAGGTATTCAGTTAGTGAATAATTCACCAAGTGAATGGGTGATGCAGATGAACCGCGACGAGCTTGTTGCATTCCTCGACGAGTACCTACAGATTTCGGCTTATCCAGACAAGTCGAGCAACGGCCTGCAGGTTGAGGGGAAGGAAGAGGTTGAAAGGGTAGCCTTCGCCGTGGACACCACCCTGAGAACAATCGAAAGGGCCGTTAAAGGGAAGGCCGACATGCTTATTGTACACCACGGCATGATTTGGGGCGGGCTGAACTACATCACGGGAATACACTACAAAAGACTGAAGGCCATCATAGAGAGTGGAATAAACCTCTACGTCGCTCACCTTCCGCTGGATGCACATCCAGAGGTTGGAAACAACGTTGGGCTTTTAAAGCTCCTCGGGCTGGAACCAACGGGACCCTTCGGCGAGTACAAAGGACTGAGCATAGGCTTCTGGGGGGAGTTTAAGGAGGCACAGCCAATCGAGAAGGTGGCACAGATAATAGCGGAGAAGCTCGACACGACAGTTAAAACCTACGAGTTCGGGAAGAGGGAAATCAAAACCGTCGGAGCCGTCAGCGGGGCTGGAGCGTTCGCCCTTGAGGAGGCTTACAGAAAGGGCATAGACATTTTAATAACCGGCGAATTTGGACACGCCGACTACCTGACGGCAGTGGATTTGCCCCAGAGCGTTCTGGTGGCGGGTCACTATAAAACCGAAACGCTCGGCGTCAAAGCTCTGATGGGGCTTTTGAGGGAACGCTTTGACCTTGACGTTTTCTTCATAGACGAGCCGACAGGACTTTAATCTCCCCCGTAACTTCTTTTTCTTCCAGAATCCTCAACTGAATTCCAAGTTCGTCGGCGTAGTTTACTATCCATCCCGGCTTTGGGCTGAAGTTGGAAACCACCCACAGCTCAGGAAAGCCGGCTCTATGAGCCTTAACAACATCGTAGAGCAACCTTTGGGGAAACCACTTGAAAGAGGCCTCAAGCTCGATGGCGAGGAGCCTTTGTTCACCGTTTAGGATAGCCACGTCTATCCGCGTTCCGTCCGGCGTTCTATACTCTGGAACGGCTCTCAGGCCGAGTTCTTGAGTGAGGGAGACGATTTCCCGCGTCAGGGTCTTGACCTTGATTTTGGACACCTCGAAGGATAAAAGAAGGAAAGCTCAGCCGAGCCTCTTCTTCACCTCTTCAATGGCCTCCTCGGCCTTCAGCGGGTTCTTGATTCTTCCCTGGGCAAGTTCCTTCCTTCCGCCTCCGCCACCGCCAGCTATACTCGTTACCACTTTCGCCAGCTCGCCAGCTTTGAGGTCAAGGCCATCGCCAACGGCCACGACGAAGTGTCCCTCCCTGCTTATGAGAACGATAACGCGCCTCTCCTTCCTGAGCCTGTTCGCTGCCTCGCGGAGGTCGTCCATAGTTCCCTCAACGACTTTACCTATGAACTCAATTTCGCCAACTTTCTCAACCCTGTTTTCAAGCTCGTAGACGAGGAGTTTAGCGAGCTCTTTCCTCAGCTTCTCGACCTCCTTTCTTGCCTCCTTCCACTCGTTGAAGAACCTCTCCGCCGTCTCGGGCACTTTCTCCGGAGGAACGCGGAAGATTTCGGCGGTTCTCTTGAGGAGCCTCTCCGTCTCCTGCATCCAGTTTATAGCGGCTTCACCGGCCGCGAATATGATGCGCTCAACGCCGTCCTGTATGCGCTCCGTTCTAAGAATCTTAATCGGACCTATCAGCCCGGTGTTGGGGAGATGCGTTCCACCACAGGCCTGAACGTCCCAGTCCTCTATCTTGAGAACCCTGATGACCCTTCCTGGCACTACACCACCCTGGTAGAGCCTGAAACCGTACTTCATCTCCGCCTCTGTTCTAGGCAACCACTCCCAGGTGACCTTCCTGTTCTCCATGACGACGCGGTTGGCAAGGCGCTCTATCTCGCGGAGCTCCTCCTCGGTTATGCGCTTGTAGTGGCTTATATCAAGCCTGGCCCAGTCGGTGTGGAGCTGTGAACCTGCCTGCCAGACGTGCTTTCCGAGAACCCTCACTAAGGCACCCATGAGGACGTGCGTTCCCGTGTGGTGGCGCATGTGCTGGATTCTCCTCTCCCAGTCGAGCCGACCGTGAACTTTGGTCCCTTCCCTGAAGAGCTCCGGCCTCTTGACCCTGTGCAGGATGACCTTCCCGACCTTCTGGACGTTGGTCACCTTAACCTCCTCGCCGTTGACCTCCAGAATTCCGGTGTCGTAGGGCTGACCGCCACCCTCAGGATAGAAGGCCGTCTGGTTAAGAACAACCCAGTCGTCTATTACCTTAAGCACCTCAGCGTCGAACTCCTTCATGAAGGGGTCCTCGTAGTAGAGCGTCCTCGTATCAGGTAAATCCTTGACGAGCTCGAAGTCCACCACGTATTCTCCAGCCGTCTTCTTTTCCGTCTTCTCGGCCTGCTTGGCAACGAGGGTGTAAAAGTTGTCCGGTATGTGAACTTTGATTCCCTCCTTCTGAGCAACCTCAGCCACTATCTCCGGCGTTAAGCCGTGGCTCTCGTAGAAGAGTATGAGCTTCTCCAGCGGGAGCTCGTTGATGCCCTTCTTCTTGAGCTTCGCTATCTCCCTCTTCACAAGCTCGCTTCCCCTTTTGAGAGTCTCCTGGTAGCGCTTCTCCTCGACGTTGATTATGTCGAGTATTACGTCCTCCATCTCCTTGAACTCGGGGAACGTCGGGGAAAGCTCCTTTATGTGCATCGCAACTATCTCAGCCAGCGGTATCTCAAGGCCGAGCTCTCTGAGGTGCCTTATGCTCTTCCTTATCAGCAGGCGCGCCAGGTAGCCAGCTTTCACGTTGGAGGGAATCACTCCATCCGCCAGCATGAAGGT